>DATEZE010000278.1:0-12742 GCA_035255845.1 Burkholderiaceae bacterium | reverse complement strand
GGGCCGGCGCCGGCTCGGTCTTTGCGATTACCGGTGCCTGCGGCCCCGGTGGGGCTTCCTGGGTCACTGCGGAAATTGTCGGCGCCGGCGTCGGCGGCGGCGCGATGTTGATCTCGGGCGGCGGCATGAACGGTGGTGGTGGCGCGGCCATCTTCGGCGGCGGCGGAACGACCTCGGGAGGAGGCGGCGGCTTCTTGATGATCTCTTCGATCACCTTGACGTCGATCGGACCTTTTACGACTTCGATGACCGTGCGCGCAAGCCCGGTGACCAGCGCATAGATGATGAGGACGTGCAGCAGCACAACCGCGGTGATGCCTGCCGCGTGCCGGGTCGGGTTGCGCTGCTGCTGTGCGTAATTCATATGGCGCCCCCTGCGAAGGTGCAATGAGCGAAAGTTTCTACGAGCGACTGCTGGTGGACCAATGCCGATGCCACCTACGGTACGCGAAACAATCCGCCGCACCGTGGAAACTCGCCCATTCAGTGAAGCCCACTGCGCGAAAAGCCGAGAATGTTAACGCTGGCCGGCCGGATTTCGCAAAACCGGCGATTCTAGTGAAAACATCCGCATGCGCCAGCCCCGCCGCAAGGGCCATGCCCACGAAACGACCGGTTAGAGCAGATCACCCACTCGTCCGGACTCGCGCGGCTCGATGCGGCCGAGGTGTCGGTATGCGGCCACCGCCGCGACCCGGCCACGTTGCGTGCGCTGCAGCAGACCCTGCTGAATCAGATATGGCTCGACGACATCTTCCAAGGTGTCGCGTTCCTCGCCGACGGCGGCCGATAGGTTGTCGATCCCCACGGGACCACCGCCGAACTTGTCGATCACCGCGAGCAACAACTTGCGGTCGATCAGGTCGAGGCCAAGTGCGTCGACTTCGAGCATCGCCAGCGCCGCATCGGCGACTGCGGCGGAAATCTCGCCAGTGCCCTTGACCTCGGCGTAATCGCGCACGCGCCGCAGCAGGCGATTCGCAATTCGCGGCGTCCCGCGCGAACGTCGCGCGATCTCGCGTGCGCCGTCCAGCGTCAGTTTCGCCTCTAGTAGACGTCCGGACCGGGTCACAATCGCCGTCAACTCCTCGGTTGAATAGAACTCGAGCCTCGCCACGATGCCGAAACGATCGCGCAGCGGATTGGTCAACATGCCGGCACGCGTAGTCGCGCCGACCAGCGTGAACGCGGGCAGATCGAGCTTGATCGAGCGGGCCGCCGGCCCTTCGCCGATCATGATGTCGATCTGGAAGTCCTCGAGCGCCGGATACAGGATCTCCTCGACGATCGGTGACAGCCGATGAATCTCGTCGATAAAAAGCACGTCGTGTTTCTCGAGATTGGTGAGAAGCGCGGCGAGGTCGCCGGGCCGCTCCAGCACCGGGCCCGATGTCTGGCGCAGGTTCACGCCCATTTCGCGGGCAATGATGTGGGCCAATGTGGTCTTGCCCAAACCCGGCGGTCCGAACAGCAGCACGTGATCGAGCGCTTCAGCCCGGTTGCGCGCCGCAGCGACGAAGATGCCGAGCTGTTCGCGCACCTTCGGCTGCCCGACGTATTCGGCCAGTGAAGTCGGCCGCAGCGCGCGCTCGACCGCCTCCTCGTTCGGCGAGGCAGGCTGCGCCGCGACTACGCGCTCTTCGTTCAATACGTTCTCCGAGTCGACGGCTTCAGCCCTTTGCAAGTGATTTTAGGGCGAGGCGGATGCCGTCCGACGTATTGGATCCTGCCGGCAGCTGTCGCACCGCGGCATGCGCCTCGCGCTCGTTGTATCCGAGCGCCAGCAACGCACGGATGATGTCGGCCGTTGCATCGCTGGCCGCAACGGCACCGGCTGGCGCTAGATCGGCGCCGAGCTTGCCCTTGAGTTCCAGCAGCAGACGCTCGGCGGTCTTCTTGCCAATTCCGGGGATGCGGGTCAGCCGCCCGCTTTCCTGCAGCGTGACGGCTTGCGCCAGCTCGGTGACCGACAGGCCGGACAGCACCGAGAGCGCGGTGCGTGCGCCGACACCGGAGATCTTGATCAGTTCGCGAAACGCACCGCGCTCCGCGAGGGTGGCGAAGCCGAACAGTTGCTGCGCGTCCTCGCGCACCGCGAGGTGGGTGAGCAGCACGATCTTCTCGGAGATCGCCGGCAGTTGATAAAACGTGCTCATCGGCACGTCGACCTCGTAGCCAACGCCGTTGACGTCAACGAGCAGGCTCGGTGGGTTCTTCTCGAGCAGGCGGCCTTCGAGCCGACCAATCATCGGCCGCCTGCCAGTCGCGCTGTCCAGGCGCGCCGCGATCCGCCGGCGCTGCGACGAGGCGCGGTGGGTGCGCTGCGCGCGATTGCGGCGAGGAGCGTGCGTGAATGCGCGTGACAGATCGCACAAGCCAGTGCGTCCGCCGCGTCGCTCGCCGGGGCGACGTCGAGTGCCAGCAGGCGTTGCACCATTGTCTGCACCTGGCGCTTGTCCGCCTGTCCGAAGCCAGCCACCGCCTGTTTGATACGCAACGCGGCGTATTCGTGCACCGCAAGACCGCTTGCGACGGCAGCGCAGATCGCCGCGCCGCGGGCTTGCCCGAGCAACAGTGTCGATTGCGGATTGACGTTGACGAAGACTTTTTCCACTGTCGCAACGTCCGGCCGCGCGGCACGGATCACTTCGTCGAGTGCGCGCAGGATGGTGCCGAGACGCTGGTGCAGTTCGCCGCGCGGCACCCGGATCACGCCGGCGGCGACATAGGTCAGGCGCGAGCCTTGCGCTTCGACCACGCCATAGCCGGTACGGTTCAGGCCCGGGTCGATCCCAAGGATGCGCAGCGCGGAAGACACGCGACGATTGTGCCACGGGCCCCTGGGAGTTCCCGCATCGAGTTTAGTGCCGGAAGTGCCGCGTCCCGGTGAACACCATCGCGACGCCGCGCTCGTCGGCCGCCGCAATCACCTCGTCGTCGCGCACGCTCCCGCCCGGCTGGATCACGCAGGTGGCACCGGCGTCGACGACGACATCCAGACCATCGCGGAACGGAAAGAACGCATCCGAAGCGGCGGCGCACCCGGCGAGCGATAGCCCGGCCTCCTTCGCTTTGATCGTCGCAATTCGCGCGGAATCGATCCGTGACATCTGCCCGGCGCCGACGCCGAGTGTCATGCCGCCCTGCGCAAACACGATGGTGTTGGACTTGACGAACTTCGCCACTCGCCAGGCGAACAACAGGTCTTCGAGCTGATCGGCAGTCGGTGCCTTCTTCGTGACCACTTTGAGGTCCGCCGCGGAAGTGCGGTGCAGGTCGGGAGACTGCACCAGCAGGCCGCCGCCGACCCGCTTGAAGTCGAGGTCGTTGTGCCCGTCGCCCAGCGCGACCGACAGCAGACGAACGTTCTGCTTTGCGCCAAAGACCTTGCGCGCAGCCGCATCGAACTCCGGCGCGATCACCACTTCGACGAACTGCCGAGCAACCGCCTCTGCGGCCGAAGCATCGACGGTGCGATTGAACGCGATGATGCCGCCGAAAGCTGATGTCGGATCGGTGCGCAAGGCCTTGCCGTAGGCCTCCGCTGCGCCCGGACCGATGGCAACGCCGCAGGGATTCGCGTGCTTGACGATGACGCAGGCGCACTCGCTGAAGCTGCGCACGCATTCCCACGCCGCGTCGGCGTCCGCGATGTTGTTGTACGAGAGCTCCTTGCCCTGCAGCTGCGAGTATCCGGCCAGCAGCCCGGGGGCGACGTTTTGTTCGCGGTAGAACGCGGCGCTCTGGTGCGGGTTCTCGCCGTAGCGCATCTGCTGCACCTTGATCCACTGACGGCTCAGCACTTCCGGCAATGCGGTCGGCCGGCCCGTGGCGTCCAGGCTGGTCAGGTAGTTCGCGATCATGCCGTCGTAGCGGGCGGTGTGTGCAAAGACCTTTTTCGCCAGCGCGAGCCGCGTCGATGCTCCAACGCCGCCCGATGCACGCAGCTCGGCGACGACCGCCGCGTAATCGTCAGGATCGACGATCGCCGCCACGCTCTCGTGATTCTTCGCAGCGGCACGCAGCATCGCCGGACCACCGATGTCGATGTTCTCGACCGCATCGTCGAACATGCAGTCGGAGCGCGCGACCGTCTGCTCGAACGGATACAGGTTCACCACGAGGATGTCGATCGGGTCGATCGCATGCGCGGCAAGCGCCTGCATGTGCGCCGCATCCGGCCGACGCGCCAGCAGCCCCGCATGGATCCGCGGGTTCAGCGTCTTGACACGGCCGTCGAGCATTTCCGGGAACCCGGTGTAATCGGCGACTTCGGTGACCGGAATTGCAGCTTCTGCAACCAGCCGCGCGGTCCCGCCGGTCGACAGGATGCGATATCCGAGCTGCTGCAGCGCCCGTGCGAAATCCACGACACCGCGCTTGTCCGAAACGCTTATCAGCGCCTGCTTGCTCATTGCCTGCGGCCTCCCCGCCGCATTGCCGACGATGCCAGCCCGTCGCTCACCGACGGCACCCTACGTCAGCTTCTGCTGCTGCAGCTTCTTGCGCAGCGTATTGCGATTGATTCCGAGCAGTTCGGCCGCGGCCGACTGGTTGCCACCCGCCCGAGTCATCGCGAATTGCAGCAGCGGCCGCTCGACCGCGTTCGAGACCATCTCGAACAGCGCGTGGGGCCGGGCGCCGTCCAGGTCCTCGAAATACTGCTCGAGGCTGCGCAGCACGCACTGCTCGAGTGTTTCGCCACTGCGCTGGCGACTCGCGCGCTCGATCGTGCCCGACTTTGCGGAGGTCTTCGGCACTTGCTTCCTCAGTGCAGCAGCGGCGCGTAAGCCAGCCGTTCGTGGCGGTCCGCATGGCGACGCAGGAAGCCGTCCACCGCACGTTGCTGCGCGCGGCAGTCGTCGAGCAGATTCATCTCGGTGCAGAAGTCGTCACCACCCTCTAGAGCGCGCGTGTACCAGATGATGTGTTTGCGCGCCGTGCGCACGCCGACCTCTGCGCCATAAAAGCGATAGTGGTCGTCGAGATGCGACAGCAGTAGCTGGCGCACTTCGTCCACCGGAGGTGGCCGCAGCAGTTCGCCGGTAGCCAGGAAGTGGGCAACTTCGCGAAAGATCCACGGCCGTCCCTGCCCGGCGCGCCCGATCATCACCGCATCGGCGCCGGTGTAGCGCAGCACCTCGCGCGCCCTGAAAGGACCATCGATGTCGCCGTTGGCAACCACGGGCATCGCGACTGCGCTCTTGACTGAACGGATCGTGTCGTATTCGGCCTCTCCGCTGAAGCCGCAGGCGCGTGTGCGGCCGTGCAGCGTCAACGCAGCAATACCGCGTTCTTCAGCCAGACGGGCCACCTCGACCGCATTGCGATGCTGTCGATCCCAGCCGGTGCGGTACTTGAGCGTCACCGGCACGTCGACTGCGCCGACGACAGCATCGAGGATGCGCACCACTAGATTCAGATCGCGCAGCAGCGCAGAACCGCAGGCGACGCTACAGACCTTCTTCGCGGGGCAACCCATGTTGATGTCGATGATCTGGGCGCCGCGGTCGACGTTGTAGCGAGCCGCTTCGGCGAGCATCGCAGGATCGGACCCCGCAAGTTGCACGGCGACCGGCGCGCGTTCGCCCGAATGATCGAGCCGGCGCATCGTCTTCTCAGTCGCCCATAGCCGCGGGTTGGACGCCGCCATCTCGGACACGGCATGGCCCGCGCCGAGCGACTTGCACAGCTGACGGTAGGGCCGATCGGTCACGCCCGCCATCGGCGCGACGAAGACGTTGTTCGGCAACAAGTAGGGACCGATGCGCATCGGCGGTGGCGTTCAGGCGAAGGCGAGACGCGCTGGAGCGACAAAAGGGCGCGGATTGTAGCGAAGCAGCATCTGTGTCGATCAGCTGCGGATGCCGAACATCAGCACCCGAGCAAATTCGCGCCGCAATTCGGGGATCGCGCCTAGCGCTGCCAGCGCCACCGAACGGCCGATGGCAATCGGTGCTGCCCGGGTCGCGAACAACCCTGGCAGTTGTCGCGTCAGCGCGACGATCGCGCCACGGTCGGCCCGTCTTCGCTCTTCATAGTCCGGCAGCTCGACAGCCGGATCGCGCCCGGATGCGACGGCACGAGCGATCGCGTCCGCGAGACGGGCCGCGTCGCGCATGCCCAGGTTGAGGCCCTGGCCGGCCACCGGGTGCAGCGTCTGTGCAGCGTTACCGATCCACACCGTGCGGTGCGCACGCACGCTCTGCCGGGTCTGCTCGACCAGTGGATACGCTCGGCGCATGCCCACTCGCAGAACCCGACCATGGCGCGCGCCGAAGGCCTGCTGCAGCTCCGCGATAAAGGCGCCGTCGTCGAGCGCGAGCCGCCGTTCGGCCGCGTCCGCCGACATGCACCAGACCATTCCGAGCGTGCGGCCGTCGCTGGCTACAGCGGCCGGAGTCGGTAGCAATGCCAGCGGACCCTCGCGGGTGAAGCGTTCGTGCGCTTCGCCGGCGGCCGGACCGGCGACGACGACATCGGCCACGACTCCGGTCTGGCGCGGCTGCTGGCCGGTCAACACCATCGTGCCTTCCGCGTTGACGGCAAGCGCAGCGTCCACCGCGCCGCCGTCGTCGAGCGTGAGCCGTGCTCGCGCCGGCTGCTGTTCGAGGCTCATGACCCGGCGCGGCCGCAGCACCGAGACCCGCTGGCAGCGTTCGCAGGCCTGCGCCAGCGGAACGACAAGCGCGCCATAGCGCACGGTGACTCCGAGCGGCCCTATGCCGAGATCGTCTTCGCGGATCACGACGCGGCCGAATTCACCTGCTGACGAGACGACGACCGTCCGGATCGGCGCGCATGCCTCTTGAGGCAGATCCAGCAGCGGCCGCAGCAGGTCAACCGTACCGCGCGCAAGGGCGAGCAGTCGCTGGTCGGAGCGTGCGACCTCGAGTTCTCGCGCATCGATCACCGTGCTCGAGACCTCGCGGCGCGCGAGCATCAGCGCCAGCGCCAGGCCGACTGGTCCGCCGCCGACGATGATGATGCCGCGCTCGCTCACCTCAGCTCCGCATCAGCGCTTCGATGTCATCGATCCGCTTCGGCGCATGGCTGAGCACATCGTGGCCCGTCGCGGTAACGAGGACATCGTCTTCGATGCGTACGCCGATGTCATGAAAGCGTGCGGGCACATTGGCCGACGGACGCAGATACACGCCGGGTTCTACCGTCAGCGTCATGCCCGCCGCGAGCCGGCGCCACGGGCGCTCACCCTCGGCAGGCGCAGCGACTTGCTCGCGATAGTCGCCCACATCGTGAACGTCGAGTCCCAGCCAGTGACTGGTCCGGTGCATGAAGAAATTCCGATGCGCGCCCGAAGCGATCGCATCGTCGACCGTCCCGGTCAGGACGCCGAGGTCGATCAGGCCCTCGGCAATCACGCGGGTAGCCGCTACGTGCGGCTCGTCGAAGCCGGCGCCCGGCTTGACCGCTGCCAGCGCCGCCTGCTGCGCAGCGAGCACGATCTCGTAGACCGCGCGTTGCTCACCGCCGAATCGCCCGTTGACCGGAAAGGTGCGCGTCACGTCCGAGGCGTAGCCGGAAACCTCGCAGCCGGCGTCCACCAGGCAAAGGTCGCCGTCGCGCAGCTCCGCGTTGCCAGCCGGATAGTGCAGCACGCACGCATTCGCGCCGGCGGCAACGATCGACGTGTAGGCCGGGGACGGCGAACCATGGCGACGGAATTCATGCAGCAGTTCGGCTTCGAGTTCGTACTCGCGCAATCCAGGCCGGCAAGCGCGCATCACGCGCTCGTGAGCTCTCGTCGTGATCGCAGCGGCGCGCCGCATCGTGTCGAGTTCGTGCTCATCCTTGATCAGGCGCAGTTCGTCGACGACCTCGGTGAGATCGAGCAGCGCCGCCGGTGCCCGCGCGCCGCTGCGCGCCTTCGCCCGCAGATCGCCGAGCCAACGCTCAACCCGCGCGTCGAATTCGGCGCCGCTCGCGAGTGCATAAAAAAGCGCCGGCGCATCGGCGAGCAGCGTCGGCATGGCGGCGTCGAGAGTTTCAATCGGGTGTCCCGCGTCGAAGCCGAAGGCCGTCGCGGCGGCCTCCGGTCCATAGCGGAAACCCTCCCAGATCTCGCGCTCAGCGTCCCGGCGGTGGCAGAAGATCTGCGCTTCGCGCCGGGTAGCGGTCGCCCGCAGGACCAGAGCCGCACCGGGCTCGGGAAAACCGGTCAGATACCAGAAGGAGCTGTCGAACCGATAAGGGAACTCCGAGTCGCGGTTGCGCAACCGCTCGGGCGCGGTGAAGTGCACCGCTACGCCGCCGCCGCGCGCTGCCATCGCGTCCATGACCCGGGCGCGGCGGGAACGGAACACGTCTGGATTCATCATCTTATGCGGCGGAACTGCGTCGCATTCTACGAGCGCATCTGCACACTGCTCGCTCGCAACTCGGCATCGGCCCGCGCCAGTTCCTCGGTCGTGCCGACGTTGTACCAGCGACCGCGGCAATGCTCGCCGCTGACGCGCCCGGATTGCGCGGCCGCATAAAGCCAGGGAAAAAGACGTGCACGCAACGGCTGCAGCCCCGCGAACAGTCGCGGCGCGAACACGCCGATATTGGCGTAGGTCAGCCGCTCGTTCGCGGCGGGCGCGATCCTGCCGTCAACGAGTCCCATGTCACCGCGTGGATGAAACGGCGGATTGTCGACCAGCACCAGGTGCGCATCGAACCGGCGATCGGCAATCGATGCGGCCGCATCAGCCAGCGATGCGTAGTCAAAATCGGTCACGATATCGCCACTGACGACGACAAACGGGGCATCGCCGAGAAGCGGCAGGGCACGCACGATGCCGCCCAGGGTTTCAAGCGCATCTTCGGCGCGTTCGCCTTCGCGCGAATAGCGGATCGTGAGTCCGAAGCGCTCGCCGGTGCCAAGCACTGCGAGGAACTGGTCCGGGAGGTGCGCAAGATTGATGACGATCTCGCGGATCCCTGCCGCCGCCAGCGCGTCGAGCTGCCACTCGATCAGCCGCCGGTCACCGGCCGAGAGTAGAGGCTTGGGCGTGGCATCGGTCAGCGGCCGCATCCGCTCCCCTCGCCCCGCGGCCAGCACCAGAGCCCGCATGATCATCCTGCTTGCCCCTCTCGACTCGCGCCCATTGCGGCGCGAAGCGTCGGGCCGTTTATGAACCTCCGCGCCACTTCGGCGCGCATCCCGGCGACCGGTGCATGCTCGACGGACGCAGCGGCCATCAAAACGTATATCCCGTCTGCATGCCGACTCCTTCGAGCTCGTCGAACAGGCGCGCCAGCGGCGCCAGTTCGTCGTAACGACGTGCCACTGCGCGCACGTAGCCGACGAACCTCGGCGTGTCGGTCAGATAGTGCGGCTTGCCGTCGCGGTAGTTGATGCGCGCGAATATGCCCAGCACCTTCAGGTGGCGTTGCAGCCCCATCCACTCGAAATCGCGCCAATACGAGGCAAAGTCAGCGCCGACGGGGAGCTGTGCCCGGCGCGCGGCCTCCCAGTAGCGAATTGCCCAGTCGATCACGCGTTTTTCGTCCCAGCTGATAAACGCGTCCCGAAACAGCGATGCAAGGTCGTACGTCACGGGGCCGATCACTGCATCCTGGAAGTCGATCACGCCCGGCGACGGCGTCGACACCATCAGGTTGCGCGGCATGTAGTCACGATGAACGAATACGGAAGGCTGAGCCAGGTTCACCGCGACGATCCGATCGAACATGTCATCGAGTATCTGTCGCTGTGCCGTCGTCAGTGAACGGCCGAGGTGGCGCGCGACATACCAGTCCGGAAACAGCGCGAGCTCGCGCCTGAGCAGCGCTTCGTCATACGGCGGCAGCGCGCCTTGCTGGGTGGCAAGCTGCCAGCGTATGAGCGCAGCCGCCGCCTCGGCGAAAAGCTCCGCGGCATTGTCGTCATTGAGCACGTCGAGAAAGGTCTGCCGGCCCAGATCACTCAACAGCAGAAAGCCCTGCTGCGCGTCGGATTCGATCACACGCGGGGCGTTGAGACCGGCGTCGCGCAGCAGGCCGGCGACGCGAACGAACGGGCCCACGTCTTCCTTGCCGGGCGGCGCATCCATCACAATCAGCGTTCCACCGCCGGCGTCGACGCGGAAATATCGCCGGAAACTCGCGTCGGCGGATGCCGGTTGCAGCGTGTCGGGCTCGATGTGCAGTTCGGCCGGGAGCGCCCTCAGCCAGGCGGCCAGCTGGTCCCGACGAGGGTCGCACACCGCGGGCGAAGTGGTCGTTGTCATCAGTTTTGGATGCACGGCGCGGACAAAATTGAGAGGTGCGATGCCTATAATCGGCGCGCCGTCCCGGCTCGACCTCGCAACGGATTCTAAATGCCGCGCCTGCCGGCGAACGCCGCGCTGTTTCTGCGTTTCGCGCTGACTCCGCTGAGCGTTGCGTTGTTGACCGCGATTCCGGCTATCGCCTCGGCCCGCGATGTCGTGCCGGTCCATCCGGCAAAGCCGGCGACTCCAGTGCCCAGCGTTCCGTCACGACCAGCTGACGCGGATTCGCCCTGGTTGCCGCTGAAGCTCGAGCGCAGCCTGTCGGAGTCGCGACCCGTGAGCCGCGACACCTCGCCGACCTACGCGCGCGCCGACCACATCGAAGGCTCGGTCGACGAGAGGATCGTGCTCGAAGGCAATGCCGAAGTGCGCCGCGGAGGCATGGTGCTGCGCGGTGATCGCATCATCTACACGCAGGCGACGGACCAGGTCGACGTCGAGGGCCATGCGCGGGTCTTTGCCCGCGGCGGCACCTTCTCGGGGCCGCAGCTGTCGTTCCGCGTCGACGCGCAGACCGGGTCGATGCCCGACGCGCAGTTCACCTACCCGGCGCGCAACGGACGCGGCGAAGCCACGCTGGTCGAGTTCCTGTCGGAACAGCGGGCGCGGATGGAAAACGCCAAGTTCACGACCTGCGCGCCCGGCGATGACGCGTGGTGGGTCAAGGTCGAATCCGCCGAGATCGATTCGCTCGAACAGTCGGCAACGGCGACCTGGGGTTACCTATATTTCCAGGGCATTCCGATCCTCGCGTCGCCGTTCTTCGGATTCCCGATCGGCAACCAGCGGCGCTCCGGCTTTCTCACGCCGACCTTCGGACTGAGTTCAACACTGGGCACGGACATCCGCACGCCGTATTACTGGAACATCGCGCCGAACTACGACTACACGATCTCGCCGCGCGTGATGAGCAAGCGTGGCGTTCTTCTCGGCAACGAGTTCCGCATCCTCGAACCGACTTTTAGCGGCACCCTGCTGTACGACGTGATCCCGGACGACCGCCAGACCGGCTCTGCGCGCGACTACACCGGTGTGACCTTAAGTTACAACGGGCTGCCGGGGGTCGCGGCCGGCGTCAACTACAACCGTGTCTCCGACGACAACTATTTCGTCGACTTCTCCAGCACCATCCTCGGGTCGGCGCAGAAGATTCTGCCGCAGGACGCCTTCGTGTCGTATACGGAGTCCTACTGGAACACCGCGGTGCGTGTAACCAAGAACCAGGTGCTGCAAGACCCGCTCGCGCCAGTGACGCCGCCATATGAACGCGTGCCGCAGGTCACGATGACCGGCTTTGTCGCCGACTGGCGCGGCTGGGAGGCCGGGGCGATTGTGGACGCGACCCGCTTCACCAACCCGCAGGCGGGACTGCAGGACGGAGGGCGCTACATCATCAACCCGCGCGTCGCCTACCCGATCGAGGCAGCCAGCTGGTTCATCACGCCGCGGGCGCAGCTGTCGGCGACCTACTACAGCCTCGACCCGCAGTTCTATCCGAACGATCACACGCAGACGCGAGTGCTGCCGATCTTGAGCCTCGACAGCGGTCTTATCTTCGAGCGCGACGTGCAGTGGTTCGGGCGCTCGTCACAACAGACGCTCGAGCCGCGGTTGTATTACGCCTACATACCGTTCCGTGCGCAGAACCAGCTGCCCAACTTCGACAGTGCGCTGGCCGACCTCAACTATGCGCAATTTTTCACGGAGAACATCTACTCGGGCTACGACCGGATCGTCAATGCAAATCAGCTGACGCTCGCGCTCGCGACCCGCATCCTCGACCAGGAGACGGGCGCCGAACGCCTGCGCGCCGCCGTGGGGCAGCGCTACTACTTCACCGATCAGAAGGTCACGCTGCCCGGCGAAACCCCGCGCGCAAGTAGCGAGAGCGACCTGCTGGCGGCGATCTACGCGCAGCTCGGCTACCAATGGGCGGCCGAGATCGCCTTGCAGTATTCGGCGGAAACCAGTGCGATCTCGCGCGCCACTGCCGGCATGCGCTGGCAGCCCAGGCGTGCGTCGGTGATCAGCGCCTACTACCGCTACCAGCAAAACACTGCGGACAACACTTCGACGGGCAGCGGCACCAACCAGGTCGACCTCTCGGCGCAGTGGCCGCTGTCGGACCGCTGGTACGGTGTCGGGCGTTACAACTACTCGTTCGAGAACAGCAAGCCGGTCGAAATCATCGCTGGCTTCGAATACAAGGCCGACTGCTGGGTCGCGCGTTTCGCGTACCAGCGTTTCCAGACCACGACCGCCTCGACCACCTCGAATTTCTATTTCCAGCTGGAACTCACCGGCCTCACCAGTGTCGGAACCAACGCCTTGTCGCAACTGCAGCGTAATATCCCGGGCTACCAGCGCATCAACCCGCTGCCGCGGCAGCCGGGGATGTTCGAGTACTACGAGTAGATCCCATGTCGCTTCCGATACGCGTGCTCAGTCGCACGCTCCTGTGCGTT
>DATEZE010000277.1:0-4048 GCA_035255845.1 Burkholderiaceae bacterium | reverse complement strand
GCAGTCGGGATCGCATCAGCGGCGCCCGCCCGCGAGTGCGCGAGCGCGCGGGTGGGCGCGCAGCCGCGCCATCGCCCAGACGCCGAGCGCCGGACCGATGGCGAGCGGCGCGAACGCGAATCCCCAGCCGAGCGCGTTAATCCAGACCGGCATCAAATGGATCGTCAGCAGAGTCAACGTGAATCCCATCGCGGTCTGCACCGTCAGCATCGTGCCGACGCGGGATGGGTCCGCGAGCTCGGCGATCGACGCCGAAAACTGCGCCGAGTCGGCGACGATGGAGATGCCCCAGACAATGCAAACTGCAATCACCAGTGCTGGCGACCCGCCATAGAGCAGACCGACGACGACAGCGCAGGTCCCTGACACGCTCATCGACGCGATCGTGATCGCAGTCCGCCCGACGCGGTCGGCGAGATAGCCGGCGGCGACGCAGCCGATCGCGCCGGCTGCGACGGTGGCAAACGCGCCGAGCTTCGCGAGCGCCGCAGCGGTGTCCTGCGGCAATGTCAATGCAAAGCTCGCGTGCAGGAACACGACGATCCACGCCCACATTGCATAGAGTTCCCACATGTGGCCGAGGTAGCCCAAATTGGCCAGCCGCAGTGGCACGTCGCGCCATGTCGCCAGCACGGCGCGCGGATCGAAGCGCGGGGCCGGGGCCCTTGCGGGGCCGATTGCGGCGAAGCCGATCAGCAGTGCGGCGCCGGCGGCACTCGCCGACGACAGCGCAACCGGAACACGCCAGTCGACGCCGCCGGCCAGCAGATTGAACAGATGCGGTGTGGCCGACCCGAGAGTGAGCGCGCCCACGAGGATGCCCACCATCAGTCCCATGTCGCCCCGCGCCCAGGTCGAGGCGAGCTTCATACCGACCGGATAGACGCCGGCCATCGCGACTCCGGTGACGAAGCGCAGCAGCGGCGCGGCCGCCGTCGTCGGGTCGATCGCTAGCAGCAGTGCATTGGCCACGGCGCCGAGCAGTGCTGCGGCCGCAATGAAGCGGCGCGGGTCGAGCCGGTCGGCGAGGCCGAAGAATGCACTGACGAGGCAACCGGCGACGAAGCCGGCCTGCACCGCGCTGGTCAGTGCGGCCTGCATCGTTGGCGACAGCGCGTACTCTGCAACGAGCGAAGGCACCACAGCGGACGCGGAAAACCAGAGCGCCATCGCGCCGACCTGCGCCAAAGCGATGATCGCAATCGACCGCCGCTTGGAGGTCGGCGCGGCGATGGCGTTCGCGTCAGCCTGAGGCGTCATACTGGTCAAGCCCCCGCTCCGCGCGGCGGTCACGGTCGCGGATGCGCTGCTGCAGACGATCCCAGTTCCGGCCCTCGGCGCGGCGGTCGTTTTCGCGGTGCCACAGGTGCAGCACGCCGGTCGCGTACGCGCCCTCCTTGCGGCGCACTCCGGCACTGATCAGCCGCACCGCGAGGTCCGAGTCCTCGTAGCCCCAGCCTTCGAAGACTTCGTCGAAGCCATTGACCGTACGCAGGTCCTCGCGCCAGATGCCGAGATTGCAGGTGCGCACGCGCTGCCAGCGCTTCGCGGCCAGCTTGCGCAGTGGCCCCAGCGGCAGGTCTCTCAGTGGCAGCATTCGATTGATGTCTCCGCGCTCGCGCGCGGCGCGCCACTGCGCGTCGGCCCAGTCGTGTAGCGGCAGCTGCTCGGCCAGCGCCAGGCGGGTAAAGGGCTCCGTAAGTAGCACACGATTACCGGCAACCATCCAGCCCGGCTCCGCGAGCTCACGGTGGCGCTCGATGAAGTGCGGCCGCGGAATGCAGTCGCCGTCGAGAAAGATGACGTAGGCGCCCTCGGCGGCTGCGGTCGCGCGATTGCGTGCGGCGCCGGCGCGAAAGCCCCGGTCTTCCTGAAAGACATGCCGCACTGGCACCGGTGCTGCTGCGGCGAACGTCTCCACGAGAGCGCGGGTGTCGGCGCGTGAGCCATCGTCGGCGACCAGCACCTCGAACCCGCGATCGCGCTGTGCCGCGAGCCCGACCAGCACCGCGCGCAGTGCGTCGGCCCGGTTGTAGGTCGTGACGACCAGCGAGATCAGCATCGGCGGTCTACCGCTTCAGGCTCGGTGGCAGGACCGGCTCGCGGGTCAGCTGCTGCGCCCTCTCCGCGTGCTTCGCATAGCGATAGAACGTGCCTTCGAAGTTCGAGAACGCGATGACGAACCCCGCCCAGCCGTCTAGGAAGCCGACGCGCACGACGTAGTGCCGCAGAAAGGCACCGATGCCATGCGCCAGCGCCGACCACATCGACGGGGCGGTGCGCCGCTCCACGAGCCGTTCGACGCCAAGAGTCGAGTACCGCTGCATCTTGTGCACGATCTGCGCGAGATCCCTGAATGGCACCTGGGCAATCGGCTCGGTGGTCCGGCCGAGCCGGCCGTCGAGCACGTAGGTTTCGTGCACGGCATCCGTGGTGTAGCTGAGCTTGCCGCGACGGAACAGCTGCGGCTGTCGATAGTCGGGAAACCAACCCGAGTGCTCGATCCAGCGGCCGAAGAAGAAATTGCGTCGTGGCACAAGATAGGCGTCGGCGGCATCGGGCTGTTCGACGATGCGGCGGATCTCGGCCGCCGCGGCCTCTGTGCAGCGTTCGTCCGCGTCGAGCGAGAACACCCAGTCGCCCGAAAGCTGCGCCAGCACGTCGTTACGCAGCTTGCCGAAGCCTTCGAACGGCAGCTGCAGCACCCGGTCGGTATAACGGCGCGCGATCTCTAGGGTACCGTCGGTCGAATTCGAGTCGGCGACGACGATCTCGTCGGCCCAGGCAACGCTCTGCAGCGCGGCCTCGATTTTGTCGGCCTCGTTGTACGCAATGATGTAGACGGAAATGCGCGCCATCGCCACTCCGGTTGCAGGCGACAAGCTTAAAGGCTGGTGCGGGGCTGGGACGTGGGCAGTCCATCTACACTACGTCTCTGCAGCAAGCCAGGCTGAGCGCGAATCGGCCGTACGATGAGTTCCACCCATCCCCGACTGCTCGACGATCCGAACCTGCACCGCCTGCTGCGGATGGTGCTGACGCACCGCCGCTGGCTGGCGCTGGGCCTCATCGCGACCGGGATCAGCGCGGCGACCGAGCCGCTGATCGCGCGACTCGCGGGGGTTCTGACCGACCAGGCGCTGTTTACCCGGGAATTTTCGACGGTAATTTGGATGCCGGTGGCCTTCGTGGCGCTGTTCGTCGTGCGCGGCCTCGCGATCTTCGCGGGGTCTTACCTGTTGAATCGCGTTTCGCAGGTGGTATTAACCGACCTGCGCATGGCGATGTTCGACCGCATGCTGCACTGGCCGACGACCACGTTCGAGAACACGCCGTCGGGCCTCGTGATCTCGAAGTTCGTCAACGAGGCGACTAACGCGCTCAATCTTGCCGCGGAGTCGATCAGTACCGCGGTGCGCGACTCGCTGATCGTCATCGGCCTGCTGCTGATGCTGCTCTATTACAACTGGCAACTGACACTGCTGACGACGATCGTTGCGCCGCCGATAGGGCTGGCACTGCGCGCGTTCAGCCGCCGCCTGCGCCGACTGAACGTCGAGAACCAGGCAATGCTCGGCGAGATGACGCGAGCGGTCCAGGAAGCGCACGAAGGCCAGCGTGTGATCAAGATCTACGACGGGGCCGAATACGAGGATCGGAGGTTCCTGCAGATCAACGACAAGCTGCGCGGCTTCGCGATGCGGATGCAGGTCGCGTGGTCGGCCGCCACGCCGATCGCGCAGGTGCTTGGCGCTATCGGCGTGGCGATCGTCATGACGGTCGCGCTGTGGCAGGCGCAGACCACCAAGGCTTCGCCGGGAGAGTTCGTGACCTTCCTCGCGGCGGCACTGCTTCTGCTGCCGGCTTTGCGCCACCTGTCGTCACTGAATGGGCCGCTGGCCCGCATGGCGGCCGCCTCCGAGAGCGTATTCCGGATGATCGACACGCCGCCTGAGGACGACCGCGGCAGTCGCGACATCGGTCGCGCCCGCGGCGAGGTCGAGTATCGGCGTGTCTCGTTCCGCTATGCCGGCGCCGAGGCTGAAGC
>DATEZE010000276.1:0-6007 GCA_035255845.1 Burkholderiaceae bacterium | reverse complement strand
GCGCGCTGTTCGCCGCCGGCATCGTGTTGTTCAGCGGCAGCCTGTACCTGCTCGCATTGACTGGAGCGCGTGTGCTCGGCGCGGTCGCGCCGTTCGGTGGCGTCGCGTTTATCGTCGGATGGGGGTGCCTGGCGTGGTCGGCATGGTCCGCGAGACCCGAAGGCCGGAGCCTGCGTCCGTAGAATCGGTGCGTGTCCACCCCAGCACGCCGCGTCTTCGCCACCGGGCTTGCATTCGCGGTCGTTGGTAGCGTGCTGTTTTCCGCCAAGGCGATCGTTGTCAAGCTGGCCTATCGCTACGGCGTCGATGCGGCGACACTGATCGCATTGCGGATGGCGTTCTCAGGTCCGTTCTTCGTCCTGGCGTACCTGTGGAGCAGCCGACGGGCTGCACCGCTTTCAGCGCGCGATCATCTGCGGCTGATCGTCGTCGGGCTGCTCGGCTACTATGCCGCGAGCACGCTTGATTTTCTCGGCCTGCAATACGTCACCGCTGCCCTTGAACGGCTGATCCTCTATCTCAACCCGAGCATCGTGCTGCTGATGTCGGCGCTGTTCCTTGGCAAACGCTTCGGCCGGCGCGAGCATGCCGCGCTCGCGCTGGCGTACGGTGGCATTGTGCTGATGCTGCTGCACGACGTAAGTATCGAAGGTGAAGGTGTGGCGCTGGGCTCGGCGCTCGTCTTCGGCAGTGCGGTCTGCTATGCCGCCTACCTTGTGATATCGGGCGAGCTGGTGCAACGCGTCGGCGCGATCCGCCTGACATCCTATGCAATGTGCGTTTCCACGCTCGCGGTGTTCGTTCAGTTCGCTTTGCTGAATCCGCTCGAAGCGCTCGCCCAGCCGACACCGGTCTACGGGCTGTCGCTGATCAACGGCCTGCTGTGCACGGTGCTGCCCGTGTTCGCAACGATGCTGGCGGTCGAGCGCATCGGTGCCGGCCGCACTTCGGTTGCGGCGATGGTGGGCCCGGTGGCGACGATCGTGCTCGCCTACCTCTTTCTCGACGAGACCATCAGCAGATGGCAGATCGCCGGGACCGCACTGGTGCTCGCCGGCATCTCTGTCCTGTCCCGATCGACGACGTCCGCACCGGCGCGGACCATGACCAAGGAGAGCTCATGAAAGCCAAGTCCATCATCGTCCGTACTCACGGCGGGCCCGAGGTTCTCGAATATGGCGAAGTGGACGTGCCGGATCCCAGACCGGATGAAGTGCGGATCCGGCAGCATGCGATCGGGCTGAACTACATCGACGTGTACTACCGCACCGGGCTCTATGCCAGTCCGCTGCCGCACGGGATCGGTTTCGAAGGGGCGGGCGTCGTCGATGCCGTTGGGTCCGGGGTCAAATCGTTCAAGGCCGGCGATCGCGTCGCCTATCCGCAGGGACCGCTCGGTGCATATGCGGAGCTGCGCACGATGCCGGTGGCGACTGTCGTCAAGCTGCCGAAGCAGATCTCGTTCGAGCAGGGCGCGGCGGTGATGCTGAAGGGCCTGACCGTGCAATACCTGTTCCGGCAGACTTACCGGCTGCAGGGCAGCGAGACGATCCTGTTCCACGCGGCGGCGGGCGGAGTCGGCCTGATCGCCTGCCAGTGGGCCCGGGCGCTCGGCGTCAGGCTGATCGGCACCGTCAGTTCCCCGGAGAAGGCGGCGCTGGCGAAGCAGGCGGGGGCCTGGCAGACGATCGATTACAGCCGAGAGAACTTCGTCGAGCGCACATTGCAACTGACCGGCGGCCGCAAGCTGCCAGTGGTCTACGACGGCGTCGGCAAGACCACCTGGGAAGGCTCATTGGACTGCGTCGAGCCGCGCGGCTTGATGGTGAGCTTCGGCAATGCCTCCGGTGCGGTGACCGGTGTGGCGATCGGCATCCTCGCGCAAAAGGGATCGCTCTACCTGACGCGCCCGACGCTGGCCACTCACATCGTGCCGCGTTCGCGCCTCGAAGGGTCGGCGGAGGAACTCTTCGACCTGATGATCGCCGGCAAGATCAACGTCGACATCGAACAGCGCTATCCGCTGGCCGAGGCCGCGCGTGCGCATCGGGACCTCGAAGCGCGCAAGACCGTGGGCTCGACCGTGCTGCTGCCCGCGTAGCGGCGACCCCCCTCACGGGGCGTGCCGGCCGTTCGTCGCCCGCCGGCTAGTTGGGGCCGAATTCACCGGCATCTCATGCCAGTGAGGCTGGGATGCGCGTGATCCAATCGGCAGGACGTTCAACCTTGGAAGCAGCGTCTCGCGCGCTGGCCGGCCGAATGGCTGCGACGCGAGAACCCATCGCATGCCGGTCGTCGCCGTCGTCAATCGCAAGGGTGGAAGTGGCAAGAGCACGCTGGCCACGCACCTCGCTGCGTATTTCGCGAAGCGCGGCGCCGCAGTGATGCTGGCCGACATCGACCGACAGCAGTCGACGCGAACCTGGCTGCGCCAGCGCAAGGCAGCGACCCCGGAAGGCAGCGCGATCATCGGGTGGAGCGTCGACCCGCGGACCTTCGTGCGGCCGCTGTCGGGCGCCGATCTGGTCGTGCTCGACACGCCGGGCGGCCTGACCGGATTCGATCTTGCCCGCGTCGTGATGTACGCCGACGCGATTCTGATGCCGGTCTGCAACTCGATCTTTGATCGAGAGTCGGCCGCGGACTGCCTTGCCGAGCTGCGCCTGTTGCCGCGCGTCGCGACTGGTCGCTGCCGGATCGGCGCCGTCGGCATGCGCCTCGACGCCAGCACCGAAGCCGCTGACACCGTGCAGTCGTGGGCGGCCGAGCAGCGTCTGCCGCTACTCACACTGTTGCGCGAATCTGCTGCCTATGTTCGTTGCATCGAAAAGGGTCTGACGCTGTTCGATGCGCCTGCCGTCGAGGTCGTGGACGACCTTGCGCAGTGGAAGCCGATACTGCATTGGCTGCGCCCGGTGCTGGAGTCGCCGGCAAATGATCCGGCACCGACGCGGCACGAAATTCCCGCAGCGCGCGCGGCCAGGACCGACAGGCAGCTGGCCGAGTTGGTGCGCCGACCCGCGGCGCCCGTCCTCGCACATGCGCTGCGAACTGTAGAGGCCACGCCTCGTGTCGCCGTGGCCTCGCCCGTCAATCCGATGAGCCGACTGCTCGGCACGCTCCCGATACCGCGTTTCCTGCAGCGGACGCCGTAAGTCGGGATTCCCGCAAGGCCCGGCGCGCGGGTTCTAGCGCGTCGCGTGATAGCCGGTGACGCGCTCGACTTCGTTCTTCGAGCCCATGAACACCGCGATCCGTTCGTGCAACTGGGCAACCGGTGGGCGTGGTGCGGGATTCGACACCCGCGTTTTTTTACCGGGCTCGGCCAAGTCTCAGGGGATGAAAGCGGCGAAGAATGCGGCCACTCGGCCGGCTCGGCGGTCATTCGGCCGCCGTTCCTCCGTCAGTGCGCACACTCGGTGCGCGACCCTCCCGTTTGACGTGCCAGAACCTATATCTTGAGTAGCGACCCCGATCCAGCGGCTTTGTGGGGCCGCTGTCCCCCTTCTCGGCAGCGAACTTGCTCACATTTGCGTCATGCGCCGCGCCGCCGAGGCGAGCAGGGGCCGGAATGTGGAAGAATTTGACGCGCCCGGAACAGACGAGTCATCGCCGCCCTGATCTCGTTCAAGGAATCGGACATGGCCAAGAAGAGAAACGCGCTCTACGCCCAGTCAGGAGGTGTGACTGCCGTCATCAACGCTTCGGCTTGCGGCGTCATCGAAACCGCACGCAAGCATCGCGACGTGATCGGCAAGGTGTACGCGGGGCGCAACGGCATCATCGGAGCTCTGACCGAAGAACTGATTGACACCAGCAAGGAATCGGTCGCGGCCATTGCCGCCCTGCGCTCGACCCCGTCCGGGGCCTTCGGATCCTGCCGCTTCAAGCTGAAATCGCTGGAAGCGAACAAGCGCGAGTACGAGCGTCTTATCGAAGTGTTCAAGTCGCACGACATCGCCTACTTCTTCTACAACGGAGGCGGTGACTCGGCCGACACCTGCTACAAGGTGAGCCAGTTGTCCGAGAAATTGGGTTACCCGCTGCAGGCCATCCACGTCCCCAAGACGGTCGACAACGACCTGCCGATCACCGACTGCTGCCCCGGGTTCGGTTCTGTCGCTAAGTACGTCGCCGTATCCACCCTTGAGGCGAGCTACGACGTGCGCTCGATGGCCAAGACCTCGACCCGGGCATTCGTACTGGAAGTCATGGGCCGCCACGCCGGATGGATCGCTTCCGCGGCCGGGCTGGTGGCCGAGCAAGGGATCCCCGTGATCATCCTGTTTCCGGAAATCGAGTTCGATCCGGATAGATTCCTGGCCGCCGTAAAGCGGAAGGTCGAAGACTTCGGCTACTGCACGGTCGTGGTGTCCGAAGGGTGCCATTACCCCGGGGGCAAGTTCATCGCCGAGCAGGGAACACGCGACGCTTTCGGTCACGCTCAACTGGGCGGCGCTGCGCCGGTGGTCGCCAGCATGATCAAGGAAGCCCACGGTTACAAGTTTCACTGGGCGGTGGCCGATTACCTGCAGCGCGCCGCCCGTCACATCGCGTCGCGGACCGATGTCAGGCAGGCGTACGAGGTCGGCAAGAAGGCGGTTGAGCTGGCGCTCAAGGGTCACAACTCGGTGATGCCAACGGTGGAACGGATCTCCGATGCGCCCTACAAGTACAGGATCGGTGTCGCCGACCTGAGGGACGTCGCCAATGTCGAGAAGTTCCTGCCACGGGATTTCATCACCGAGGACGGCTACGGCATCACCGAAAAGTGCAAGCGCTACCTGATGCCGCTGATCCAGGGCGAGGACTATCCTCGGTACGCAGCCGGCTTGCCCGTCTACGTGACCTTGAAGAACTCGTTAGCGACCAAGAAGCTGCCCGAGTTCGCGCTGTAAACCGGCACGTACGACGTTCTCGGAGCAGCGGAAGTTCCAGTCGAGCCCGTGCTCGCGTTTCCACCGGATCAGGTAATGCGTGAGAGTGAAGCTGGCCATCATTGCTCCAGCGACTTGGTGACGATCTCGCGCACGTCGCGCGACAGGGGCCGGCATGTCGCCACCTGCTCGAGCGCGCGTCGCATACCCGCCTGGCGTTCCGGTGTGTACTTGCGCCAGCGTTCGAGTGCACGAGCGACGCGTGCAGCGACGGTCGGATTGATCCGGTCCAGCGCCAGCACCTGCTCGGTCCAGAACCGGTAGCCGCTGCCGTCGCGGCGGTGGAACTCCGCTTCATTGGACAGGCAGAACGAGCGGATCAGCGCGAACACGTTGTTCGGGTTGGTCAATGAAAACCCGGGATGCTGCAGCAGGCGCCTGACGCGCTCGACGACCGGTGGTTCGTCGGGATGCGCCATCGCCATGGCTTGCAGCTGGTACCACTTGTACATCAATAGCGGCTCATCCTGCCATTCGCGCGCCAGCTGCTGCAACGTGTCCTCGTGCCCGGGCATGCGACTGTTGATCAGCGCCGACAGCGCGGCCTGGCGGTCGGTGAGATTGGTGGCTTCGTCGAGCTGGCGCCGCACCATCGGCTCCGCGCCCTCGACCTCGGCCTCGGCTAGATAGGCGAGCGCGAGATTGCGCAGAGCACGCCGGCCAGCCGGCCCGGCCGCGGGCGAATACTCGCCGGGCGTCCCCAGAGTCGAATAGATATGGTGCCAGTCGTCCGCGAGGCGGCGGCCGATGACGCGCGCCAGCGCGCGGCGTGCAGCGCGGATTGCGCTTGGGTCGACGATGGTTCGCTGCTCGCCGATGAAAGCCTCCGATGGCAGCGTCAACGCCAGTTCGCGAAAGGCCGGTGACAGCGATTCATCGCGTAGCAGCGTGCGCAGCGTCCCGATGAACAGATCGTCGATCGAAGTCGGGTCCTGGCCGTTCTCGACTTCGTCGGTCAGTCGCTGCAGACGCACCAGCGTCAGCCGTTGCACCGCTTCCCAGCGGTTGAACCCGTCGCTGTCCTGCGCCGACAGGAACGCGAGCTCGTCGTCGCTGTACGAGTACTCGAC
>DATEZE010000275.1:0-3295 GCA_035255845.1 Burkholderiaceae bacterium | reverse complement strand
CGATGCGCTGATCGGGCGTCATCGGCATCGGGTAGCCGTAGTGCTTCGACACCGCCATGCCTTCCAGCATCATCGCGCGGATCACTTCGAGCACGTCTTCGTCGGCAACGATCTGGTTCATCAAGTAACCGGTGAGCGCGGCGACCGGATTGAACGACAGGTTGCCGAGCAGCTTGATCCAGATGGCGAGCCTGATGTCTTGTGGACGCTCGGTCGCAAAGCCTGCTGCGTCGAGAGCGTCGGCGACACGAGCGAGCCGCACCGACATCGACCGGTCGGGCTCACCGATAATCAGGCGGCGGCCGCTGGTGTGATGCACCTCGCCGGGCGCCCTGACCTCGGCGGCGACGTGCACGACGCACCCGAGGATGTGCCGCGGGTCGAGCGCCGCGAACATACTCCCGGCCGGATCGAGCGAGCGCAGCGTCATGCCCGTCAGCGCGCTGCCCTCGGCGTGGAAATACCACCATGGCAGTCCGTTGATCGCCGGCAGCACGACCGTATCGGAACCGACCAGCGGCGCGATGTGCGGCAGCATCGCGGCGATCGCGTGCGCCTTGAGCCCGATCACGACGAGGTCCTGCGCCTTAAAGTCAGCAGGATCCGAACTGGCCGCAAGGCGGTACACACCGCCGGCGGAACCGACGTGGTCAACGAGCTTCAGGCCGTCGCGACGGATCGCCTCAAGGTGTGCGCCGCGCGCGACCAGCACGACTTCGTGGCCCGCTGACGCGAGCCTGGCTCCGATGACCGCGCCGATCGAGCCGGCGCCGACGATGGCGACACGCATCGACCGAAAATGTTATGAGCGGAACGCTTCCTCGATGCGCCGTTTGTCCCAGCCCGGCACCAGCATCTCGATGAACGAGTAGACAAAGCCGCGCAGGTAGGTGCCTTCCTTGACCGCCAGCCGCGTGACGTTGCGGCCGAACAAGTGCCCGCACGGCAGTGCCACCAAGCCATCGCGTCGCGCATCGACCGCCACACCAGCGACGATGCCCACACCCATGCCGATCTGCACATAGGTTTTGATCACATCGGCGTCGACCGCCTCGAGCACGATCGAAGGCTCGATCGTGGCCTTTGCAAAGGCGTCGTCGATCTTGCCGCGACCGGCGAACTGGTGCTCGTAGGTGACGATCGGATGACGGGCGATGTCCTTGAGTGTCAGCTTGCCCGGCGTGGTCACGAACTTCGCCAGCGCGTGGTCCGGCTTGACGATCGCCACGTGCTGCCAGTCATAAACGGGAATTGTCAGCAGCCCCGGCCAATCGGCGAGCGTTTCGGTGGCCACGCCGATGTCGGCCTGTCCATGCACCAGCATCGAGGCGATCTGCGATGGATTGGCTTGCAGCAGCTTGAGTCGGACCTGCGGAAACTTCTGCGCGAACTGCTGGATCACTTGCGGCAGGACATAGCGCGCCTGCGTATGCGTGGTCGCGACGCGCAGCGTGCCTTCCGGACTGCCCGCATAGTCGCGCGCGAGCTTCTTCAGGTTGTCGACCTCCAGCATGATGCGTTCGGCGGCGTCGAGTACGACCTGGCCAGGCGCAGTCAGCCCTTTCACACGCTTGCCGTGCCGCGCGAGGATCGGCACTCCCAGCTCACCTTCGAGGTCGATGATCGCCTTCGAGATGCCGGGCTGCGACGTGTGCAGTGCGCGGGCCGCGTCGGTCAGGCTGAACTTGTGGCGCGCCGCCTCGCGCAGAAATCGAAACTGCTGCAGGTTCATGCGCAACCTCGTAATATGGGAGCGCGATTTTATATCGGGAGTTCATATGTGTCGGCGCGGCGCCGGATCCATCGCGACGCGGTCGGAGACATTCGTCGCACTGCCTATAATTTCGGTCTCTTTCGGCCCGAGGCAACGATGAAACTGGACAAGGCGCAGGTGCTGCTCGACGAGCAGCCGATTTCGATCGACGTGCTGCTCGAGAAATACGCCAAGGGCGATGAGCAGTCAGTCGACGAAGTGCGCCGCCGCGTTGCGCGCGGGCTGGCTCAGGTCGAGCGCGCCGAAATCCGCGAGCTCTGGGAAAAGCGCTTCTACGACGCGATGGTCGACGGTTTCATTCCCGGCGGCCGCGTCAACTCGGCGGCGGGTACCGGCATTGCGGCTACGCTGATCAACTGCTTCGTGCAGCCGGTCGGTGACGCGATCAGCGGCACGCGCGACGGTGTTCCTTCGATCTACCACGCGCTGAACCAGGCCGCCGAAACCATGCGGCGCGGCGGCGGCGTCGGGTACGACTTCTCACCGATTCGCCCGAAGGGCGCCCTGGTGCACGGCACGCATTCGCGCGCCAGCGGACCGATCTCGTACATGCGCGTGTTCGACAAGAGCTGCGAGACGCTCGAGTCGGCCGGCGCGCGCCGCGGCGCGCAGATGGGGATGATGCGCTGCGACCATCCGGACATCGAGGACTTTATCCACGCCAAGCGCGACGGTTCGCTCGCGAACTTCAACATGTCGGTCGCGGTGACCGACGCCTTCATGCGCGCGGTGGAAAGCGACGGCGAGGTCGAGCTCTGGCATGCCGCGGAGCCGTTCGACAAGTCGACTGGCCGCCAGCGCGCCGATGGCACCTGGACCTATCGCAGCGCACGCGCGCGTGATCTGTTCGACCAGATCATGCAGTCGACTTACAGCCACGCCGAACCTGGCGTAGTGTTCATCGACCGCGTCAACGAAGACAACAATCTCTCTTACTGCGAGACGATTGCTGCGACCAATCCATGCGGTGAGCAACCGCTGCCGCCCTATGGGTGCTGCTGCCTCGGCTCGATCAACCTGACGCGTTTCGTCAGCGATCCGTTCAGCGAGTCGGCGTCGTTCGACTGGGAAAAATTCAGCCAGGTCACACAGGTGTCGATCCGTGCGCTCGACAACGTGCTCGATACAACGCTGTGGCCGCTCGCCGAGCAGGCGCAGGAGGCCGCCAACAAACGCCGGATCGGCCTCGGTTTCACCGGACTTGGCAATACGCTGACGATGCTGGGCCTGCGCTATGACAGCGCCGAGGGTCGCGCCCTGGCCAGCGACGTTTCGCGCACGATGCGCGACGCAGCATACGGTGCGTCAGCGGAATACGCGCGCGAGAAAGGCGCGTTCCCCCTTTTCGATGCGGACAAATTCCTGGAGGAGCCGCATTGCGCGTCGCGGCTGCCCAAAGCGTTGAAGGCGCAGATCCGCGCGCACGGCATCCGCAATTCCCATCTGCTGTCGATCGCGCCGACCGGCACGATCTCGCTCGCGTTTGCCGGCAATGCGTCTGGTGGCATCGAGCCGACGTTC
>DATEZE010000274.1:0-3561 GCA_035255845.1 Burkholderiaceae bacterium | reverse complement strand
CTGGTCCAGAACGATCCTGCACGCGATCAACCTAGACCTCGCAGACAACCCCGTTCCGCCCTTCACCTTTGTCTGGAGCGGTACGAATCCATTCGGTACCGGTTTCGGTGGACCGCTCGGATCCGTAACACCGCAAGTAGGCTCCCCCTTCGACACCTTTGACTCCTGGATAGACTCGGGTCGCAGCCCCAGCGGCGACCTCAGGCCCTTTTATGGGATATCAACCGTTCTGGTCGTCGCCAGAGCCGTTCCCGAGCCATCAAGCCTGGTCCTGTTAGGAACAGCGCTCAGCCTAGGCCTCGCCTTCGGGTGGGTCCACCGATGGGGACGCCACCTAACTTCGCGCTGCAGCGGACCCGGCCCGCCGCGGCGCTGTTCGCTTCGATCCACGGTTGTATCGCGGGCCGGGCCGCTGAGCTTGGTCGTTAGTCGTCCGCTTCCAGGAGCTGTTGCAAGGTCCGCTCTCGGCAGAGTGCGATGTCTGCAATGGGTCGACAGCGGTCAGAAGATTCAGTAACTCTGACCGAGGAGTAGGCAGGTACGAAATACGGTGACATAAGCCGTGCCGTCCGAGTGACGCGTTGATCGCCACCTTGCTGTTTCTCCAGCGATCAGCGTTTCACCAACTTTGACGCCCTGCATGTGCCGGCGATCGCGGCGCGTGCCGGCCGCGAGTCAGGCAGGCTGCAACACGTACCCGAAGATTTCGGTCGCCGCATCGGCCTGCAGTCGCTCGAGCTCGACCTCGCCCTGCAGGCCCAGGGCGTCACCACGCATGCAGAGCAGCGGTCCGCGGCCCGCGAGCCAGGATTCGAGCTCAGAGTCGTCCGGCAGGCGACCGTCGAGGGCGCGCAGCGCCGCGAACGCGCGAGCGGTGTCGGCTGAATCGACCAGACCGAATCCCAGATCAGTGCGAAGGAAGAGCCGCCCGACGTCGTCCACCCAAGCCCCACCGAGCCGCGTCACCGATGCGCCGGTATGCGCACATACCTCGGTCCGCGCCACGTCCGATCCGATCCGCCAGATCCACGGCGCGACCTCGAGCGCGACGTAGACCCGCTGCGGTCCGTTCTGAAAGAACCAGCGGCCACGGTCGTCACCGGCGTAGTTGCGGCCGATGAAGGCACAGATCGCAGCGTTGCGGATCGGCTCGCCGCGCAGGCGCCACTCACCGCGCGCCGTGAGCGACAGCCAGCCGAACACCGCCGGCACATTGGGCCACTTCGCAATCGCGGCGATGACGCTGAGGTCCATGAACGGAGGATAGAGCGGCGCAGGCGAAGTTGCCCGCGGATACCCGCGTATCCGGGCCTACACGCCGCGGATGAAGAATTCGAACAGCCGCTGCTGCAGGAAGTCGAGGCGCCCGGGCGGTGGCCCGCTCGCAAACCCGATGTGACCGCCGCCCGCAGGCTGTTCGAGCTGAACGAAGCGTGACACGTCGTGCGTCCGCGGCAGGCTCTCAGCCGGGACGAAAGGGTCGTTCAGCGCGTTGAGGACGAGATGCGGCACGCGCACGCCGCCGAGCCACGGCTTGCCCGACGCGCGGCGCCAGTAGTCCTCGGTGTCGCGGAAGCCGTGCACCGGCGCCGTGTATTCGTTGTCGAAGTCGTACAGATTGCGGCTGGCCCGCAGGCGACCGGAATCAGCAATGCCTGGGAAACGCGCGAGCTTGGCCAATGCCTTCGGCTTCAGCGTCGCGAGAAACATGCGGGTGTAGAGCCGGTTGAACCCGCGCCCCAATGCCGCGCCGCCGGCGGCCAGGTCGAGTGGCGAACCGATCGATGCCGCCGCCGCGACAAACTGCGCATCCTCTGCGCGTTCGCCGAGCCACTTTGCCAACATGTTGCCACCGAGCGAGATGCCGACCGCGTGCAGAGCGGCATCAGGCCAGCGCGCGTGCACACGCCGCAGGATCCAGTCACCCTCCTCGGAGTCGCCGGAGTGATACGCGCGCGCAAGCAGGTTGACCTCGCCGGAGCAGCCGCGGAAGTGCACAACCATCGCGCGCCAGCCGCGATCGGCCGCGGCATGCATCAGTACGCGCGAATAGTGACTGCGAGAATTGCCTTCCAGTCCGTGAAAGAGGATCAGCAGCGGCGCTGTTGCGTCGGCGGGTTCGGCAAGGGCGAAGTCGACATCGATGAAGTCACCGTCGGGCGCGTCCCAACGCTCGCGCCGGTACTCGACGCGCGGCAGCCGAACGAGCTTGGCCGGGAAGATCGTCTGCAGGTGCCCGCCCGGCAGCCAGGCCGGCGCGGCGTAGCCCTTGTCGCCTCGTGTGCTCAATGCAGGATCGCGTGCGACTCCGACGTGCTGACGACTTCGCCGCCGTTGGCCTGCGACGCATGGTGCAGCACCATCTTCCAGCCCGCGGTTGTCTTGACGTAGGCATTGGTAGCCACGACGCTGACGACCTGCTGCGCCTTGCCTTCGCCCACCAGCACCTCCTCGATCACGTTGTGCACGGCGACCGTTGGTGTATCGAGAGACTTGCGCGAAGTGCCACGCACGTGCAGCGGCCCGCTCGACAGGATCGAGTTCCACGATGCACGGACCGCTGCGTAGCCGAGCAGCCGCGGCCCGTTCGGATGCACGCAGACCACGTCGTCATCCTCCAGCCAGAGGTCGACGACAGCTTCCGCGTCCGCCGCTTCGAGCGCCTCATAGAACGCACGCTCGCAATCCTCGGGTGAGGCGAACAGCAGCGGCTTCGTCAGGCGGGACATCGCGAGTCGCCAAGTTAGTGCCCGTGCACGACTTCGCCGGGTTTGAGCCGATAGACCGTCCCGCAGTACGGGCACATCGCTTCGCCGGTGGTGAGGTCGAGGAACACCCGCGGATGATGGTTCCACACCGGCATCGCCGGGTTCGGGCAGAACGCGGGCAGCTCGCGTGCCGTCAGCAGCACCATATGCGGTTCGTGAACCCGCCCCGGCGGGAATGTGTCCTTGGCGCTCATACCAGCGTCAGCCAATGGTGATACTTCGACGCGCGACCATTGACGACGTCGAAGAACAGCGACTGGATCTGCCCGGTGATCGGGCCGCGCTGGCCGGCGCCGATCGTGCGCCCGTCGAGTTCCCGGATCGGCGTCACTTCGGCGGCAGTGCCGGTGAAGAACGCCTCGTCGGCGAGATACACGTCGTCGCGCGTCATCGGCATCGGCGCGACCGTATGTCCGAGGTCGCGCGCCAGCTCGATGACGGTTGCACGCGTGATACCGGTCAGGCCCGACACCATTTCGGGTTCGAACACCTTGCCGTTCTTGACGATGAAGAGATTCTCGCCGGCGCCTTCGGCGACGAAGCCCTGCGTGTCGAGCAACAGCGCCTCGTCGTAGCCTTCGCGCAGCGCCTCCTGGTTGGCCAGGATCGAATTGACGTAGTGGCCGGCGGTCTTGCTCCGAACCATCGAGACGTTGATGTGATGGCGCTGGAATGAAGAAGTCTTTACACGGATACCGCGCTGCAGGCCTTCTTCGCCAAGGTAGGCGCCCCACGGCCAAGCCGCGATCGCCACGTGCACCGCTGCGCCTTTGGGGCTCACGCCCATTTTTTC
>DATEZE010000273.1:0-21214 GCA_035255845.1 Burkholderiaceae bacterium | reverse complement strand
AGCATTCCGATCGTGACGAAGAAAAGGCCAAGAAGCACGTCGCGGAAAGGCTTGATGTCTTCCTCGACCTGATGGCGGTATTCGGTCTCGGCGATCAGCATCCCCGCGACGAATGCGCCGAGCGCTAAGGAAAGCCCCGCTTCCTCGGTCATCCAGGCGAGCCCCAGCGTCACGAGCAGCACGTTCAGTGTGAACAGCTCGTGCGACTTGCGCCGTGCGACCAAGTGCAGCCACCAGCGGAGCACCCTCTGGCCGCCGGCCAGCAGGATGACCAGCAGTGCAGCCGCCTTGAGCATTGCGAGGCCGAGCGTCCGGCCGAGCTCGGACGGATCGGCCGACAGTGCAGGGATCAGCACAAGCAGCGGGACGACCGCAAGATCCTGGAACAGCAGCACCCCGACGATCCGCTTGCCGTGCTCGGTGTCGAGCTGCAAGCGCTCGGAGATCATCTTCATCACGATCGCAGTCGACGACATCGCAAGCGCCGCACCCAACGCGAAGATGCCCGCGAGACCGACGCCGAGGCGCGGTCCGAGCAGCCAGCCGATTGCAAGCGTGGTCCCAATTGTCAGCGCGACCTGCGCACCGCCGAGCCCGAACACGATGCGCCGCATCGACCGCAGCCGCGGCAACGAGAACTCGAGCCCGATCGAGAACATCAGGAAGACAACGCCGAACTCCGCGAGGTAGCGGGTCTGCCGCGTGTCGGGCAGGAGGCCCAATGCATTCGGGCCGATCAGGATGCCGACTGCGAGGTACGCGAGCAGCGGCGGCAACGACAGCAGCCGGAAAACGACGACTCCGAGGACCGCTGAAGCGAGCAGGACCAGCGTGATTTCGAGCCCGGAGGCCATGGGCGTGATCAAGTTTGGGACGACCTGTGAAAGGTGGCGCGGCGAAAGCAAGGCCCATGCCAGCGTGTGTTGCGAGTGTATTATCGCCTCACCGCATCGTTTCGCCGCGCAGTGTGCGATCGGCTGATCCGGCAGCGCCCGCATGTCCGCACACCCAGTCCCAGCACAACCTACCCCGAGCGCGCTCGCGTTGGCACGCGAGGTGATCGAGATCGAGGCCGGCGCCGTTGCGGCGCTGGCCGCTCGCATTGGTCCCGACTTCGAACGAGCGGTCGGCCTGCTGCTCGCCTGCCGCGGCCGGGTGGTGGTCACTGGCGTCGGCAAGAGCGGCCACATCGGCCGCAAGCTCGCCTCGACACTGGCGTCGACCGGCACCCCCGCGATGTTCGTTCATGCGGCAGAGGCGGCTCACGGCGACCTCGGCATGATCACCCGCGATGACGTGCTGCTCGCGCTGTCGTATTCCGGCGAAGGCGACGAGCTGCTGACGATGGTTCCGGTGGCGAAGCGCGTAGGCACGCCGCTGATCGCGATGACCGGCAAGGTGGATTCGTCGCTGGCACGCCTCGCCGAGGTTCATCTCGATGTGCATGTCGACAAGGAAGCCTGTCCGTTGAACCTCGCGCCGACGTCGTCGACCACCGCAATGCTGGTCTTGGGCGATGCCCTAGCGATAGCCTGCCTGGACGCGCGCGGCTTCGGCCGCGAGGATTTTGCGCGCTCGCATCCGGCTGGGGCGCTTGGCCGGCGCCTGTTGACACATGTGCGCGACGTGATGCGGACCGGCGAGGCGATTCCGTCGGTGCCCGACACCTCAAGCGTGATGGACGCGCTGCACGAGATCACGCGCAAGCAGCTCGGCATGACAGCCGTGCTCGACGCAAACTCGGCGCTGGCCGGCATCTTCACCGACGGCGACCTGAGGCGCCTGCTCGAACACGTCGGCGACGTGCGCAGCCTGCTGGTGGCCGATGTCATGACGCGCTCGCCGCTGACGATCGGGCCCGATGCGCTCGCGGTGGAAGCTGCGCAATTGATGGACCGCAGGCGCCGCAATCAGCTGCTGGTCGTCGATGCCGAAGGATGCCTGGTCGGCGCGCTGAACAACCTCGACCTAATGAACGCGAAAGTGATCTGATGACGCCTGAGCAGCGCGCCGCTCGCGTTCGCCTGGTCGTACTCGACGTCGACGGCGTGCTGACCGACGGACGCCTTTACTACGGGCCGGACGGCGAAGCGCTGAAGGTCTTCGACGTTCGCGACGGGCACGGAGTGAAGATGCTGCTGGCACGCGGCATCGACGTGGCGATCCTGTCGGCGCGCGCTTCGGCCATCGTCGAGCACCGCGCCCGCGAGCTCGGCATCACCCGCGTCCTTCAGGGGCGCGGCGACAAGGCGACGGCGTTCGGCGAATTGCTGATCGAGGCCAGGCTGGACGCCGACGACGCTGCTTTCATCGGCGATGACCTTCCCGACCTGCCCGTCCTGCGCAGCGCAGGATTCGCGATGACAGTGGAGGATGCCCGCGATGAGGTGAAGCGCGCCGCGCACTGGATCGCACCCTGCGCTGGCGGCCGGGCGGCGGTCCGCGCGTGCGCCGAGTTCATTCTGCGCGCGCAGGGCATCGACGTCGCGACGATGGTGGCTGGATGAAGGTGGTGCGATCGCCGGTGCAGCCGTTACCTCCGCGCCGCCCCGGCCGCCCGAAAGGCGGCGCGCCGACCAGAGCGCAGCGGATACACGCGCGCCGCGCAGGATCGCGTACGTCCGCTGTGAACCGCCATGCGTGACCGCATCACCGCGATCATCGCGATCCTGCTGCTCGCTCTGCTGGCCGCGACCACCTACTGGTACTCGCAGACGAGCCGCTTGGGCGGGCTTGCCAGCCCGGTGTCGCGCGAGGGGCCCGATGTCGTGGTCGACGGCGCGGCGCTGACGCAGTTCGACGCTGAGGGCCGCGCGATCAGCCGCCTGATCGGGGAGCGCGTCACTCACTACCCGAGCGACGACCGCGTCGAAGTTATCCGGCCACGAATGGTGAGCCTGCGCGCCGATCAGCCGCAGATCGATGCGAAGGCCGAACACGCACGTGTCGAGGACAGCGGCGCACGCGTGATCCTGACGGGCGACGTGACGCTGATCCGCGCGCCCGGCAGCGATGGCGAGCCGCCGATGCGCCTGAACACGGAACGTCTGGTCGCGCTGCCCGATACGGAGCAGTTCTCTACAGACTTGCCGGTGGAGATCGAACGCGGCGGCTCGCGCATCAACGCGGTCGGGATGGATTACGACAACATCAAGCGGACGGTCAAGCTGCGGTCCCATGTGCGCGGCACGATCGAGCCGACCGCGAGTTCGGGAGTCGGTGTTCGATGACACGCTGGCTGCTGCTATCGCTCGCACTTTTCGCCGCGCCAGCTTTTGGCGAGCGCACCGATCGCGATAAGCCGCTGAATTACGAGGCCGACACCGGAGAGTGCGACGACCTGCAGCAGGTCTGCGTGCTCGCTGGCAACGTCGTGCTGGTCAAAGGCACCATACGCGCGACCGGCGACCGCGTGCAGATCCGCAAGGACCCAGAGGGCTATCAGTACGGCCTGATCCAGGCCGCCCCGGGCAAGCTGGCGACCTTCCGACAGAAGCGCGATTCCAGCCAGCCGGGGATCGAAGAGTACGTCGACGGTGTCGCAGAACGGGTCGAATACGACGAGAAGGCCGATACGGTGAAGCTGATTTCCCGTGCGCGCGTGCGCCTGCTCGAGAACGACGTGCCGCGCGATGAGCTCAGAGGTGATGCGATCACATATGACCAGCGCAATTCGAAGTACTTCGTGACCGGCGGAAAGTCCGCCGCGGACTCGAACAATCCGGATGGCCGCGTCCGCGGAACGATCGCGCCGCGGTCCGGCACGCCGAAGCCGGGTTCAACCGCGCCGTTGAAACCGGCGGGGCAGATTGCCAACCCCCGCACCGACTAGAACTTTTGTCCGGACTCCGATGGATCACACTGCGTACGGCTTCGTTGTGGCTGCGGCTGCCCGGGATTTAGGGGCGCCGCAAGCGGGTGTGCACGTGAAAGGTCGGCAGCGCGGCGACTGAGCGCGCAGCCACTGTCATGGAAGCCCGCACGCGCGCCGCTGAAATCGCGACCCCCCGTGCGCTCACGCGCAGCACGCTGAGTGTCGAAAATCTGCAGAAGCGATACGGCAGCCGCGCAGTCGTAAAGGACGTTTCGCTGACGGTGGAAAGCGGTGAGGTCGTGGGTCTGCTCGGCCCCAACGGCGCCGGCAAGACGACCTGCTTCTATATGGTGGTCGGCCTCGTGCCGCTGGACGACGGCGACATCTTGGTCGACGGCAAGTCGATTTCGCATCTGCCAATCCATCGGCGCGCGCGGCTCGGCTTGTCCTACCTGCCGCAGGAGGCTTCGGTCTTCCGCAAGCTGACGGTAGAAGAAAACATCCGCGCGGTCCTCGAACTGCAACTGGACGATGAAAAGCGTCCGCTTCCAAGGGCGGTTATCGACGATCGGCTGTCCGAGCTGCTGGACGACCTGCAGATCGCCCATCTGCGCACCAATACCGCGCTGTCTCTCTCGGGCGGCGAGCGACGGCGGGTCGAGATCGCGCGCTCGCTGGGGGCACGTCCGCGCTTCATCCTGCTCGATGAGCCGTTCGCGGGCGTCGACCCGATCGCGGTGCTCGAAATCCAGCGCATCGTGCGATTCCTGAAGGACCGTGGCATCGGTGTACTGATCACCGACCACAACGTGCGCGAGACTCTCGGGATCTGCGACCACGCCTACATCATCAACGAGGGCGTTGTGCTCGCCGCCGGGCGCCCGGAGGAGATCGTCGGCAACGAAACCGTGCGACGCGTCTATCTCGGCGAGCACTTCCGGATGTAGCGATGAGGACTCGCCTGCATCCGGAAAGTACATCGGCGTCTGCCTGTCCCAGGCCGGAGCACCACACCGATCGCTGCGGTTCCGCGTGCGAACTACAGAGTCGCAGACACCTGCAGCGCCGCTGATGAAGCCTTCACTGCAACTGCGCCTGTCGCAGCACCTTGCGCTGACACCTCAGCTACAACAGTCGATCCGGCTGTTGCAGCTGTCGACGCTCGAGCTGAACCAGGAAATCGACCAGGCGATGGCGGACAACCCGCTGCTCGAGCGCGACGACGATCCGCAGGCGGGAACGCTGCACTTGCGCGCAGATGGCTCGATCGGAGAGGCGACGACACCTGCCAGTGAAGCGCAGGCGAGCGATGCGACGCCAGCCGTCGACGGCGGCGACGCTCCGTCGGAACTGACGCTCGAGTGGAGCCGCAGTGAGACACGTTCGGATGACGACGAGTCGACGGCCATCGATTGGGCCTCGACTCGTCCCAGCCTGCGCGAGTATCTACGCAGCCAGCTAGCCTGCACGCAGGCGGGCCCACGCGACCGCGCGCTGGTCGACCTGCTGATCGAAGCGCTCGACGACGACGGTTACCTGCAACAGTCGCTTGAAGAGCTTCTGTCGCTGTACCCGCCCGAGGCTGAGATCGATCCCGATGAGATGCGCGCGGCGCTCAGGCTTCTGCAGAGCTTCGATCCGCCCGGTGTCGGTGCGCGCGGTACCGCGGAATGCCTGCAGCTTCAGCTCGACATCGTGGCGCGCAGTTCAGCCTCGCCTGCCGGGTTGGAATTGGCCCGCCGGATAGTGAGCGAGCACTTGCCGCTACTGGCCGCGCGGGATTTCCCCAAGCTCAAGCGCACGCTGGGCTGCGGCGACGATGCCCTGCGCGCGGCTCACCAGCTGATCCGCACACTGAACCCGAGGCCCGGAGTAGCCTTTGGTGACACGCGCGCCGATTACGTCGTGCCGGATGTCTTTGTTCGGCGGATCAAGGCTCGTTGGACCGCGGTACTAAATACGGGAGTCATGCCACGGCTTAGGGTGAACCAGGCCTATGCCGACATACTTAAACGGGGACGGAACGACCGTAGCGTCGACCCCGCGCAACGCGGACAATGGACAACACGCGTACAGGAAGCCCGGTGGCTGATACGCAACATCCAGCAGCGCTTCGACACCATACTGCGGGTATCGCAAGCGATCGTGGATCGGCAGCACAATTTCTTCACCCACGGCGCGATCGCGATGCGACCGCTGGTGCTGCGCGAGATCGCGGACACCGTCGGCCTGCACGAATCGACAATATCGCGGGTCACAGCGAACAAATACATGGCCACGCCCCTCGGCGTGTTCGAACTGAAGCATTTTTTCGGCAGCCATGTGGCGACCGAAACCGGCGGCGCGGCCTCATCAACAGCAATACGCGCCTTGATCAAGCAACTGATAGGAGCCGAGGACACCCGCAATCCACTTTCTGACAGCAAGCTCGCCGAATTGCTGGGAGAGCAGGGCATCGTGGTCGCGCGCCGCACGGTGGCGAAGTACCGCGAGGCCATGAAGGTCCCACCAGTGGCGATGCGCAAGTCGTTATAAGCGCGCCGCGGCCGGTCCGCGGCAGTGTTCGAACCGACTGACTCCAACAGGAGGCTGCATGAATCTGTTGATCCACGGTAACCACGTCGAGGTCACGCCAGCACTGCGAGACTACGTGCAGGGCAAGCTGACTCGAGTCGAGCGGCACTTCGACCAGGTCATCGACGCCAACGTGCAGTTGACCGTCGAGAAGCTGCGGCAACGAGCCGAGATCACGCTGCACTTGCGCGGCAATAACATTCACGTGGAATCGGTGGACGACGACATGTATGCAGCGATCGACATTTTGGTCGACAAGCTGGATCGCCAGGTCCTGCGGCACAAGGACCGGCTAAAAAACCACTCTGTCGATGCACTCAAGCGGCAGCAATCCGCGCAGCAGCCACAGTAACTTTATCGGGCCGCTCGCGATCCTAGCGAGCGGTCCCCACGAGCGGGCGCGCCGCATGCTTACTTGGCGTTCCTCTGGACCCCGACCGCCGTCCGGCGCAAAGGACCTGGCCGTGTGCAGCAGCAGGTGTATGATCCGCGCCTTCGTTTTCCAAGGGGCCGCGCCCGCGGCAGGCTAGAAAAGAATCCGGATCGTTGCGCTTCCCGACCGATGGTCCGCAGCGAACACGCCTAGCCTGAGAAAACCCGATCCGCCGTCCCTTGCCATCATGAGCCATCTATTACGGCTGTTGCCTGCGTCAAACGTACTGTTGGATTTTCCGGCGTCGAGCAAGAAGAGGGTATTTGAGCAGGCCGGTCTGATTTTCGAGAACCAGCAAGGCATCGCCCGCGCCAAGGTCTTCGACAGCTTGTTCGCGCGCGAAAGACTCGGCTCGACGGGCCTTGGACAGGGCGTAGCGATTCCACACGGCCGCATCAAGGGGCTGAAGGAAGCTGTGGCGGCGTTCATTCGCGTCGCCGAGCCGATCCCGTTCGACGCGCCTGACGGCCAGCCGGTCGCCCTGATGGTGTTCCTGCTGGTGCCGGAACAAGCCACGCAGCAGCATCTCGACATCCTGTCCGAACTGGCGCAGATGCTGTCTGACAAATCCTTCCGCGAGTTACTGCTGACCGCGTCTGACGCGAACGCAGTACACGTAGCACTGACCACGTGGGAGCCGATCCGGCCGGCCGCCTGAGGCCGGGCGCTTTCCGCAGCTGCGGCCGATGCTTTAGCCTCGCACCCGAGTGCCGCCGTCCGGCGTGCGCAAGGAATGCCTGATGCCGACCTTCCAGTCGCTGTTCGACGACAATCGCGAGGCGCTGAAACTCTCTTGGGTCGCGGGCCAGACCGCGGCCGACAGCCCACTCGACACGCCGGCGACCGCGGGCCTGGCCAGCGCGGATCTGGTCGGTCACCTGAACCTGATCCACCCAAGTCGGCTGCATGTGCTGGGGGAAGCGGAAGTCCGCTACTACGGCATGATGGAGTCGGCGCGGCGCCTGCACTATGCCAACGAACTCATCGCGGGCAAACCGATCGGACTGGTCATCGGCGAAGGACTGACGCCGCCGGCCGAGCTCGTTGAGACGGCCGAGCGTGCAGGGTTGCCGACGCTGGCTTCGCCGCAGCCTGCGGCCGATATCATCGAAGTGCTGCGCATCTATTTGGCGAAGGTTCTCGCGGCGCATTGCACGATGCATGGCGTGCTGATGGACGTGCTCGGCATGGGAGTGTTGGTCGCCGGCGAATCCGGTGTCGGCAAAAGCGAGCTCGGACTCGAACTGATCAGCCGCGGCCATGGGCTCGTGGCTGACGACGTCGTCGATTTCTCGCGCGTCGCACCCGACACGATCGAGGGCCGCTGCCCGCCGCTGCTCGCCAATCTGCTCGAGGTGCGGGGGCTCGGCCTGCTCGACATCAAGTCGATCTTCGGCGAGACCGCGGTGCGCCGGAAGATGAAACTGCGACTGATCGTCGAATTGCGCCGCTATGGCGCGTCCGAGACGATGGAACGGCTGCCGCTCGAAGGACAGACTCAGGAGGTCCTGGGCATCCCGGTTCGCAAGGTGCTGATCCCGGTCGCCTCCGGCCGCAATCTCGCGGTGCTGACAGAGGCCGCAGTGCGCAACACGATCCTGCAGTTGCGTGGCATCGACACGATGAGCGACTTCCTGCAGCGTCATCAGCAGCACATGGGCGGGGGCTAGCGCCTCGCTTTATGGCATGCTGCAATTGAGCAGGTTCGCGCGCCTGGCGCGCCGACCCGATCGACTTTCAAGGAGAACAGGATGTTGAAGCAGTGCCTATGGGCCGCCTGCCTGGCGGTGTCGCTTACGGCAGCCGCGGCCGACAAGCAGACCGCGCAGCAACAGAAGATGGCGGCCTGCAACAAGGAGGCCGGCGACAAGAAGCTTGCGGGCGACGAGCGCAAGGCCTTTATGTCGCAGTGCCTGTCGGCCGAAGGCGCGCCCGCCGGCGATAAGAAGATGACCCAGCAGGAAAAAATGGGTTACTGCAACAAGGAGGCCGGCGCAAAGAAGCTCGAAGGCGACACGCGCAAGACATTCATGTCCGAGTGCCTGTCGGCCGAGGGCGCGCCAGCCAGCACCAAGACCATGACCCAGCAGGAGAAAATGGGCTATTGCAACAAACAGGCGGGCAACAAGAAGCTGGAGGGCGACGCGCGTAAGAAATTCATGTCCGATTGCCTTTCGGGCTGACGTAATCCGACGCTTCGGCTGAATTCGGGAGCGCCAGACGCTCCCTTTTCGTGAGTTGAGCCGGACCCTTCGCATGCAACAATCCGGTCACTCTCCGCCCCCGCAATGCGCATCGTCCTCGTCACCGGCATGTCGGGCTCGGGCAAGTCGGTCGCCATCCGACTGCTCGAGGACGCCGGGTACTACTGCATCGACAACCTGCCGGCGCGCTTTCTTGGGGACGTCTGTGCCTTCCTCGAGGGCACAGGCCACGGTGATGTCGCGGTCGCCGTCGATTCGCGCAGCGAGGCGGCGCTCGGTGATGTGCCGGCCCTCATCGCAATGCTGCGCGCGGCCGGCCACGATGTCCGCGTGTTGTTCCTGACGGCGTCGAGCGCCGCGCTGGTGCAGCGCTACTCCGAGACGCGGCGGCGCCATCCAATGTCGCTGCGCGTGCAGCAGCAGGGTGCCGAGTCGACGCTGACGGAAGCGATCCACCTCGAGCGCGAACTGCTTGCGCCGCTGGTGAATATCGGCCACGTGATCGACACCAGCGAACTGCATCCGAACACGCTGCGTCAGTGGGTACGCCAGTTCACCGACCTGCCCCCGGCGGCGCTCGTGCTCGCGTTCGAATCGTTCGCCTTTAAACAGGGCGTTCCAGTGGCCGCGGACTTCGTGTTCGACGTGCGCAACCTGCCGAACCCGCACTACGACCCGCTGCTGCGTCCGCTGACCGGACGCGATCCGCCCGTGGTCGCCTATCTTCAGCGCGCCCCGCAAGCCGGACAGATGCTCGACGACATATCCGGCTTCCTCGCCAAGTGGTTGCCGAGCTACGTGGTGGACAATCGTCACTACGTGACGGTCGCCATCGGCTGTACCGGCGGCCGCCACCGCTCGGTCTACATCGTCGAAGAGCTTGCTCGGCGGTTCGGTATGCAGCGCAGCGTGCTGATACGGCACCGCGGCATCGAGTTCGGCTGATCGGAACGATGGATTGCATCGACCGTACGCGCTCGCCGTCACCACGCGCCATCTGGATTTCCGCAAGTCCACGCCATTGCGGACTGCAGTGACCGATGCGCCTGCCGATTTTTCCGCTGTCAACCGTCCTATTTCCCGCAGGCGTATTGCCGCTGCGGATCTTCGAGGCGCGCTACATGGACATGGCGCGGGACTGCCTGCGCGATGAGCTCAGCTTCGGTGTCTGCAGGATCACGGATCCGAAGGCGCGTGAAGTCAGCCGCGATGCGCGCGTCGCCGAGATCGGCTGCAGTGCCTCGATCGCGGCCTGGGACATGCGCCAGCTCGGCCTGCTGCACGTCCGCGCGATCGGCGGCCGGCGCTTCCGCATTGTCGATTCCGCGATCGAGGCCAACGGGCTGCGGGTCGCGGAGGTCGAGTGGATCGAAGACGACCCCGACGCGCCGGTGCCCGCGGAACACACACCCTGCGTCGACCTGCTGCGGCGGATCATCGATGACCTGCGTGCGCAGGCCGCCGAACGGCGGCGCGAAGCGGTCGAGGATGATGATGTGCTGACCCAGCTGCCGTTCGCAGAGCCGTTCCGCATGGAATCGAGCAGCTGGGTGTCAAACCGCCTGTGCGAAGTCCTGCCCGTGCCGCTGAAAGCCAAGCAGAAGTTGATGGAACTCGGTGACGGCCGCGCGAGGCTGGAAATCGTCCACACCTACCTGAAGCAGCATTCGGTCTTCAGGTGACCGGCGCCGGTGCGTCGTGGCGCGCGAGTGCCAGCACGATGCGGCGCATCGGTGCCGGCAGCGGTGCGGACACGAACTCCGCGACGGCACACCACACTGCCGCGGTCTCGCTGACCATCGCGCTGCCCACGACTCTGACCAGGCGTGGATGAATCACGAGGGTGAAATGCGTGAAGTCGTGCCGCACCTCGTCCATTCGCCCCTCGATTTCGACCTCCACGCCGCAGCGCTGCTCAATGGCACGCTCCAGTTCGGCATCGGTTAGCGCGAGATCGAATTCGGGCGCACTCAGCAGGCTGCCCCAGACACCGGTCGGCGGGCGGCGTTCGAGCAGCAGCGCGCCCGCAGAGTCCCGGATCAGCGCGACAGCGGTTTCGCGGACCCGACGCGCACGCGCGGGACGCGGCGTCGGCAGTTCTGCAACGCGACCCTCGCGCAGTGCTACGCAGCTGGCACGCACCGGACAGGTTTCGCAGCGAGGCGCCCGACGCGTGCACAGCGTGGCGCCGAGATCCATCAGCCCCTGCGTGTAGGCCCCGATATCTGCGTCCGGCAGCTGCGACTCGGCCAATTGCCAGAGCTGCCGCTCAATCGCACTCGAGCCCGGATAGCCTTCAACGCCGAAATGCCGCGCCATTACGCGCTTCACGTTTCCGTCAAGGATTGGAGCGTGCGCCCCATACGCAAACGCAGCGATCGCGGCCGCGGTGGAGCGTCCGATTCCAGGCAGTTGCGCCAGCGTTTCGGGCGAGTCGGGAAAGTGGCCGCCGTGCTGCGTAACGATGACCTGCGCGCAGCGGTGCAGATTGCGTGCACGCGCGTAATAGCCGAGCCCGGCCCAAGCTCTCATTACCGCGTCGAGCGACGCCGCAGCAAGCGACTCAATGCCCGGGAAGCGTTCGACGAAGCGCGTGAAATACGGCAGGACGGTCGCCACCTGAGTCTGCTGCAGCATCACTTCAGCAAGCCAGATGCGGTACGGATCGCGAGTGCGCTGCCAGGGCAGATCGTGGCGGCCATCGGTGGCCTGCCAGGCAATCAGTCTTGACGCAAATTTGGACGGCATGGCGCGGCGCAGGAATCGGGCGCTAGCGTAACCGAGCCGCCGCGGGCGCAGGTCAAAAATCAGGCCGCGAGCGCTTCCTGCGCCAATGCTGCGTCGTCCGGTATGCGCGCGCCGATCTCGTTGACGCGATCGGTTAGCCGCTTCAGCGCGGCCAGTCGCGCCTGCGTGTCCTCGAGCGCCTGCTCGAGCTCGGTGATCCGCTCGTCCAGTGAACCCTGCGCATCGCGGATCTTCGAGATCGACTCGGCGCGCTTGCGCAGTTGCGCGCGCTGCTCGCGCACCTGCAGTTCGATCGGCGGCAGCAGAGACTTGACCCAGGCCTCGGTATCGCGCTCCGCCGCCGAAAAGATCTCGCGCGACTTGGCGACAACGGTCTCGAAGAATCGCTCCATCAGCGTCCAGCGATCCCGCGTCAGCACCGCGAGGGCACCGAACTGCGAGCGGTACGCATTCTCGGCCCGCTCGAGCTCCGCAATATAGGTGTCGAGCGAAAACGACATCGGCGGGCTCAGGCTCCAGCCCAGCTCCTCGGCGAAGCGCCGCTGCACGCCGAGGACCATCTGCTCGACCTCCATAGCCAGGGCGTTGGCCTCGCGCAGAAGCTCGCGCACGTTGGAAAAGTACTCCCGCACGGCCGCGGTGATCGTCGGCGAGAGCTGCGTCTTCTTCATCTTGTCGCGCGTGGCGAGCACCTGCGCGCGCAGCGCGGTGACGCGCAGCGGGGCAAAGAGCTTTTCCGAGAGCCTGTGCAGTACGACGCGCGCGGCCACGATCTTGCGGACGACTTCTTCGAACTCGCTCTGTTCCGCGAGTGCGCGGCGCGTCATGCGTTCGACCGAGCTCTGGTTCTTGCCCTGCAGCCCGCGCAGCTCGTACAGCTGTTCCATCACGCCGCGCTCGCGCGCGCCCATCATCTGGCGTGCCTCGGACGCGACTCGCTCGACCTGCGCCACCGTCTGGTCACGGACGATCTGCTGCTTGGCAGGCACCAGCAGATCGATCAGCGCTTCCTCGAGCAGCGGCAGCCGGCTCGCCTCGAGCAGCACCGGGTCGTTCTGCACCTTGGCGACAAGGCCTTTCTGGGCACTGACCGGAAAGACTCGCATCGGCTCCAGCCCGAGCGTTGTGGCCACGCTGGCGCATTGGCGCCGGACCTCGAGTTCGATCTCGCCCGGCGCCTTCAGCACATCCCACAGACCGTCGATCTTGTTGAGCACAGCGATGTGATTCCTGTGGCCGGCGTCGCCGACGACATGGCGCCAGACCTCGAGGTCACTCTTGGTAACGCCAGTGTCGGCCGCCAGCACGAACAGCACGGCGTGCGCATTCGGGACCAGCGACAGCGTCAGCTCCGGCTCGGTACCGATCGCGTTCAACCCCGGCGTGTCAAGGATCACCAGCCCGTGCCGCAGCAGCGGGTGCGGGAAATTGATGATCGCGTGACGCCACTTCGAGATCTCGACCATGCCCTTCTTGTCGAGCGCGACCGCCTGATCGGGATCGTCAGCGTCGAACAGGCCGTAGCTGCGTGCTTCGTCGACCGGCACCCGGGTCGTCTCTGCGACGATCTTGAAGGCGTTCAGCATTCCATCGGCCGAGCTCGTGTCGAGCGGAAAGACCTGCCACTCCTCGTTGAGTCGCTTGAAGTCGGAAGTTGAGCCGTGGCGGCTGCGCGTCTCGATAGGCAATGCGCGGATACACGGAGGAAGTGACTCGTCGTAAAGCAGTTCGGTCGGGCACATCGTCGTGCGCCCGGCCGACGACGGCAGGATGCGTTTGCCGTAGTCGGCGAAGAAGATGGCGTTGATCAGCTCCGACTTGCCGCGCGAGAACTCGGCGACGAAGGCGATGACGAGCTTGTCCTCGGCCAGCCGGTCGAGCGCAACGTCGACCCGACGCGCCGCGTCGGCGTCCAGCATCTCGCCCTCGACCAGCCACTGCCGCAACTGCGAAATGGCATTCGCCAGCGTGTCGCGCCACTGGCCGTATTCCTCGAAGCTCGAAGCAAGCTGCGCCATGGGCACGCCGGAAGAAGGGTCGTTTCAATCTATCACAGGCCCCCAGCCGCAAACCCTATGACCATGACATGAAAACGTACCGACATCCGGTGCAAATCGACGCACGACGGACCGCTCTGGCGCTTCAGCGCCGCTGACAGGACGGGCAGTAGTAGCTCGCGCGCTGTCCCTGGATCAGTCGGCGCACGCGGGTGCCACAGATGCGGCACGGCTCGCCGGCGCGTTCATAGACCGCAGCGTCCAGCATGAAATAGCCCTCTTCGCCTGCCGCCGAGTAGAAGTCCCGCAGGGTGCTGCCGCCGACGCGGATCGCGTCGCTCAGTACGTCGCGAACCGCGAGCGCCAAGCGTTCGCAGCGCATCCGGCTCAGGCGCGCCGCCGGGGTCGACGGGTGGATACCGGCGCGAAACAGGGCCTCGGATGCGTAGATGTTGCCGACCCCGACGACGACTTGGCCCGCGAGCAGCAGCTGCTTGATCGCCGTCGTGCGGCCGCGCGTGCCGGCACGCAGGACTGCTCCGTCGAAGCTTGCGTCAAATGGCTCCATGCCGAGCCGCGCCAGCAGCGGATGCTGCGCCAGGGGACCCGCGGCCACCGGATGCCACAGCAACGCACCGAAGCGGCGCGGGTCGGTCAGTCGGATCAGATGCTCTTCGAAGGCGAGGTCCACGTGATCGTGCGCGCGCGGTGGCGGCACGCCGCCGTGCGGCCAAACACGCCACGCGCCCGACATGCCGAGGTGCGAGATCAGCGTGCCGTGCGCGAATTCCCACAACAGGTACTTGCCCCGTCGCGCCAGCCGTTCCACTCGCCGACCCAGCAGCACCGACAGGTCGGCGACCGGCCATCGCAGACGGCGCTCGCGCACCTGAACCGCGAGCACGGTGCGGCGTTCGACGGCCGGCGCGAGCGCGCGACGCGTCACTTCGACTTCAGGCAGTTCCGGCATCGGATTTCGGAAAAACGGACCAGGTCTGGTCTGATAATGTGGGGACGATTCCGATCACAGCGTGCCTCGACGCACGCGCCTCCCATGCTGCTGTCATTCGCTCGTCGCGCGGTCCAACTCGCGCGCATGATCCCGTTCCTCGCTGCGGTTGCGATTTTAGGTTGTGCGACGCGTCCAGGCGCGACCGGTTCGGCACCCACAGGCACGCCGACCGTGGCATCGACGCCGACGCAGGCATCGGCCGCGTCTGCCACAGGAACGGGAGAGTCGGGCGCTAAAGCAGGCGATCCGGAATCGCCTCCGGAAGTGCCAATCACCGGCGCGCTGTTGTATCAGCTGATGGCGGCGGAACTTGCGGCGCAGCAGGGCGAACTGGGCGCCGCCTATTCTATCTATCTGAAGCTCGCGCGCGAAACGCGCGATCCGCGCCTGGCGCGACGTGCGACGGAACTTGCGCTGCAGGGACGTGCGCTCGCGCAAAGCGTCGAGGCGGCCGAATTGTGGCGGCAACTTGCGCCGACGTCGAAGGAACCCCGACAAGCGCTCGCTCTGCTGTATGCCAGCAGCGGCCGCTTCGACGATGCCTACATCCTGCTTGCAGCCGAAATGAAGGACGCCGCCAATCCCGCGCTCGAGCTCAGCCGTGTGCAGCGGCAGCTGGTGCGGTCGCAGGACCGAGCCGGCGCCTTTGGGCTCTTGCAGCGGCTGGCGCAGCCTTACCTCGCGAATGCCGACATCCACCTCGTGCTCGCGGCCGGGGCACAGGCCGCTGCAATGACGGAGCGCGCCACCGAAGAGGCGCGCGCTGCGCTGGCGCTGCAACCGGAATCCGAGGCCACTGTGCTGGCGGCCGTGCCGTTCCTGCAGACCACGGACCGCGCCACCGCTCTCGAGTTGCTGCGCAAGGCACTGACGCGGCCGAACGCCTCGCCCGAGCTCCGGCTGGCGTATGCCCGAATGCTGGTGGCGGATAAGCAATATCCTGCGGCCCGCGCGCAGTTCGAGGAGTTGTTGAAGGCCGAACCGAGCAACGCGGACCTCCTCTATTCACTTGGCCTGCTCTCGCTGCAAGGCAACCTGCTCAATGAAGCGCGCACTTATTTCACGCGCTACCTTGAACTGGTTGCAAATCAGTCCGGCGAGGAGCGCGATCTAGATCAGGTCTATTTGTATCTCGCGCAGATCGCCGAGGATGAGAAGCAGTACGGTGAGGCGCTGAAATGGTTGCACCGCGTGGAAGGCGGGGACGAGTACGTTCCGGCGCGGGTGCGCGAAGCTCTGGTGCTTGCGAAGATGCAGCGCCCGGAGGATGCCCGCAAGCTGCTGCGCAGCGTGTCAACCAGTTCCGCCGACGAGCGAGTCCAGTTGCTTCTCGCCGAAGCCCAGGTGCTGCGCGAAACGCGCCGCTACGAAGAGGCGTTCAATCTCCTCACGCAGGCGCTGGAGAAGTCACCTGACAACGTCGCGCTGCTTTACGACACCGCGATGACGGCGGAAAAGTTGGGACGCATCGAGGCGATGGAGCGACAGCTGCGACGCGTGATCGAATTGCGGCCGGATTACGCGCATGCGTACAACGCGCTCGGCTACACCTTTGCCGACCGCAGCGTCCGCCTGCCCGAGGCGCTGCAGCTGATCGAAAAGGCACACCAGCTCGCACCGGACGACGCATTCATCCTCGATTCGATGGGCTGGGTCTACTACCGCATGGGCGATCTTGCGAACGCTCGCAAGTATCTCGAGCTCGCTTACGAGTCGCGCCCGGACGCCGAAGTCGGCATCCACCTCGCCGAAGTGCTCTGGACCCAGGGCGAGCAGACACGTGCGCGGGTGCTGCTGCGCGAGGCGAAGGCCAAGGAACCCAGCAACGAATTGCTGAAGTCGACGATCGCGCGACTCCGTATCGGCTTGTGATGCCGCCACTCCGGGCATGGGTAGCCATGCTTGTGATCGCACTGGGAGCGTGCGCGAGTACGCCGCCGTCCGCGCCCGAACGTAGCTACGCCGGTCGTTTCAGCGCGATGGCCGTCAGCGCCGATCGGCGCGACAGCGTCAGCGGCCGCTTTCTGATTGAAATCCGGGGCCAGCAGCAACTGATCGAACTGGCCACACCGGTCGGCACGACTCTGGCGCGCATCGAGATTGAGCCCGGCCGTGCAAAGGTCACCGATGGCAAACTGCTCGGCTTCAGCGGCCCGAACGCCGACGAACTCGTCGAACAGGCGCTCGGGTGGCGCCTGCCGGTCGCTGGCCTGTCGCACTGGCTCGATGGTCGCCCCGATCCGGCCCGTGACGCGAGCGTCAGCCGGGACGGCGAGCACATCAGCGAGATCCGCCAGGACGGCTGGATCATCCGCATAACAGAAGTCTCCGTGCCGGGCCAGAAGCCGCGGCGGCTTCAGTTCGATCGCGCAGCGACAGCAGTTGAGCCCGGCGTTTCGGTGCGGCTGCTCGTAGACTCTCCGGACCAGTCGCCTTGACGCCTCGGCCACAGTGGAACGCGCCCTCGCCCTGCCGGCCCCTGCCAAGTTGAACCTGTTCCTGCACGTGCTGGGACGGCGCGCCGACGGCTATCACGAACTGCAAAGTGCTTTTGCACTGATCGATCTCTGCGACCTGATCGACATCGAATCGCGCGCCGACGGCGAACTGCGCCGCTCCGGCGATCTGGTCAGCGGCGAGGCCGAGGATTTGCCGCTGCGCGCTGCACGGCTGCTGCGGCAGCACGCCGATGGTCACCTCGGCGCCGACATCCGCGTGACCAAGCGCATCCCGGTGGGCGCGGGCCTCGGCGGCGGCTCGTCCGATGCGGCCACGACATTGCTTGCGTTGAACCGTATCTGGGCTACGCGGCTCGACCGTGATCGACTCTGCGACATCGCGCTCGAACTCGGCGCCGACATTCCGTTCTTCATTCGAGGCTTCAACGCATTTGCCGAGGGCCGCGGCGAGCGCCTCAGCCCACTTGCTGTGCAGCCTGCCCACTATGCGTTGGTCTGGCCTCAAGTTCATGTTTCGACACAGGAAATCTTCGCTGACCGCGGTTTGACACGAAATACCAAAGCCATGAAAATGTCGGACTTTTCTGCAGCCGCAGACCTTGGGTCGCGGGAAAGTGCAGGAGATCGCGAATTCGCTGGTGGCGGGCTGATCGCGCAATCGCTGGCAAGCTTCGGCGCGAACGATCTTGAAGCGGTCGTGCGACGTCGCTATCCCGTGGTTACCGAGGTGATCGAGCACTTGGCGCGTTTCGGACCAGCCCGCATGACAGGCTCGGGCTCGGCGGCCTTTGCAGTCGTCAACGACGAAGCTACGGCCCGCGCGGCGGTCACGGAATTGCCGTCACAATGGCGTGGTTGGGCCGTCAAAGGCCTCAGCGAGCATCCGCTGGCGCCCTGGTAGTAGGACCGGATTCCCAGTGCGCGGCCGGGCCGCGAGGAGGGAGTCAAGCAGTAAAGCGTAGTTCCCGAGAATTCGGTTTCGCGCTGGGGAGTCGCCAAGCTGGTTAAGGCAGCGGATTTTGATTCCGCCATTCGAGGGTTCGAATCCTTCCTCCCCAGCCATTTTCGCCGCGTCGTCGTAATGCAGAACCACGCGCCGCGTGTCGTGCATCGCGGCGCCGCTTGGCGGGCCCGCAATGCGGTCCGCGCACTCAACGCAGTTGCATGACAGGCACCGAGCCATGGCTCTGATGGTCCCCGACAACCTGATGGTGTTCACGGGCAGTGCGAACCCCAGGCTCGCGCAGGCCGTTGCGCATCAGATCAACATTCCCCTCGGCAAGGCGCAGGTCTCGCGCTTCTCCGACGGCGAGGTCATGGTCGAGCTCTTCGAGAACGTGCGCGGCAAGGACGTGTTCATCCTGCAGCCTACCTGCGTACCGACCAATGACAACCTGATGGAGATCATGATCATGGCCGACGCGCTGAAGCGCGGATCGGCCGGTCGCATCACTGCGGCGATTCCGTACTTCGGCTACGCCCGTCAGGACCGGCGTCCACGCAGCGCGCGCGTTGCCATCAGCGCCAAGGTGGTGGCCAACATGCTGCAGGTCGTCGGCATCAACCGCGTGCTGGTGATGGATCTGCACGCTGACCAGATCCAGGGCTTCTTCGATATTCCGGTCGACAACATCTATGCGAGCCCGATCCTGCTCGGCGACCTGTGGAAGCACAACTACGAGAACCTCGTCGTCGTGTCACCGGATGTTGGCGGCGTCGTGCGCGCCCGAGCGCTGGCCAAGCGCATGGAGGCCGACCTCGCGATCATCGACAAGCGGCGGCCGCGCGCCAATGTCGCAGAAGTCATGCACATCATCGGCGAGGTTGAGGGACGCAACTGCGTGATCATGGACGACATGGTCGACACTGCGAACACGCTGTGCCAAGCGGCACAGGCGTTGCGCGACAGCGGCGCGCTGCGGGTGATGGCCTATGCCACACACCCGGTGCTATCGGGCAAGGCCGTGGAGCGGCTGACCAATTCAGTGATTGACGAGCTCGTCGTCACCGATACGATCCCGCTGAGTCCCGCGGCAGCCGCATGTCCGAAGATCAGACAGCTCTCGTGCGCCGCACTGCTGGGCGAAACGATTTCACGCATTGCGCGCGAAGACTCGGTGAGCAATCTGTTCATCGAGTGAGGCGAGCAAAGTGCGCCCCTACTTTTGCTCGATTGATTTGAAAAGGCGACGGAAGTTTCCGTCGCCGACGGTGCGGATGGCCGTACCGGTTGCGCGGCAGTGGTGACTGGTCGCGGTCCGCTGCCATAACGGGAGAAGCAGATGAAGGTCGTAGCAAACAAACGAGACGCGCAAGGCACGAGTGCGAGCCGCCGCCTGCGCCACGCCGGCAAGGTGCCGGGTGTGCTCTATGGTGGTGACGGCACCGCGCAGGCGATCGAGGTGGAGCACAACCCGCTCTTCCATGCGCTGCGCAAGGAAAAGTTCCATGCGTCGATCCTCGACATGGAACTGGACGGGAAGTCGGAGCGCGTGCTGCTGCGCGACTTCCAGATGCACCCGTACAGGCCGCTGGTACTGCACATAGATTTCCAACGCGTGTCGGAGAGCCAGAAGATCCACATGCGCGTTCCGCTGCACTTCTTCGGCCAGGAGAGTTCGCCCGCGGTGAAGCTCGGCACCGGTCTTATCAACCACGTGCTGTCCGAAGTCAACGTGGCGTGCCTGCCGAAGGACTTGCCCGAGTACATCGAAGTCGACCTGTCGGGCCTGCAGGCCCACGAGACCGTGCGCGTACTCGATCTCAAATTGCCGGCCGGCGTGGTCCCAGTGCTGAAGGGCAAAGAGAACCCGGTGGTCGCTGCAGTGTCGACACACGGCGAACAGGTCGAAGAAGAGGAAACCGTCGCTGCGGCAGCACCTGTTGCTGCGGTGGACGTTCCCGCCACCGCGCAGAAGGCTCCGGTCGCCGCTGCGGCCCCGGCCGGCAAGGGCGGCAAAGAAGAAAAAGGCTCAGACAAAGGCGACAAGAAGAAGTAATCGACTGGCACCGGTCCGAGTGGCCGGTGCGGCGTGCGGCACAATCGGGCCCGCTGCCATGGTGGCTGCGGGCCCTTTTTCTTGCCCACCCAACCCGCGCGGCCCTTATCGTCACCCTGATCGTGGAATCGCTCGAACACCCTCGCGGCATCCGCCTCGTCGTTGGCCTCGGCAATGTCGGCGCCGAGTACCAGGCAACGCGGCACAACGCCGGTTACTGGCTGGTCGATTCGATTGCGCGTCGCGAGGGCGCGCGCTTCGGCTCGGAGCGCAAGTTCCAGGGTGATGTCGCGCGCGTCCGCCTGGGCGGGCACGACGTCTGGCTGCTGAAGCCGACGACCTACATGAACCGCTCCGGGCAATCGGTGGTCGCACTCGCGCTGTTCTACCGGATCCTGCCGACAGAAATCCTCGTTGTGCACGACGAACTCGACCTACCGCCGGGAACCGTCAAGCTGAAGCGTGGGGGCGGTACGGCCGGCCACAATGGACTGAAGGACACCCAAGCCCGGCTCACGACCGCCGATTTCTGGCGACTGCGCATCGGCATCGGGCACCCGCGTCCTCTGCAACTCGAACAGGATGTCGCTGACTTCGTTCTGCACCCACCTCGCCGCGACGAACAGGCGCTGATCGACGAGGCGATCGACCGAGGCGAAGGCATCATCGAATTGCTTGCCTCGGGCAAATTCGAAGCGGCGATGAAGAAGCTGCATACTGGCTGAAGTCTGCCGAGTCGCGCAGCACCGTAGAAAATCAGTCCCCGGATCTGTCGGTTGCTCGACCTCTTTAACCAGGACGGTCGCGCGGTACCGCAAGCAGGAAATCGGCAAGCGTATTGGGAGGTACCGGCTTCACCATCACGATCAGTTGGTGTGTAAGCGAGCCGAGCGTGTAGCCCTCCCGGCGTTTGACTTCGATATAACCCTGCCGACGCCAGAATGCCTCCGCGCGCCTGTTCGCCGCGACGACAC
>DATEZE010000272.1:0-12387 GCA_035255845.1 Burkholderiaceae bacterium | reverse complement strand
GGTTGCCCGAGCCTCTTCTTCAGTCGGGTGACCGTCAGCTCGAGGCGCTCGCGCTCGGCCGGCTTGAGGACATAGTCCACGGCGCCGTGCTCGAAGGCCTCGACCGCGTACTCGTTGTAAGCGGTGATGAAGACGACGTGGCAGGCATCGCCGATAGCGCGCGCGGCCTCGATGCCGGTCATACCCGGCATGCGGATATCGAGAAACGCTAGATCGGGGGCAAGCTCGCGGACTGCTGCAACCGCTTCCTCGCCGTTCTTCGCCTCTGCGACGACCTGCAGGTCCGGCCAGACTTCGGTCAGCCGCGCGCGCAGTTGCTCGCGCATCAGGCGCTCATCGTCGGCAATGATTGCCCGTGTCATGCGGGCATTATGCGTCAGGCCGGTTGTGCAGCCGAAGTGAGCGGTGCATTCGCCTCAAAGCTGTACGGCACATCGATCGTGACGATGGTCCCGGTTGGATCATTGGCTTCGATCGACAGTCGGGCACGACCGCCGTACAGGGCCGACAGACGTTCCCTCACATTTGCAAGGCCGACGCCGGTACCGGGTCGCGAGGCGGCAGCGAATCCGAGCCCCGAGTCTGCGACTGTGACGCGCAGCCGACCATCGACGATGTCGGCGGAAATGGTGACCGCGCCGCCTTCCGGCTTGGGCTCGAGTCCATGCTTGATCGAGTTCTCGACCAGTGTCTGCAGCATCATCGGCGGGAACTGCGCGGACATCAGGCCCTGAGGGATCGTCACCGTGTACCGCAGCCGGTCCTCCATGCGGAACTTGAGGATCTCCAGATAAGCCCGACAGAGCTGCACTTCCTTGCCCAAGGTGGTCGAGCCTTCGCGCATCTGCGGCAGCGCCGCCCGCAGATACTGGATCAGGTTCTTCTGCATCTTCGACGCAGTCGCCGGGTCGGTTTCAATTAGATAGTCGACAGACGCGAGTGTGTTAAACAGAAAGTGCGGCTCGACCTGCGCCTGCATTGTCTTGAGCTGCGCCTCGACCAGTTGCCGCTTGAGGCCTTCTTCGGCCGCGGTGGCAGTCGCCACCAGGGCGCGACGTTCCGCCCGCTTCTTTCCGCCGAGTACCACCTTGACGATGATGCCGGTGAGGATCAGCAGCAGGGCGAAGCTCATCATCCAGTCTCCGCTACGCTCCCGATAGGTGCGGACCTCGTGCGCGACGCTGCGCCGGACTTGGTCGGACACGATGCTTTCGATCTCGCGGCGGGCACTCTCGAGTGCCTGTTCGACTTTGGCCGGGTCGGAGGCAGCCTCAGGCGGGATCACGACGGCGCCATTGCGATCGATGACGACGGCCGCCGGATCGTCCGGCGGCGGCGACGGAGCTTTCGTACCATCTTCGACTCGGATGCCGTCACCATCGATGACGACCTCCACTGGCGCGCCATTCTTCTGCGACCGGATCCGGACCCCGGACTCATCAATGCTGACCGAGCCTGGCGTCTTGCCGGGTGTGGGCATCGCCTTGGACGGAGCGGGTGGCTTGGGCGCACCCGGTGGCTGCGGGGGAGCGGGTGGTGAAGGGACGGTCGGCCGTTCGATACGAATCCCGCTACTGTCGACCTTGATATCCAGCTTGACCTGGCCGCTCGGATCGTGGCGATCGACGACGACTACGGGCGATTCGTCATAAAGGACTTGCGAGGCAATCCCGGCGAAGGCGAGTGCCAGAAGCGCGACAAGGATGAACTTGCCCCAGCCGACCACCGCGAGCCAGTCGCCGATTCGCTGAGACAGCGATCGCAGCGGTGGCAGGATCCGAGTGCGGAAGAAATTCCAGCTAGTTGTCGACGCGGCCGCAATGCGAGGAGCGGCAGCACTTGCGCCAGCGGTAGCCTCGCGGGCCTGCCGCGGAGCACCTGGTTCTTCACTGTCCGCCGAGGCTGGCGGGCTGTTCTCGTTATTTGACATGGTCAAGTGCGCCCGTCTCGGGCCGATCGAAACGCACGGCGCTTGAACTGGGTGCTATGGCGGAATTCACGTGAGCTTAAGGGCGACCCGTGATAGCGAAAGTCGTGCGTCGTCATGGAACAACCTTAGGGCCCTCATGGAACAGTAGCCACCCAAGTGCGACAGACTGCACGATCCGCGGCGCAGAGTGCACGAACGGCCCCTGGAGCGTCATCGCAAGATCGCACGCGAAAAAACGGCCCGGTGGTCCGGGCCGTGAAATATCCCCGGGGGAGCGGGGGTTGGGTAAGCACAGTCTGCGACGAACGGCCCGCTTGACCGGCCCGTGTGTTCACCGCAGCAATCAGGAAGTGACAGTAGCCAGTCGCCGAGTGTGCGACGAGGGACCTGCGACGAAGTGGCAAATCCGGGGGCCGAACGATCCCTGGAGCCGAAGAAAGGGCCGCCAGAACGATCGCGCCGGGTCCGCAATTACGCCGCGCCGGTAAAGCGCAGCACTAAGGAGATGCCGAGAAGCACCCAGCCCGCTCGCCCAGCCATGTCGGACCAGGGATGGGCAGCCTTGAGTTCGGCGGCCTGACGCATCAGTTCCTCATGCCTGCGCCGAGCTTTTTCGGGCGACGCGTCGTCATCCGCGCTGGCGCGAATCACCGCGCGGATGAACGGAAACTGCGATATGAGGGAAAGCATCAGCACGGCAGCGCCGAGGTCCCCGAGACCACGCGCCAAGCGGCCGGCCTCGAACTGCACCAGCGCCAATCCCGCAAGTGCTGCGCTCAGCAAGAAGAAAACGTTGCGCCAAATGCGCTCGCCGGCGGTCGGCGGAGGCACTTGAGTCGGCTTCGGCGTGTCCATACGCTGTTAGATGGCCGCGGCGGGGCGATGTTCAAGCCCAAGTGCGCGGCCGGTTCTAAACGATGCCCGCCCGAGTTCGACGAGATCAGCGCTCAGACGTTCACTGTAGGATGGGCGCGTCGGCTGGGGCGGAGGTGAGGGAATCGGTGGCACATGAACCCTCCCGCTCTTCCGCGCTCCAGGCAATTTCCAGAGCAGCGTAAGCCGCGCTACGGCTTCGTTGCGGGCGCAGGCGCCGCCGGGCGCTGATGTGACTTGTGCCATGTGGCCATTTCGTCCCGGCTCAGCTGACCGTCTTTGTTGCTGTCGATCGCGTCAAAGTTCTCGGCAAGCCTTGGTGCCGCCTTCGCTTCATCGCGCGAAATCAACCCGTCGCCGTTGGTGTCGAGCTTCGGATGCTGTCCGCGATGGCTTGCCCGCGCGGCGCGCAGTTCGTCGGCAGACAGCATGCCGTCCTTGTTGGTGTCGATGCGATCGAAGGATTCGGACAACCGCGGACTGGCCGCGGCCTCTTCGCGCGAAATCGAACCGTCGCCGTTCTTGTCAAGGTTCTGGAAGCCGTTGCGGCCGGGCGCAGCAGCGTCGGGCGAGGCCGCAAATGCCAGCGAAACGGCCGCGGTGAGCACAGCGGCGGCAAAAATTCGAGTCTTCATGAGCAACTCCATGGGTGAGATGCCCATTGAACGCACCGCGAGCGCACGCGACGACGGCCCTTACGTTTGCTTACGTCTGCAACGTCTACGCGCAGACTGCTGCGGCAGCGTGAAGAAGCTATTGGCCCTGCGGCGCCGTACCCGGAGGGGATTGAGGCTGGGGCTGAGGTTGGGGCGGAGGCGGAGCGGGTGGAGGCGGCGGCGTCGCGCGGGGCGCGACAGACGGCGCGCCGCTCGACATCGGCGCACTTAGCGTATTGCCCTCGCGCGTGAAATTCTGGGCCGGCGCCCCGCCACTGACCGCGATAGCAGGCCTTGGCGGCAGTCGGACTTCCTGCCGCCCGCTCGGGCTGTCAAGGACGACCACGTCGGCATCGATTGAGGCCAGACGCGTACCCGGCACGACCTCCTGGCCAACCAGGTAGACGCGCGCAGGCTTGCCGTCGACCGCGAGAATTGCGCTTGAACTCTTGCCCGCGGCAAAAGCGCCCATTGCCTGGATGTTGGCGGCCACCGCGGCCTGCGCGGTTTCTACCTTGCCAAACATCCTCGCTGCTGCCGCCGCATCCGGATCGCGCAGCGGCGGTGGAGGCAGCGGTGGCGGAGCGGCCATCGGTGCCGGCGTGAAAATGCGGACCGACCAGTAGGCGCCAATGGCAACGACACCTGCAAAAAACAGCAGGTGGATTGCTGCCGTCGCAAACTTCTTCAGCATCGCCTGTCCAACGTGATCCGATGATCGCGCATCTCGATCACGCTCCGGTCATCCTGTTGCATTAGCAGCCACCCTTTATCCCGCCTTGGAGGGGTAAGGTCGTGTATTCGCGTTGATAATATCTGCCGCGGCCATGAATGTCCCGGCCCAAAACACTGGAAGTTCAAGGCCTTCGGCGCTCAACTTCAAGCTTTCTTTCGAATCGGCAATGGTCATATGAGTACGATGAAGGCACTGCGTTCCCGACGCCTCGGCGGCTTCACGCTGATCGAGATCATGGTCGTCATCACGATCCTCGGGATCCTCGCGGCGTTGATCGTCCCGCGTGTGGTCGGACGGACCGACGATGCACGCATCGCTGCCGCGCGCCAGGACATCGCATCGGTCATGCAGGCCCTGAAGCTCTACCGCCTTGACAACGGTCGCTATCCGACCACCGAGCAAGGCCTCGAAGCGTTGATCACAAGGCCGACCGCAGAGCCGGTGCCGAACAACTGGAAACAAGGCGGGTATCTGGAGCGCAGCAGCGTGCCGAGGGACCCGTGGGGGCATCCGTACCAGTACCTGAATCCGGGCCTGCGCGGAGAGATCGACGTCTTCAGCTTCGGTGCTGACGGCCAGTCGGGCGGCCAGAACACCGACGCGGACATCGGATCCTGGCAACTCTAAGCGGCGGGCGCGGGACTGCCCGCGACGCTGCACCGCGCTGGGGGGACATTCGTTGAAACGCCTGTACCCGCCATCGACCGGAAGTCGGCACCCGCGAGGGTTCACGCTGCTCGAAATGCTGGTCGTCATCGTGCTCGCCGGCATCCTGGTTTCGGTGGTCACGATCAGCGTCGCACCCGACCCGCGCCAGAAACTCACGCGCGAGGCCGAGCGCGTGGGACAGTTGATGGCGCTGGCCTCCGACGAATCCCGCATACGTCAGCTGCCGATCGTCTGGGAAGCGGACCTGCGCGGCTATCGCTTCGTTGCTGAAGTACGCGGTGAACGCCAGCTGCTGACCGGCGACGACCTGCTGCGCGAACGCACCTGGGAAGCGCCGCTCACCCGACTATCGGTCCAGGACGGGGCCGGGCCACAACCGGCTCAGGTCCTTCTGGGACCCGGCGCGCCACCAGTGCGCATGGCGATCGCGCGGGAATGGGTGCAGCCGCGCTGGCGTCTGGAGCTTAGCAATGAGGACGCGACCGTCCGCCTCGATTTCGACGAGTCCGGTCGCGCCACGGTGCTGAGATGAAGCGCGAACGCGGTTTCACGTTGCTCGAGGTGCTGATCGCGCTGGTGATCATCGGCGTTGCGCTCGCCGCAGCGATGCGCGGCGCGATGGCGCTAACGTCGAGCGCCGAATACACCCGGGAGAAGATGCTGGCGGTGATGACTGCCGAAAACCGCCTTCTCGAGCTGCGGCTCGCGCGGGAGCGACTCGAGCAGGGCGAGAACAGTCAGCCGTGCGAACAAGGCGGCATTGCGTTCCAGTGCGTGCAGGCGGTCAAGCCGACGCCGAATCCATTTTTCCGCCGCGTCGAGGTGCGTGTCTACAGGACCGCTGCCGACGGATCGCCGCGATCGCTCGCCGAACTGATGACCGTGCTGCCGACGAACCAATGAACGCGCGCGGCTTCACGCTTCTCGAACTTCTGGTCGCGATTACCGTTCTGTCAATCGTGTCGATGATCGCTTGGCGCGGACTCGACTCTCTCGTGACGACGCGGGAGCGACTCGAGCCCGAGGCCGACGACGTGCGCGCGCTGCTAACGACGTTCGGCCAGATGGAACGTGACCTCGCGCAGGTCACCAATCCGAAGTTCCTCGGCCTTGCCACTTCACCCATTACAGTGTCCGTCGCCGACGGCACCACGATGCTGCAACTTGCGCGTCTTGCGCCATCTGCTCCCGACCGCCCGACGGAGGTTCAGACCGTCGTGTACCGCGTGGTCGACGGAACGCTCGTGCGGCAGGCCAGCCCGGCACTGCCCGCTTTCGAACGGGTCACCGCCGACAAGCTGGAGACCGCGCGCTTGCTCGGCCGGGTCAAGCTGATGCAGGTCCGCATGTGGTCGCAGGGAGTGGGCTGGATCGACCCCAACGTGCCGTCGCAGCAGGATTCCAGCGCAACGCCGACGCCGAACACGAATCCCGTCGTTCCGGGCGTTGAGATCACTCTCGAGCGCGACAACGGGGCCATATTCCGGCGCGTGATCATGGTGGGCGGGTGAGCATGCGCCTTCGGGACGCCTTTCGAGCGCGGCTCGCTGGCCAAGGCCGGGTCGGCCGACGATTTTCGGCCTCGCGAACGCAGCGCGGCGCGGCCGTGCTACTGGCGCTTTTCGTCGCGACCCTGTCAACACTGATCGTTAGCGCGCTCTTTTATCGCCAGTTCGTGCTGCTGCGAACGATCGAGAACCAGCAACTGATGACGCAGAGCCGCCTGCTCCTGCGCGGCGCCCTCGACTGGGGGCGCGCGATCCTGCGCGAAGATGCCAACCGCTCGAGCTACGACGCGCTGTCCGAACCGTGGGCGCAGCCCCTTGCCGAAACCCGGCTCGACCAGCTCGGCGAGACCTCGTCCCTTGCTTCGATGGCGTCGATTGCCGGCTCGATGGAGGACGCGCAGTCGCGCTACAACCTGCGCAACCTGGTCGAGAACGGCCAGATCGTGGAGTCCGAGGTCGAGGCTCTTCGGCGCCTGTGTGGCCTGCTGCAGGTCGCCGAGCAGACCGCGGATCTGATCGCCCAACGCATGCAGGAAGCGCTGCCGGCGGCCGCAGTGCCGGATGAAAACGGGCGTATGCCCGACAACGCAATCAGCGCTGAAAAGGTACGGCCGATCCCGCTGATGTTTCCGGAAGACCTGATCGCGGTTCCCGGCGTATCGGCCGAAGCAGCGCAGCGGCTGGCGCCCTATATCGTGGTCCTCGACGAGCGCACGCCGATCAACGCGAACACCGCGCGGCCCGAGGTGATCGCGGCGCGGGTTCCAGGTCTCTCGCTGTCGGACGCCCGTGCGCTTGTGGCCGAGCGTGAGCGGCTGTCCTACTTCAACAACGTCGGCGAGGTTCGTACTCGCCTGGGCGCGAAGGCAAACGGTGTACAAGACGCGGATATCGCCACCGCTTCGCGCTTTTTCTTCGTGCGTGGCGAGGTCAAACTCGACCGTGCGGTGACGCGCATGGAAGCGCTCGTCCGTCGGGGTGTGCCCGGACAGGGCATCCAGCCCGTGAACGTTCTATGGGTTCGCGAGATGTGATCGAACGATGAAAGAAAAATCCCTGCAACGAGTGCTTGTCTTTGTGCCGCCGCGCCGCTCGTTTGGCGGCAAGAGCCACATGTCGACCGGCACCGTCGTGAATTTTGTCGGCATCGGTGGTGAAGCCACGAGCGGCGAGACCGCGCTGGCCCTACTGCCGAAGGCTGCGGCGATCGACCTCGTCTTCGATCCAGCCGACGTGTTCGTGACCGCGATCGAGCCGCCAAAGCTGTCCGAGGGCAAGCTGCGGCTCGCGCTGCCCAACCTGTTGGAAGAGCGGCTGCTCGCGGATGCGCAGGACTGCCACTTCGCATTCATGGTTCCGCGCGGTGGGACGGGCACGACAACGATCGCCGCGATGCCGAAGATGCCGGTGGCAGTGATCGACCGCGGCGTCCTTACACATGCACTGGACGCCTGCACCGAAGCGGGCTACCGCGTGCGCGCCGCGTACAGCGAGATCTACACCATGCCAGCCCCTTCTGCCGGGGTGCTGTCCGTTCGGGTCGACCGCGGACGCGGGGTCGCCCGCTCTGCGACGCATGATGGCTTCGCCTTTCAGCTGGGTAACGACGTCCCCGCAGCACTGGCGCTCGCGGTGCGGCAGCTCGGGGTCAAGCGCATACAGGCTTATGGTCGTGAGGCCGCGCGCGTGAGTGCGCTCGCGGCTTCGCTGGGCGTGCAGGTCGACGTCGGCGCCGGCATGGTCGATCTTGCCAGTACCGAAACGGCGGTGAACCTGCTGCAAGGCAGTTTCGCGCAGGGTGGCATGCTCGCCGGGCTGATGCCGCTGGCGGGGCGCGCAAGCTCTCTGCGCGGCGCATCGTTGAAGGCACCGCTCGCCTGGACGGCCGTCGGTGCCGTCGTCGCGATCATCGGGATGAACGCGTACTGGCTGAAGCTCGAAGGCGAGACCTCGGCGCTGAAGCAGCAGATGGAAAACGCCTTTCGCGCGAACTTCCCCGAGACCACCGCAGTGGTCGACCCAGTGCTGCAGACCAAGCGGCAGCTGAATGATCTGCGCGCCCGCGCCGGTCAGCCTTCCGCCAACGACTTTTCGGTGCTCAACGCGCGCACGGCGCAGCTGCTGACGGCCGCCCCGCTGGGTAGCGTCGGCGCAATCGAGTACCGCGACGGCGCGCTTAAGGTCAAGTTCAAGGGCGGCATGGCCGACAACCCCGCGTTCCAGAACACGCTGCGCTCCGCCGGAGTGCAGCAAGGCCTCGCCGTCAAGTTCGATCCGGACGGGTCGGCGCGCATCACGGCGGCGGGCACGTAATGGACGCGATCAAACAGTTCTGGCTGGAACGTGCGCCGCGCGAGCGGCTGATCCTGGGCGCTGGCGGCATCGTTCTAATTTTGGTGCTGCTATATCTAATGCTGATCGACCCAGCATGGAGCAGCATTGGCCGGCTCGAGCGTTCCCTGCCGCAGCAGCGCGCTCAGGCCGCCGAGCTCGAAAGCCTGCTGGGTGAGGTCAAGGGGCTGAAATCGCAGCCCCAGGTGGCCACCGTGTCATCTGCCGAAGTCAAGGGTGCGATTGAGACGTCGCTAGGACGCGCCGGGCTGAAGTTGACGCGCATGGTGCCGTTGTCGGAAGGTGACATTCAGCTGACTTTCGCCAACGTCCCGTACGGCGCCTGGGCGACTTGGCTCGCAGGTATCGAGCGCGAGCTCGGCGCCCGCGCGACGTCGGTGGTCGTGACCGGCAAGGAAGGAACGCCCGGCAATGTGGATGCCGAGCTTGCATTGCGCTTGGCGCGCAAATGAACCGCATCGATGCGCACGGTCTTTTACCTGCTGTCTGCGCTCGTCGTACTCGTTGTGACACTTCTGGTTGTCGCGCCGGCGCAATGGCTGGCCGGAGCGGTGCATTCGGCGACCCAAGGTCGCGTCGAATTGGCAGACGCTCGCGGCAGTCTCTGGGATGGGTCGGCCGTGCTGGTACTGGTGCCGCCGTCGGTCGAGCAGAGCGCGACGCGCGCCAGCCTGCCGGAGCGCCTGACTTGGCGCCTCAGCCCGTGGCCTCTCATCATCGGTCAACTGGACCTGACGTTGTCTCATCCGTCCGCGCTGTCACAGCCACTGGCGATCCGCGCGCCGCTGTTCGGTGGCGGCGCGACCACGCTCGGCGCAACGACGGTCAGGCTGCCAGCCTCACTCCTTGTCGGACTGGGAGCACCGTGGAACACGCTGCGTCCTGGTGGCATTCTGGCGCTCAACTGGGATCGCTTGCAGATCGCGCCTGGGCGCCTCGAAGGCAATTTCTCGGCGGAATGGCAGTACGCCTCCAGCGCACTGACGCCAGTGTCGCCGATGGGCCACTACCGGTTGAAAACCAACGGTGTCTGGCCGGGAACTCAGCTGGAATTACTAACCATTTCTGGTCCCCTCGAGCTGAAGGGCAATGGCACAATTCCCGAGGGTGGGCGCTTACGCTTTTCGGGTCGCGCCCAGGCTCTGCCAGGCACCGACCCCGGTGTAAAAGCACAACTGACGGGCCTCATCTCGCTGCTTGGCCGGCGCGATGGCGAGGGGGCTCTCCTGAACTTCGGCGGCGGGTGAGATGACGAGCGGGCGCGGAAAACGGAGCGCGAGGAGGCTGTCGCTGTCGCGACTGATCGCGCTGGCCTGCGCACTCAGCGTCGGCCTGTTTCCGGCGCCAGCGACGGTCCAGGCCCAGACCAGGCCGCCAGCCAAGGCGCGCACGGCCGCCGACGATAAGACGAACGACAGCGTCATGCTGAACTTCGTCAATGCGGACATCGATGCGGTGGTTCGGGCAATCGGGCAGTACACCGGCCGCACGTTCGTCATCGATCCTCGCGTCAAGGGCACGATCTCGCTGGTCACCGAGCGGCCGGTGACCAAACAGCAGGCGTTTGAGCAATTGCTATCCGCGCTGCGCCTGCAGGGATTCACGATCGTGCAGACCGGCAACGTGATGCGGGTCGTTCCGGAAGCAGACGCCAAGCTGCAGGGTGGCACGGTCGTCGAGCCACGTAGCCCGTCACCAGGTGGCGACCAGCTGATCACTCAGGTCTTCCGGCTGCAGTACGAGTCGGCGACGGCAATGGTGCCGATCCTTCGACCACTGATCGCTCCGAACAACACGATCTCCGCGTATCCACAGAACAACACGCTAGTAATCACTGACTACGCAGAAAACCTGCGCCGGATAGCGCGGATTATCGAGTCGATCGACACGCCGGCCACATCGGATCTCGAAATGATCCCGGTGAAATATGGCCTGGCGATGGAGATCGCGACCGTCGTAAGTCGCGTACTCGACGAAGGTGCGCGCGCGGCGGGCCAGGCGATCGACGCCGGCCAGCGCATCTCGATCCTGGCCGAACCCCGCACCAATACGCTCATCGTTCGCGCGCCCAGCCAGGCGCGTCTGACGCTCGCCAAGAATCTGATCGCGCAGCTCGACAGGCCCGCCTCGACTCCGGGGAACATCAACGTTGTGTACCTGCGCAATGCTGAGGCCACCCGACTGGCCCCGCTGCTGCGAGCGATTATTAGTTCTGATCCGTCATACACGCCGCAGACGCAAGCAACCAGTGGCCTGTCGCCGCAGAGCGGCGGCACGGGCCAGCCGGGAGGAGTGCAGGGTGGTCCAGGCTTGACGACCGGTACTACAACGTCCAGCTTGGGCGGCACCGGCGGTGGTGGCGGCGGCGGTAGCGCCGGCGGCGGCGGTCCGCTCGCTGGGTTGATCCAGGCCGACGCCGCGACTAACTCGCTGATCATCACTGCACCCGAGCCGCTCTATCGCAACATCCGCGCGATCGTCGACAAGCTCGATGTGCGTCGCGCTCAGGTCGTCATCGAGTCGCTGATCGTCGAGATGACCGCAGATAAGGCGGCGGAGTTTGGCATCCAGTGGCAGGCGCTCGGAGCCGTCAACAACACTGACTACGGTGTCGTCGCCAGCCAGAATTTTGGTAATCCAGGGACCAACATCATCGGTGTGGCGGGCAACCTGACGTCCGTGGGCCAAGGTCTCAATCTCGGTGTGATCAACGGCAAGATCAACATCCCGGGCGTCGGCGAGGTCATCAACCTGGCCTTCCTGGCGCGCGCACTCGAGACAACGGCCGAGGCCAACATCCTGTCGACGCCAACGATCCAGACACTCGACAACGAGGAAGCTAAGTTCCTGGTCGGCCAGAACATCCCGTTGATCACCGGTTCATATGCGGCGGCCGGTGCCGGCGGCGGTGTGGCCGGCGTGAACCCGTTCCAGACCTTCGAACGCAAGGACATTGGCCTGCAGCTGCGAGTGAAGCCCCAGATTTCCGAGGGTGGCGTTGTGCGGCTGGCGATCTACCAGGAGCTGTCGTCGATCCAGAACACACTGACTGCAGCCCAGGGCGGGATCATCACCAACAAGCGCAGCTTCGAGTCGACCGTGCTGGTCGAAGACGGCAATATTGTCGTGCTCGGCGGACTGATCGAAGACCGCACAGACAACAGCCGCAGCTCGCTGCCGATCCTCGGCCGCATCCCCGGCCTGGGTTATCTATTTAGTTACGAAAACCGCGGCCGCAAGAAGACCAATTTGCTGGTGTTCCTGCGTCCCTACGTCGTGCGCGACGAGTCAACATCGTCAGCGCTGGCGCTCGATCGCTATGCCTATATCCGCGGGCAGGTCGCCACCAACTCCAAGTCCGACAACCTGATCTTCAAGGGATTCCAGAGCACGCAGTTGCCTGAGGCTCCTCCGGTGCCCCCGGCGATGCGCCAGAAGGCGCCTGAAACCACGCCCGGCGGCACTGTTCCGCCAACCGCGCCGGTGGACCCGGCCGGGCTCGGAGGCCGCGACACGAAACCGCTGCCAGCGCCTCAGTCCGCCGCCCCGCCCGCGTCGCAGCCGATGTCAGCGCCGACGTCATCGCCCGAACCACGCGCGGCGACGACTACGGAGCCGGTTGTGGCAGCAACGACTTCACCGGTGCCGACGCAGTCCAGCGCG
>DATEZE010000271.1:0-7821 GCA_035255845.1 Burkholderiaceae bacterium | reverse complement strand
CGAGCCGCCCGCTATACGCGGGCGGCGTCCCGATACTGTTGTTTCAGCGGCTAACGCAGCAGCCGACGGCGCGGTTCGTGCCGCTGCTTCACACTTCTTCCCGGCGGCTTCACCCGCCGGAAGTCGATCCAGAGCATCAGGTCGTAGGCGATTTTCGCGGCGCCCGCGATGATCAGCGGCGCGCCGAGTCCGACCTTCTGCATCAATGCACCTGCCAAAATCGGCGCGAGTGCCCATCCGCCCGAGCGCACGAGGTTAGTGATGCCTGCCGCGGCGAGTCGCTCCGCCGGCTTCACGACCGCCATCACGTAGGACTGGCGCGTCGGCACATCCATCTCGTTCAGCGATTCACGCACGAGGAAGAAAAACGAAGCCCACGCCAGATCGTCAGATGCGACGATCGTGAAAAGCAGCAGGCTCGACGGCATATGGGTGTAGACCATCGTGTTGATCAGCCCGATGCGGCGCGCCAGCCATGCGGCGACGATGTGCGACAACGCCGACAGGATGCGCCCTGCGGCAAAGAGGATGGCTACGGTCGCCACCGACGCGCCGAAGCGCTCGACAAACCAGTAGGCAAAGATCGCTGAGCCGATGAAGCCGCCAGCAAACGCATCCACGAAGAACAGCAGCGAAAGCTTTCTGACGATGGGCCGGCTCTGCGGAGACAGGTGCCTCAAGCCAGCCGGAGCCGTATCGCCGACGCGCGCGGGCAGGCGCGCATACAGCACTGCCGACGCAAGGTAGAGAAGGCAGAAGACGCCGAGCGCGACTTTCATCGCCGCGAGCGACTCGATGCCTGCAACCGATTCGAGCACGGTCGGCAGGCCGGCCATCAGTCCGCCGACGGCGTAACCGGCATCGAGCAACACGTTGTACCAGGCAAAGACTCGCGTTCGCTCGCGATCCGTGGTCGTCGCCGGAAAGATCGCCTGCTCCAGGATCGGTATTGCGCCGCGATCGCGCCCGTTGACGTTGAACATGCCGAAAAACGCGGCGGCGACGATCACGGCAAAGGCCGTGTTCGACACCAAGATGAGGCAGCCAACAACGGGCAACGCGCACAGGCTCACAAGCAGTGAGCGCTCGGAGCAGCGCTGGCCGACGAGCATCGTGAAGAGCGTAGCTGCCGCGGCCCCCCACAAGGCCGCTGACAGCACGATGCCGATTTGCGCCGCATCGAAGCCGAGCCTGGCGCAATACAGTCCGATCAGGACTGCCATCATCCCGATGGCAAGGGCCCGCAAGAAAGCGGCCGCGTACAGGAGCTTGCGCAGGCGCGCGCCGGGTTCACTCACCGATTGATCGTAACAGCGGCAGACCGCTCGATTTAGATCGGCACCGGTCTTCGCGGCAGACGCAATGAGATCGCCGGCGCGCTGCGGGTACGGCATTCGCTCGCAAATCATCAGCGATGATTCGCGGAGGACGATATGAAACTGGGCCGTGTGAAGCTGACCATCCTCGCACTGGTGCTGGCGCCCTGCACGCCATTCGCCGCTTCGACTGACGTTTCGATAGTCGGACCGAATCCCGAATTGCCTCCACCGACGCACACACTGCTGCCTGTCGTCGACATCGCGCCGGCAATTGGCTGGGCACCTGGCTCCAAACCGCGTGCATCGGAGGGGCTGGCGGTCGCCGCCTTTGCGCGCGCGCTCGATCACCCGCGCTGGCTGTACGTGCTGCCCAATGGCGATGTGCTGGTCGCAGAAACGAACGCGCCGCCGCGAGAAGCGTCGGGATTCAAGGCGAAGCTGATGAAGTTCGTCATGAAGGACGCCGGCGCCGGAGTGCCGAGCGCCAACCGGATCACACTGCTGCGCGATGCCGACGGAGACGGCACCGCCGAACTCCAGGTGCCCTTTATCGAGGAACTGAACTCTCCTTTCGGCATGTCTCTTGTCGGCAACGATCTTTACGTGGCCAACGCCGATGCGGTGCTGCGCTTTCCCTACGTCGCGGGCGCCACGCGCATCACGGCGAAGGGGACGCACGTCACCGACTTGCCGGCCGGACGCAATCACCACTGGACCAAGTCGCTGCTCGCGAGCCGCGATGGCCAGAAGCTCTATGTCACGGTCGGCTCTAACAGCAACATCGCGGAAAATGGCATCGCCGAGGAGGAAGGTCGAGCCGCGATCTGGGAGATCGACCTGCCGAGCGGCAACAAGCGACTTTATGCGACCGGGCTGCGCAACCCCAACGGAATGGCCTGGGAGCACGTGACGCAGGCGCTCTGGACCGTCGTCAACGAGCGTGACGAGCTCGGCAACGACTTGGTTCCGGACTACCTGACGTCAGTGCGTCGTGGCGCGTTTTACGGCTGGCCCTACAGTTATTGGGGCAACCATGTCGATACACGTGTCGAGCCGCAGCGTCCGGATCTCGTCGCCAGCGCAGTGGCTCCCGATTACGCGCTCGGCGGTCACGTGGCAGCCCTAGGCTTGTGCACCGCGGAAGGGGCAAGACTTGGAGCTCGCTTTGCCGACGGCATGTTCGTCGGCCTGCACGGCTCATGGAACCGCAAGCCCAAGAGCGGCTACAAGGTCGTTTTCGTGCCGTTCTCTGCTGGGAAACCACTGACGCCAATAGTGGACGTACTCACCGACTTCCTCGATGCCGAGGGCCGCGCACAAGGGCGCCCGGTCGGGGTGGCGATCGACCGCCAGGGCGGACTCTTGGTGGCCGATGATGTCGGCAACACCGTCTGGCGCATCAGCCTGGCGGCACGCTAGATGGCAAGCGCGCGCTGGCCAGCCGTACATGTTGAAACCGGTCGGCCGCCGCTGGCCTTATGAACCTCGCACGCAGGTCCGCTGGGCAGAGCAAGCGACTATGCTTGCCGGTCTCGAGGGACGTTCTCCCGGTCTGCGAAAGGAACCTACTTGACGCCACATTGGCGTCCCTCGCGATTCCGGCGGTCGTTGCGCTCAGTCGCCCGTGCCTGATCGCGTGCGCCGGCTTCGATTTTTCAACGACGGCGCGGGCGCATCAACAGGAGGTTGTCCATGGGCCGCAAGTACGTCGACTGCCGTGAATTTCCGAGCGAGATGAATTGCACGGTTGCGATTTCCGCCGATTCCGACAAGGAACTCATCGAGGCTTGTGTTCAGCACGCCGTCGCGGTGCACGGCCACAAGGACACGCCGGAACTGCGCCAACAGCTCTCTGGACTGTTGAAGGAGGGCACGCCGCCGATAACGCGCAAGGCCGCCTGACCAGCACTGCTTCCAGCAAAGGGCCGGGCGGAAGCCCGGCGCCGAACGATCGCCGTCTCAGACCGCGCCGGCGAATGGCGTGAGACGCGTCCGCGGGACGCGTGGCGCAGAGGCTACCGCCGCTCGATCCAGTACAGCGCTCCGAACGCCAGCGACAACACCACCAGACTCGGGACCGCCGAGACGACCAGCGGCGGCCAGGTGTTCAGCAATCCGATGTGCGCGAACAGCTTGTTCATGCCGTAAAAGGCGACGCCGAGCATCACGCCCGCAAAGATCTTGAAGCTGACGCCGCCGGCGCGTACGTGCAGGTACGCGAACGGCAGGGCTAGCGCCATCATCACCAGCACGGCCCAGGGGTAGAACACTTTGCCCCAGAACGCGATTTCATATTGCTCCGTCTGCTGCCGGTTTTCCTCCAGATGGTGGATGTACTGTGCGAGATCCCAGCCGGCCATGCGCTCTGGCTGCACCAGCAGCACGCCGAAGATATCGGGCTTCAGGTCGGACTTCCAGATCAACTGCGGCGTGCGTACGACCTCAGTTCGCGCGTCGGTCGGCAGCGCTGCCCCGCCTGAGATCTGCGGAACCCGCGTTTCCACAACATCGCTGAGCTCCCATCCGACGCCAGGCCGGTAAGTGCCGACGTCGGCAGTAGTGACTGACCGCAGCCGATAGTCGCCGTCGAATTCCATGATGCGCCAGCCCTTGGTTCCGACGTCGGGAGACACTTGCCGGACGTTGATGAAGCGGTAGGCCCCGATTGCGCCCCCGGGTTCCTTGACGACATCGCGCACCCATACCCCGGACCGGAAATCACGCACGCTGATCTGTCCGCCGCGCGCCTTGAGCCGGGTCTGCTGCGCCAACCGCTCCGCGGGCGGCGATACGATTTCGCCGAGCAGGAAGGTGAGCGCGACCATGGCCATGCCAATGCCGAGCAGGCTCGCGAGCAGCCGGCGCGTGCTCATACCGGACACACGCATGATCGTGAACTCGGAGTTCGCCGCAAGCTTGGACAGCGCGTAGATCGTGCCGATCAATGCGGCGATCGGCATCACTTCGTACGTGCGTGACGGCAACGAGAACGCGACGTAGGCGAGCGCATGCCGCAGCAGGAAGCCACGCTGCCCGATCTCGTCGAGCTGCGCGACGAGATCGAAGAATGTGAACAGCGACAGCAGCGCGAACAGCATGAAACCCGTGGCTGCGGCGATTTCCTTCCACAGGTAGATGCGCAGCGTTCTCATGCGGCGCGCTTCCGGCGCCAGTGGCTGATCGTCAGATCCTGCGGCCACCAGCGCTGCATATAGACCCGATGCGTCAGCAGCACCAGTACGAGGAGCAGCACCACGGCATGCACTATCCACACGCCGATGCCGAAGCTCACGCGTTCCTGCGCGACCCAGCCCTGCACGGTGCTCAGCATGTTCATGTAGATCGCGAACACCAGTACCGCGATGATCAGGTTGAATGAACGGCCGACGCGCGGGTTCGTGTATGCGAGCGGCACGGCGAGCAGCGTCACAACGAGCGCGGCGATCGGAATCCCGATGCGCCACATGAACTCGCCCCTGGCGAACGACGTTGGTTCGGCCAGCAGCTCGGCAGCGGTCCGGGTGCGCGCATTGCGCTCGGACAGCGGTCGGTCGGGCCTGGATTCGATCCGGATCGAATAGCGGTCGAACTCCATCGTGCGGTACTCCGCCGAACCGGGCCGGCCTTCGTAGCGACGCCCATTTTCGAGCACCAGATAGCGATCGCCGTTGGGCGAAACTTCGATCTCGCCCTTGGCAGCGACGATGACGCCCTCGCGCCCCTGACTGCGCATGCTGACGAAGACGTTGCGGACCTGGCTGTCTTCGAAGTTGACCGACTCGACGAAGAACACGCGATCCGCCCCGCCTGACTCGATGAAACGGCCGGGAGCTACCCGACTGACGTCGTCACGCTTGGAAAAGCTCTGCCGCAGATCCTCGATCTGACCGAGCGACCACGGGGTCACGAACATCGAGAGCAAGGCGACTGCAATGATGATTGGCCAGGCGAAGCGCAACACCGGCAGCAGCCAGGCGAGCAGGCTCTGCCCGGAGGCGAACCAGACGACCATCTCGGAGTCGCGATAGGCGCGTGAAAGCGTCATCAGCACCGAGATGAACAGTGTCAGCGTCAGCACGACCGGCAGCCACGTGAGCGAAGTCAGCGCCAGCAGCTGGAACACGGCCTGGTTGTCGACCCGACCACCCGCGGCCTGGCCGAGGATGCGCACCAGTCCGACGGAAAACAAAATGGAGAACAGCACGGTGAAAACCGCGCTCGCGGTGCTGGTGAGCTCTGCCACGATCGAGCGGCGGAAGATCATCGGTCGCGCAATCCGCGGCATGCCGCAGGCGGCGAGCAGGCGATGCCGCTATATACTGCCCGGCTCGCGACGCGCCGCATTGGACAGCGAGGCGACACGGCGAGACACCTCGCCGGCCGACGACGCACATTGTCGTCGCGAGACTTCAAGAGGAAAAACTGCAATGGAATTTAGCATATCGAGCACGCGCGCCGAGGCGGTGAAGGCGGATGCCGTCGCCGTTGGCGTGTTTGCGGACGGCGAATTGACTGCGGGCGCGAAAGCCATCGACAAGGCGGCGCGCGGAGCGATCAAGTCGACCGTCGCGAGCGGCGACATGACCGGCAAGCGTGGGACGCTCGTCACGCTGCGCGGCCTGGCCGGGGTTGCAGCCCCGCGCGTGCTGCTCGTCGGCCTCGGCGCTCGCGATGATTTCGGCGAACGCGCCTATGCCGATGCGGTGCGCGCCGCGGTGCGCGGCTGTCCGGGAGTCAACACCATCGCCGTCGCCGCGACCGACTGGAGCGTTAAGGGCCGCGATGCCGAGTGGCAGGCGCGACAGTTCGCGATCGCCGCGCGCGAGACCGTATTCCGCAGCGACGAGCTTAAGAGCAAGAAGGAGGACAGCAACGGGCCGGCGCGCGCGCTGCTGCTGCATTCGGGCGGCGCCGGCGCGGAACGCGGCCTGCGACAGGGCACCGCCGTCGCCAACGGCATGGCGCTGACCAAGCGGCTCGGCAATCTACCGCCCAACATCTGCACGCCGTCGTTTCTGGCTGATGAGGCGCGCAAGCTGGCGAAGGAGTGGAAGCTCGGCGTCGAAGTGCTCGAGACGAAGCAGCTAGAGGCACTGAAGATGGGATCGTTTCTCAGCGTGACGCGCGGCTCGGCACAGCCGCCGCGGCTGATCGTGCTGAAACACTCCGGCGGCGGCAAGTCCGCGCCGGTGGTCCTCGTCGGCAAAGGCATCACTTTCGATTCCGGCGGGATCTCGCTCAAGCCGGGCCTGGCGATGGACGAGATGAAGTTCGACATGTGCGGTGCGGCCAGCGTCATCGGCACCCTGCGCGCAGTGGCGGAGATGAAGCTCAAGCTCAACGTGATCGGTGTCGTCGCGGCCTGCGAGAACATGCCATCCGGCACCGCGTCGCGCCCCGGCGACATCGTTACCTCGATGTCGGGACAGACGATTGAGATCCTGAATACCGACGCCGAAGGTCGGCTGATCCTGTGCGATGCACTGACGTACGTCGAGCGCTTCAAGCCGGCCGCAGTCGTCGACATCGCCACGCTCACGGGCGCCTGCGTGATCGCGCTCGGCAACGTCAACTCGGGGCTGTTCGCCAATGACGACGCGCTCGCCGAGGAACTGTTGAAGGCGGGCCGCAGATCGAGCGACGCCGCTTGGCATATGCCGCTCGGCGACGAATACCAGGAGCAGCTGAAGTCGAACTTCGCCGATATGGCCAACATCGGAACGCCGAGCAACGCCGGCGCGATCACCGCTGCCTGCTTCCTGTCGCGCTATACGAAGGGCTATTCCTGGGCTCACATCGACGTCGCCGGCACCGCGTGGAAAACCGGCGCGGCAAAGGGCGCAACCGGCCGGCCGGTGCCCCTGCTGTCACAGTTTCTGATCGAGCGCGCGCGCTAGTCGCCGCCGCGCATGACCCGCATAGACTTCCACTTCAACGCGGAGCACCGGCTGCACTATGCCTGCCGAGTGACGCGCAAGGCACGCTCAGCGGGCAAGCGACTCGTCGTCTATGCGCGCGATGTCGAGTGCCTCGGCCGATTCGACGCGACGCTATGGACGTTTTCCGCGATCGACTTTCTGCCGCATGTCTACGTCGATTCGCCGCTCGCGGCCGCCACTCCGGTCCTGCTGACATCCGATGCCGCGAATGCGCCGACCAGCGACGTGCTGCTGAATCTCGACGATGACGCGCCACCGGCATTCGCGGAGTTGTTTGCGCGCTATGAGCGCGTGATTGAAGTCGTGTCCCGACTCGACGAGGACCGGGTCCGCGCGCGGGCGCGCTTCAAGGTCTATCGCGACCACGGCTTTGAGCCGACGGCGCACGAAGTCAACGCCAATGAGTGACAAGGGCAATCCGCTCGATCGCCTGACGCGGCCCGGTGGACGGCCGATATCGGACGATGAGTCGATCCCGGTGTTGACCGAGCGGCTATCGCTGCCCTCGCTCGATCTCGACGTTTCATTGCCGAAGACGTCTCCGCCGGCCGCTGCGCCGCCGC
>DATEZE010000270.1:0-17317 GCA_035255845.1 Burkholderiaceae bacterium | reverse complement strand
TGCCGAAATTTTTTTTGACCGTGTCCGACGTCCCACTCGCACCGCCCGCGCCGGTCCCGGCGGGCCTCGCACCGCGATCGCTGCCGATCGCAGGGACCCGCTTTGCCCTGGCGCGGCCACCGGGCTCGGCTGATGCGCTGCTGCTGGCGCAAACCGCCGACGCCGCGCGCAACGAACGGCGCCTGCTCGTCATCATCGCTGCCGATGCGCTCGACGCGCAGCGCCTCGTCGACGAAATTCCGTACTTCGACCCGTCGCTTGCGGTGCGACCCCTGCCCGACTGGGAGACGCTGCCCTACGACACGCTGTCGCCGCACCAGGATCTCGTCTCCGAGCGCTTGGCGACGCTGTACCGCCTGAGCCAGTCGAGCCGGACGATCGACGTGCTGGTCGTCCCGGCGACGACGGCGCTGCACCGGCTGGCGCCAACGCGTTACGTCGCTGGCCACACTTTTTTCTTCCGGCAGGGCGACACGATCGACGTCGAGCAGTTGCGCCGCCAAATGGTGTCCGGCGGCTATCAGCACGTCACTCAGGTCGTCGCGCCCGGCGAGTTTGCCGTGCGGGGTGGACTGATCGATCTGTTCCCGATGGGATCTACGCTGCCGTACCGGCTGGACCTGCTGGATGCCCAACTCGAGACGATCCGCGCCTTCGACCCCGACTCGCAGCGCGGCCTGTATCCCGTGCCCGAAGTGCGCCTGCTGCCGGGGCGCGAATTCCCGATCGACGAAACAGCGCGCCAGGGCTTCCGGCGGCGCTGGCGAGACCGCATCGAGGGCGACCCGAGCCGCTCCAGTGTCTACAAGGACGTCGGCAACGGCATCGCGCCAGCCGGCGTCGAATACTTCCTGCCGCTGTTCTTCGAGGAGACCGCGACACTGTTCGATTACCTGCCGCAAGACGCCATCCTCGCGCTGCACGGTCCGATCGAGGGCGCGATGCAGCGCTTCTGGAACGAGACCAGCGAGCGCCACCGCTTCCTCGCGCGTGATTCAACGCGGCCGATCCTGCCACCGGGTGCGCTGTTCCTCGATGCCGAGGCATTCTTCTCGCTGGCACAACACCACGGCCGCATCGTGCTTGGCGAGCGCGCTGCCGCCCTCGACGACACGCCGTATGCGCCGCTGCCGCCGCTCGCGGTCGAGCGGCGCGCCGAAGACCCGGTCGCGCGCCTGCACCGTTTCGCCGAGGACTACGACGGCCGCATCCTGATCGTCGCCGACTCGGCGGGGCGGCGCGAAACGATCGGCCAGATGTTCGCCGAATTCGGCATCCCGTTTGGCGATAGCGCCAACTTCGCGGATTTCGCCGCCGGGCCCGCGCGGATCGCACTCGGCGTCGCGCCGCTGCATGAAGGATTCGCGCTGCGCAGCCCGCAGTTCGCGATCCTGACCGAGACGGAGTTGTACGCCGCGAGCCCGCGGCGGCTGCGCGGCAAGCAGCGCGAGCGAGCCTCGAACGTCGAGGCGATGATCCGCGACCTCGCCGAACTGCGCATCGGCGATCCGGTGGTGCATGTCGAGCACGGCATCGGCCGCTACCTCGGGCTGCAGACGATCGATCTCGGCGGCGGGCCGACCGAGTTCCTGCAACTCGAGTACGCGAATGAAGCCACGTTGTACGTACCGGTCGCGCAGCTGCATCTGATCGGCCGTTACAGCGGCGCCGATCCCGCCGCCGCGCCACTGCATCAGCTCGGCACCGGCGAGTGGGACAAGGCGCGTCGCAAGGCAGCCAAGCAGGTGCGAGATACTGCCGCGGAGCTGCTGAACCTCTACGCGCTGCGCGCCGCGCGCAAGGGGCACGCCTTCGAGTTCGGCCAGCACGACTACGAAGCCTTCGCCGAAGGCTTCGGCTTTGAAGAGACGCCGGACCAGCAGGCCGCGATCGATGCGGTGCTGAAGGACATGGGCGCGGGCTTCCCGATGGACCGGCTGGTCTGCGGCGACGTCGGGTTCGGCAAGACCGAGGTGGCTCTGCGCGCGAGCTTCGCCGCGGTGGTCGGCGGCAAACAGGTGGCAGTGCTGTGCCCGACGACGCTGCTCGCCGAGCAGCACTTCCACACCTTCCAAGACCGCTTCGCGCAGTGGCCGGTGAACATCGTCGAGTTGTCGCGATTCCGCTCGTCGAAAGAGGTTGCCGATGCGGTCGCGGGACTCAACGCCGGCACGGTCGACATCGTGATCGGCACGCACAAGCTGCTCACTGAGGACGTGAAGTTCGAGCGCCTCGGGCTCGTCATCATCGACGAGGAGCATCGCTTCGGCGTACGGCAAAAAGAGCGTCTGAAGTCGCTGCGCGCCGAAGTCGATGTGCTGACGCTGACGGCCACGCCGATTCCGCGTACGCTGGCCCTGTCGCTCGAGGGCATTCGCGACTTCTCGGTGATCGCCACCGCGCCACAGCGCCGGTTGGCGATCAAGACCTTCGTGCGCAAGGAGGCCGCGAGCCTCGTGCGCGAGGCCGTACTGCGCGAACTCAAGCGCGGCGGCCAGGTGTACTTCCTGCACAACGAAGTCGAGACGATCGAGAACCGCCGCGCGCGACTCGCCGAACTGGTGCCCGAGGCGCGCATCGAAATCGCGCACGGCCAGATGCCGGAGCGCGAGCTCGAGCGTGTGATGCGCGACTTTTACCAGCAGCGCTTCAATGTCCTGCTGTGCACGACGATCATCGAGACCGGCATCGACGTGCCGACCGCGAACACGATCCTCATTCACCGCGCCGACAAGTTCGGCCTGGCGCAGATGCACCAGCTGCGGGGCCGCGTCGGCCGCTCGCACCACCAGGCCTACGCCTACCTGATGGTGCCCGACGAAGGCGGCCTGACAAAGAACGCCGAAAAGCGGCTGGAAGCGATCCAGAACCTCGAGGAACTCGGCAGCGGCTTCTACCTGGCGATGCATGACCTGGAGATCCGCGGTGCCGGCGAGGTGCTCGGCGAGAACCAGAGCGGCAACATGCAGGAGGTCGGCTTCGACCTGTATACGCAGATGTTGAACGCGGCGGTACGTGCACTGCGATCGGGCCGCGAGCCCGACCTGCTCGCGCCGCTCGCCGCGGTGACCGAGATCAACCTGCACGTGCCGGCGCTGCTGCCGCCCGACTACGTGAACGACGTGCACCAGCGCCTGTCGCTTTACAAGAAGCTTGCAAGCACCGAAGACGAGGACGCGCTGATCGGAATGCAGGAAGAACTCGTCGATCGCTATGGCAAGCTGCCGGACGCCGGTCGGGCGCTGATCGAGACGCATCGCCTGCGACTCGTTGCCGCCCGGCTCGGCGTCCGCAAGATCGATGCCTCTGGCGACGCGATCGTGGTCCAGTTCGCGCCCGATCCGCCGTTTGACACCGCGCGGCTGATTGCACTGATGCAGCGCTCGAAGACAATGCGCCTCGCCGGCCCGGAACGCCTGCGCATCGACGAGAAACTGCCCACGCTCGAAGCGCGGCTGGCTCGCCTGCGCGAAGTGTTCCGGGCGCTCGCCTAATCGAGCGCGGCGTCAGAATTCACCGCTGCTACAAGCGGTCGAACGCCGGTCCCTTCGGATCGCCGAACCACGCCTGACTGAAGGATTGCTGCGCCGACTTCGCGCCTGCGGCATCGCCCTTGCGGCGATAGGTCTCGGCGAGGCCGGCCAGCGCCCAGCCGTTGTTGCGCACGCGCCCGAGCGAATCGCGGAAGGCTTTCTCGGCCTCGTCGAACTTGCCTTGGCGCAGCCGCACGCCACCGAGCGATTGCCGCACCGGGTAATACCAGTAAGGCGGCTCGGTATAGACAAGCGTGTCCTCGACGAAGACTGCGTCCTCGTAGGCCTTGGCGGCGGCCTCAAGGTCGCCGCTGGCATCGGCCAGTCTGCCGGTGGCGACCAGGCGCGCGGTCTCCATGATGTCCTTCGCCGGAATGCCCCACTCTTCGAATGGCTTGAAGTCTGTATCGCGTGCGAGCGCAGCCAGCGCATCGATCTCGCGGCGCGCGGCTGCTGCGTCGTTCTTGCGAGCGAACGCGGTGGCGCGCGCGTAGTGATACATCGTGCGCACCAGCGCCAGTTCGGCTGGCGGCGCGGGTAATGCGAGGATCGTATCCGGCGGGCTGAACTGGGCGTGCGTCGTGTACGGCGCCGCCTTAACGGGCTGCATGATCGCGAACTGCGCGACGACCTCCGGCGCCATCGACGCGTCGAGCTTCTCAGCGGCGCGGACTGCGGTCGGCCCGTCGCCGCCCATCATCGCCGAGACCATCAGGAAATGGATGTTGTGCGGGTAGTAGGCGAACTTGTAGATCGGATCCGATGGGGAGGAAGCGAAATAGCGTTCGTCGACCGCCATCGCCTGCTTGTTCACCTCGAGTGACTTGCGGTACATGCCGACTCGGTAATAGATGTGCGCCGGCATGTGCACGATGTGTCCGGCACCCGGCATCTGCGCCCCGAGCCGGTCGGCGGAGGCGAGCGCCTTCTGCGGCTGCGTCGACGCCTCGACCGCATGGATGTACAGGTGCATCGCTCCCGGATGATTCGGGTTGCGCTTCAGCACCGTTTCGAGCGTGCCGACGATCTCGGCAGCGTGGCCCTTGGGCTTCGTGCCGCCCGCCTCCCAGTAGTCCCACGGCTGCGTGTCCATCATCGACTCGACCCAGAGCACCTGCACCGTGTCGTCGCTCGGATAGCTTGCTGCGACTTGCTTCATCGCCTCGGCGTAGGCTGCGTCGAGTGCGGGACGCTCGGACTTGGGATCGGCCGAGTAGCGCTTGGACAGCGCCTGGATAAGCGCCTGGTCGCGGGGTGACGCCGACGGCGCGCGTTCGACCGCCTTGGCCAGCGCTTCCAGCGCGGGTGCGTTCGCTTCCGGCACCATCGGCACGTTGATGTTCGGACCGAGGATCAGCGCTTCACCCCAGTAGCAGAGCGCGCACTTCGGATCGAGCGCCTGGGCCTCGCGAAACGCGCGCTGCGCCTCGGCGTGGTTGAACGCAAAAGCGAGGCGCATGCCCTGGTTGAACCAGGCCTGCGCCTGCGGCTGCTGCGTCGCCTTGAAAGACAGCGAACCGAGGTTGTTGTAGAGCACCGGCTTGCCGGTTGCAGGAGCTGCGGCGCCGGGCTTGTACGGCACGGTCTCGCCGGCTGCGGCGACGATGAGGTTGCGCAGCAGCGCGGGTTGTCCAGCGGCGAGCGGCGTACAGCTCGCTCCACCGTCGAGCAGCGGGTCGAAAGCGGGGGTACTGCCGGGGTTCGCTGCGGAGGGAATCACACACGCCAGTACGGCGAGTGCCAGAGCATTACGGTTCGGACACATGACGGCTCCTTCACGGCATGCGGCCGACCAGTGCGAACCGCTGCCACGGAAATCGAAACGGCACTCTCGACGCGGCCACGTGCGATGTCAAGAACTCAGCAATGGGATGCATGCAGCGTCAGCGTCCGTTAAGGTTCGTGGGCCATATCACTACACTGTCGGATTGATGAAAGATCTGCTGATCCAGGGGCAGGCCCTGTGCGCTGAAGCGCTCGACACCTTCAAGGTCGTCTGCATGCCGGAGCGCATTCGCGTGGCCGGCCCAGTTGCCCGCTGTGTTTCGGTGCGTGACGACCTCGAGACGCGCAAGGCGGTGCGGGGCCTCGGCGAGTACTGGAAGCTCGACGTCGCTTTTGTCGAACCCGGGTGGAAGCTGGCCGACTTCCGACTGCTCGCGCTCGATATGGACTCGACGCTGATCACGATCGAGAGCCTCGACGAGGTCGCTGCGCTCGCTGGCAAGGGCGAGGAAGTCGCGGCCATCACCGAAGCGGCGATGCGCGGCGAGATCGCCGACTACAAAGCGAGCCTGCGGCGGCGCGTGGCGTTGCTCGAAGGCGTCGACGCCGGACTACTGCAACGCGTGTATGACGAAAAGCTGCGGCTCAATGACGGAGCCGAGCGACTCGTGGCTGCCTGCCGCGGCGCCGGTCTGCACATCCTGCTCGCGACCGGCGGCTTCACCTTTTTCACCGACCGCGTGAAGCAGCATCTGGGTATCGACGCGACCCGCGCGAACGAGCTGGAGGTCGTCGACGGCAAGCTGACGGGAACGGTCAGAGGCCCCGAGGGTGGCGAGATCATCGACGCCGAAGGCAAGGCGCAGGCGGTGCGCGACCAGTGTGCCGTACTTGCCTGCCCCACCGATCGCGCGATCGTCATCGGCGACGGCGCCAACGACCTGAAGATGATGGCGCTCGCCGGCATCTCGGTGGCGTGGCGCGCGAAACCAATCGTGCGCGAGCAGGCCACCTTCGCGCTGAACCATGCTCCGCTCGACGGCGTGCTGTCGTGGTTCAGCGATTCTGCACCGGCTTGAGCGGCAAACACTGATGGCGGCCAACGGGCCGGACCGTAGCCATTTGACGCGGTTCGCGTGGCTCTCGGTCGCAGCCGCCGTCGCGACGATCGCGATCAAGGCCGGCGCATGGTGGCTGACGGATTCGGTCGGCCTGCTGTCCGATGCCCTCGAATCAATCGTCAACCTGGTCGGGGCGGCGATGACGCTGTGGATGCTCACGCTGTCGGCGCGTCCGCCGACCGATGAGCATGCCCACGGCTACTCGAAGGCCGAGTATTTCTCGAGCGGCCTCGAAGGCGCGATGATCTTTGCGGCCGCACTGGCGATCGCGTGGGCTGCTCTGGAACGCTTGCTGCATCCACAGCCGCTCGAGCGCATCGGACTCGGGCTGGTGCTGTCGCTCGCTGCGAGCGCGATCAATTTCATTGTCGCGCGCGTGCTGCTCCGCGCAGCGCACCGGAACCATTCGATCGCGCTCGAGGCCGACGCCCGTCACCTGATGACAGACGTCTGGACGTCGATCGGCGTCGTCGTTGGCCTGACTGCCGTGGTGCTGACCGGTTGGAACTCGCTCGATCCCGTCATTGCGCTCGCGGTGGCCGCCAACATCGTCTTCACCGGCTTCTCGCTGGTGCGGCGCTCCGCGCTCGGTCTGCTCGACCCATCGCTGCCGGTCGCCGAGCGCAGCGCGATCGAAGCGATACTCGATCGGCACCGCCGCGACGGTGTCGACTTTCATGCGCTACGCACGCGCGCCGCGGCCGGTCGCTCCTTCGTTTCTGTGCATGTCCTCGTACCGGGCGCTTGGACGGTGCAGCGCGCGCACGATCTGGCAGAGGCGATCGAGCGTGAAATCGCGCTGGCGGTGCCGCGGGCGTCGGCCATTACGCATCTCGAGCCACGCGAGGATCCGTCTTCCTACGAAGACATGGCGCTCGACCGCGCACGCAGTTCGGCACAGCAACGGCCTTGACGGTGGCGCGCCGTGCGTGGGCACGGTGTGGCGTCCACTCGTTGTACATGCACCAGCGCGCTGACTGAATCGCACGATCGCTACAGCGAGAGCCGAAAGCTCTGGCAATCCGCTGGCGACTGGAATAGGCTGCCCGATCGGGCGCCTTGCTCTCGCCAGGCTTTGCGTTGCGTCGCGCCTGTGGGTTCATGCAGAGCGGAGGCCACCGTGAAACTGAACTGGAGGGCCCTGGCGCCCATCGTCGTTTGGGTGGCGCTGTACCTGATCCCGGTACCCGAAGGTCTCAAGCCCAACCAGTGGCACTACTTCGCGATCTTCGCCGCGGTCATCACCGGGCTCGTGCTCGAGTCGATGCCCGTGGGCGCGGTCGGGCTGATCGGACTCACGGCCGCGGGGTTGCTCGGCTACGTTGAATCTGATCCCAACAAGTCGCTGCGGTGGATGCTTTCCGGGTTCTCCGAGAGCACGGTCTGGCTGATCGTCGGCGCGTTCGTCTTCGCGATCGGATACCGCAAGAGCGGGCTCGGTAAACGCATTGCGCTGCTGCTGGTGCGCGTGCTTGGGCGGCACACACTCGGACTCGGGTACGCGGTCGCATTCGCCGACCTGGTACTCGCCCCGGCGACGCCGTCGAATACCGCGCGCAGCGGTGGAACGATCTATCCGATCGTCAGCAACATACCGCGCATCTACGGCTCGGAGCCGGGACCGACGGCGCGGCGGATTGGCACGTACGTGATGTGGACCGCCTTCGCGGCGACGGCGGTGACAAGCTCGATGTTCCTGACCGCGCTCGCCCCGAACGCGGCGGCGCTCGGCATCGCCAAGAAGACAGTTGGCATCGACGTCGTCTGGTCGCAATGGTTCTTCGGCTTCGCCCCGCTCGGCATCCTGCTGATCCTGCTGGTGCCCCTGCTGGCGTATTTGCTGTGTCGGCCGGAAGTCAAGGAAAGTCCGGAGATCACCGCTTGGGCTGCCAACGAACTCGTCGCGATGGGGCCGATGACGCGTAGCGAGTGGATCATGTTCGGTCTCGTACTTCTCGCGATGCTGCTCTGGATCGTCGGCGGTAATCCGAACATCAGTGTCCCTGGGCTCGGCTCCAACTTCATCAATGCGACGATGGTCGTATTCGTCGTGATCTCCCTGCTGCTGTTGACCGGAGTCGTCGAGTTCGCCGACATCATCGCCGAGAAGAGTGCATGGGAAGTTTTTTTCTACTTCACCTCGCTTCTGACACTGGCGTCGGGGCTCAGCGAGATCGGCTTTGTGAAGTGGGTCGCCGAGGGCTTTGCCAGGCCCCTGGTCGGTTTCTCGCCGACCGTGGCTATGCTATTGCTGGTCGCGTTGTTCTTCTGGATCCACTATTTCTTCTCGAGCATCACCTCGCACGCTGCTGCGGTCCTGCCCGTGGTCCTCGCCGTCGGCACAGGCATTCCGGGAGTCGATGTCGCGACGCTCACGCTGCTATGCGTCTATTCGCTCGGGCTGATGGGCGTCATTTCTCCGTATGCCACCGGTCCGGCACCGATGTATTTCGGCAGCGGCTACATCGGCAAGGGAGAGTTCTGGCGGCTTGGATTGATCTTCGGGATCGTCTACTTCGCGGGACTCGTGCTAATTCTCGTGCCATGGCTTGCCTGGATCCGCTGAGGCGAGCACGCGTGTCCGGGATCCTGGCTTGGCTGGCCGCGAGCCTGCTGACTGCCTGCACGACCTCGCCGTCTACGGGCGGGGGCGCAGTCGCCGCGCCTCCCGCGGCGCTGACTCTCACCGGCGTGCCGCCGGTCCCCGCCAGCTTGCCTGCGCGCATCGGTCCATACACAGAGTTCAAGGGCGCCGGCCTGCTCGACTGGTCGCCCGATGGCAAGAACTTGCTGGTGACCTTCCTGCGGAACAACCGGACGCAACTGCACGCCGCGCGCGGTCCCGACCAGGCGCTGCAGCCGCTGACCACGTCGGCCGAGCCGACGCGCGCGGGCGCCTACCTGCCGAGCGATCCGAACGTCGTCGTCTTCGAGCGCGACGTCGGCGGCAGCGAGACGTCGCGCGTCTACCGCCTCGATCTGAACGCAGCGAGCGAGGCAGCGCTCACCGACGAGAAGCTCCGCTGCGACATGGGGCCATTTAACACCGCGGGCACCGCGATCGCGGTCGCGTGTTCGCAGGTGGACCGCAACGCCGGGGGCAACGTCGAACAAACACGCGGCGTGACCGTCGATCTCGCGCTGATCGATGTGAAATCCGGTGCGCAACGCGCCAAGGCCACCCTGCAGGGTGCGGGCTGGTTCCCACTCGACATTGCGCCCGACGATCGGACCGTACTGCTGCTGCGCTACCGGTCTGCCTCCGACTCCGAGGTCTGGACACTCGACCTCGCCAGTGGTGCGACTCGCCGCGTGCTGCCGCGCGAAGGCGAACCGCCGGCCTATTACGTCGGCGTCGCATTCGCGCCCGATGGCAGACAAATGTTCGTGACGACCGACCGCTTTGGCGAGTTCAGGCAGCTGTACCGCTACGACCCAACGCTGAACCGGTTCGACGGCGTGACCGTCGACGTGCCGTGGGATGTCACTTCAGCCGACTTAACTCGCGATCGCACGCGACTCGCGGTCGTGACCAACGAGTACGGCCGCGGCGTGCCGCGCGTCTACGACGCCAGCACGCTGAAGCCGCTGCCCACCCCGGCGCAGCAGGGCATCAACGTGGCAACCGCGAAGCTTTCGCCCGACGGCAGATCGCTGGCGTACTCCGGCGGCTCGGCGACGGCCCCCTCGGAGGTGCGGGTGATCGATATCGCCACCGCGCAGACGCGCCTGTGGGCGGCGGCGGACAAGGCGGGAATGGACACATCGAGCTTCCAGCCGAAGGAGATCATCCAGTGGAAGAGTTTCGACGGACGAACGATATCGGGCCTGATACAACGTCCGCCAAAGCGCTTCACCGGGCGACGTCCGGTGTTGATCGAAATCCATGGCGGGCCTGAGGCGCAGGCACGGCTCGACTTCAGCGGCCGCTACAACTACGTCATCAACGAGATGGGCGTCGCCCTGATCGAACCGAACGTGCGCGGGTCCACCGGCTTCGGCAAGACCTTTCACAAGCTCGACAACGACCGACTGCGCGAGGATTCGGTCAAGGACGTTGGAGCTCTGCTCGACTGGATCGCTACGCAGCCGAATCTCGATGCGGCCCGCGTCGTCGTGCAGGGAGGAAGCTACGGCGGCTACATGACCAACGCGGTCGCGATGCATTACTCCGACCGCCTGCGCGGTGCGATCCCCACGGTCGGGATCTCGAACTTCGTGAGCTTCCTCGAGCACACCGAAAGCTATCGCCGTGACCTGAGGCGTTCGGAATACGGCGACGAGCGTGATCCGGCGATGCGCGAGTTCCTGCTGTCGATCTCGCCGCTGACCAATGCGCAGAAAATCACGGTGCCACTGCTCGTCGTCCACGGACGCAACGATCCGCGTGTCCCGGTGCAGGAAGCCGAGCAGATCGCCGCCACCGTCGGACGCAACGGTGTTCCGGTGTGGACGATGATCGCGGAGAACGAAGGCCACGGCTTCGGCAAGAAAGAGAACGCCGACTTTCTGTTCTACGCCCGCGTCCTGTTCCTGGAGACGTTCCTGCTGCCGACCGCGCCGCAGACAGCGCGCGAGGGCCGATAGCGCCCGTCTGCGAATCGGGCGAAGCCGATCGTTGATTCGGAGCGCTGACCGTGAATGGAGAGCCCGATGCCCCAACCGGTCTATGCGCTTAACCTCTTCAACATCAGCAACGTTGACGAGTACCTGGCTTACTCGAAGAGATCGGCCCGGGAAGTCGCGGCGCACGGCGGCCGCGTGGTCGCTCTGGGCAAGTTTCGCGAGGCAGCCGCGGGCGATTTCGAGCCACGCTCAGTTCTGATTCTCGTCGAGTGGGCTTCGAAGGAAGCGTTCGACGCCTACTGTAACGATCCGCAGCTCGTCGACCTGCATCCGCACCGCGTCAATGGGACGCGCGACTACGTCTGGCATCTCTTCGACAAACTCGAAGACCTGAGGCCGTTGCTCAAGTGACGGCAGCGCAGTCGGTGATGCACGGCTCGCGAGGCCGCCGATACCGGACGGCGGACGGCGTGCCCTTCGGTCGTCACGCTCATTGCCGGGCATTGCCGACTTGGAGCAGCGAGGCTAATGTCCTCGCTCGCAGGTGCTAGGCGGACGGGGCCTTCGGCATGCAACGAGTTGTCGCTGCTCTACGGCTAGACTGGCCCGAGCGTAAACGGCTGCACCATGGCCTGATGCTTGGCGGCCTGGTCGTCGTCTATTTCCTTGCCGGCAGGCTCGGGCTGCACTTCGCCTTTGTCCACGCCAGCGCCTCTCCGGTGTGGCCGCCGACCGGCATCGCACTGGCGGCGGTGCTGCTCCTCGGCGTTCGCGTCTGGCCCGCGATCTTCGTCGGCGCGTTCCTCGTCAACGTCGGCATTGCCGGCGCGATCGTCAGTTCAATCGGCATCGCCGCAGGTAACACGCTCGAGGCGGTGATCGGCGCGCTGTTGGTGGAGCGATACGCCGGCGGCACACACGCTTTCGAGCGAGCGCGCAACTTCCTGCGCTTCGTCGTGCTGGCGGGCCTGCTCAGCACCGCAACCAGCGCCACGATCGGCGTAACGATGCTCGCCGTCACCGGCGAGGCCGCATGGAGTTCATTCGGCAGCATCTGGCTGACGTGGTGGCTCGGCGATGCCGCCGGCGCGCTGATCGTGGCTCCGTTGCTGGTGCTGTGGGCGACGAACCCGGGCGGCGCACTGCGGGAGCGCCCTTTCGAAGCGCTGCTGCTCCTCTTCGTCGTTGCCGCCACGGGAGCGCTCGTGTTCGCGCATCCAGCACTACGTCACTACCCCCTTCCCTTTCTTTGCATTCCGCCGCTGATCTGGGCAGCGTTCCGCTTCGGCCAGCGCGAAGTCGCCACATCGGTGGCGGTGCTCGCAACGATCGCCACCTGGGCAACGGTGCGCGGTACCGGTCCTTTCGTCATGGGCAGTGACAACGAATCGCTGCTGGTGCTCCAGGCCTTCATGGGGACGATCGCCGCGCTCACGCTGCCGGTGGCGGCACTGGTCTGGGAGCGCAAGGCGATCGAGCAGGAGCGGTCGTCGCTGCTGCGGCTCGAGCAGGCTGCCCGTGCCGAGGCCGAAGTGGCGAATCGCGCCAAGGACGACTTCATCGCGATGCTCAGTCACGAATTGCGCAATCCCCTTGGCGCAATCTCGACTGCGGCCGAGGTTCTCCGGATCGCCGGTTCGAACCCGTCCTTCGCCGGCCGTGCAGTCGAGATCATCGGCCGGCAATCGAAGCATCTGAGCCGACTGATCGACGATCTGCTCGACGTCGCGCGTGTCGCGAGCGGGAAGATCGTGCTCGTGCCCGAAAAGGTCGATCTGGCGGACGTCGTCGAACGATGTCTCGCGACCCTGCGCGGGAGTGGCCGGCTGCAACAGCATCGGATCACCGTCAAAGCCATGCCAGCCTGGGTCAATGGCGACCCGGTTCGACTAAGCCAGATCGTCGACAACCTGCTGCAGAACGCGATCAAGTACACGCCGCCCGACGGCCAGATCGACGTCCATACCTTGCGCGAAGATGGCGCAGCGGTACTGCGAATTCGCGACAACGGCATCGGCATCGCGGCGGACCTGCTGCCACGTATCTTCGAACTCTTCGTACAGGGAACGCGCAGCCTGGATCGCTCGCAGGGCGGGCTCGGCATCGGATTGACTCTGAGCCATCGCCTCGTGCAGGCGCATGGAGGCAGCATCAGTGCGGCAAGCGATGGCCCATCGAAGGGCTGCACCTTCACCGTCAGCCTGCCGGCCATCGAGGCGCCTTATGCGAAGGCGCCGACACTACACCCCGCGGCGGGCAACGGCCGGGGTCGACGCATCCTGATCATCGAAGACGATGCCGACAGTCGCGAGTCCCTGCGCATGCAGCTGGCAAGCGCCGGGCACGACGTGTACGAAGCAGCCAACGGCACCGAAGGCCTTGCAGCGGCCGCCCACGTCAAGCCGGAAGTCGTCCTGCTGGATCTCGGCCTGCCGGGGCTTGACGGCTATCAGGTGGCGCAGCAACTGCGGGCGGCGGACGGATGTCCGCGGCTGATCGCGATCACCGGCTACGGGCAGCCGCAGGATCGGGCGCGCGCGATCGTGGCCGGCTTCGACCATCACCTGGTGAAGCCGTTCGACGCTGCGGAACTGCGCCGCTTGCTGCAGTGAAACGACAACCGGCGCTGTGAAGCGTTCGGCCGCTATTTCTTCTTTCCACGCCCGATCAGACCGCCAAGGCCCTCTATCACCTTATCGACTGCCGGTGCTCCGACGCCTCCGGTTGCACGAAGCAACAGCGCTTGCGCGGCCACACTGGTCCAATCGATCGAGTAGCCCAGGTGATCCAGCTGCCCGCTGATACGTACCGGGATCGTGAGACCCGTCAGCGAACGCAACGCATTCGGGCTCCCCGCGGGAAGTGCAGTTACTTGGGTGCGCAGCGTGTAGTCGAGGTCGTCTGCGGCTAAGTCGATGCGGCCGCCGCCGGTCAGGACCAAGGTCTTGGTCTGCGCCTTCAGATCATCGTTGAGCGCCACACCGTCTTTGATCCGCGCGCTGCCGGTGAGCTGCGTGAACTCGGTGCGCTTGCGCTCATCGAACACTCCGGTCTGCCGGCTGCGTGTCTGCAGAAAGCTCCCCGCGCTGCCAACGATGTCATTGAGATCGATACCGACCAGGGCGCCGTTGCGCACATCGAGCACCACGTTGCCCGCCAGACCGCGTTTCATCTGCTTAGTGGTTGCACCAGAGGTCGCCAGCTCGAAGGTCCCGTTGGCGCTTCCTTCGATTGCGGCGCGCGCGCCAATCTTGCCGACGGCGCTGCGCAACTGGACACCCGTTGCGTTGCCGGTGGCGGAGACGTGATTGGCGCGCGTATCGATGCCGATACGGCCGGTGACGCTGCCGCCGTAGACATGTGCGCTTATCGGTGCAACGTCGATACGACCGTCGGACGCCTTCGCCTCCAAGCGAACATCAGCGGCCTCGACGCCGCGAACCTTAAGACGCGCGATGCGCACCGAGCCGCTACCGCTGGCCTCGCGTAGCGCCGAAAGATCGACTTTTGCATCGGCGTCGGCTGATGAACTGGTAGATGCCGCCGCCGGCGCTGATGGGCCGGTCGCCGCCGGCGCTGATGGACCGGTCGCTGCCGGCGCAGACGACGCTCCGCTCGCCGCAGGTCTAGCCGGCAGGTAGCGATCGACATCGACCTGCGCGGCATCGATATCGAAGGTCACATGCTTGGCGTCAAATCCGGCAAGGTCGATGCGTGCTCGTCCGTTCAAGCCTTCAGCGCGGCTTTCGAGCTGTACCGTCGCTGTTTCGCGCCGACCATCGACAGCCGCCACCACCACCAGCGGCAGCCGTATCGATTTCTGCGCCAAAGCCGGATCGTCCATCACGACATTGAGCGTCCCTTGCTCGATGCGCGCGGTGCGCTCCGCAACGTTGGCGGCCAGTGGCAGCGCGCCTTCGACAGCGAGCCGGCGATCGCCGGAGCGCGCTTGACCGGTGATCTTGACCGCGTTGGTCTCCAGTTGCGCCGCATTGCCCTGGATAGCGGCAATGGCGAGGGTGAACTCAAGTGGACTGTCACCGCCCCGCCTTGCGGAAAGCTCGATGCGCTCGCCTGTAGCCTGCTTCGGAGAAACGGCGAACCGCGGAGCGGTCAGCCGCACTTCGAGCGGACCGCCTCCGGTCTCCACATCCAACCCACCCTTGAGCTGACGGACATCCCATGCGTCCCTGGCCGCCACCAGCTGTTCCGCCCGCATGTCGAGCTTCATTGGGCGCTCCCTGAAGCGTCCGTCCGCCTTGAGTGCCAGGTCGTAGACTCCCGCGAGCGTGCCGTCCTCGGCCCATGCAAACTCAACATCGATCGTGACTTTCGCCGCCAGTGGCGGATCGTCGACGCTGACGTCTGCCGATCCCTCAAGAGGCATGCGCACCCCTGGCGCATAGCGGTCGAACTGCAGATCCAGGTTAGCAAGCCGGACCGTGCGCTTGGCCGCGAGGTCTTGCCATGTCAGGTCGGCGTTGCGCAGGCGCACCTCGCCGATCGCAGCGGACGCCTTCGCACCGCCCCCCTTACCCGAATCCGTCGTTGATGCAGGCGCGGGCGGGGACTTGCCGAGCAGATCGTCGATGTTGGTACTTCCGTCCGCCTGGCGCACTATCGTGGCCCGCAAACCATCGACGCGGAGAGCATCGATCTCGACATGACCGCCCAGCAGCGGCAGCAGCGCGACCGATGCCTGCGCCGATGCGAGTTGCGCAAAGGGCGCATCGCTACCGCGTTCGCTGAGCGTGGTCGCCGGCAGCTTGATGCCGATCGACGGAAACAAGGCGAGCGTCAGGTCGCCATCGAAGTGAAGCGTGCGACCGGTGCGCGCCTGGACGGCCTGCACGATATCCGGCTTGAAACGGTTGACGTCGAATGACGCAACGAATACCGCGAGCGCGGCCAGCACGAGCACTAGCGCCGCGGCTGCAGCCACAGCGACTCGTTTCATCAGGCGCGGGTTCGACATCGGAACGTTGAGGCCCGGAGTGCGAACGCGGTTTAGCGCGGTGCACGCTCCACGCGACAAGCTTAATAGGTCTGCGAGGACAGCTGGTCTGATCTGATGACGTCAGGCATCGGTATGGGCAAGGCTGCTGACGTAGCCGCTGTGGTTGCGAGGAGCATCGTTGGGCGTGGGTGGTGGTCCCAAACGTGCTGAGCGTCGCTACCAGGGTAGCGACGCTCGGAACTCTCGTGGGTGATCGCGGCCAGCAAGCCCGCTAAGCCGCAACCAGCGCGGCGCTTCAGTACTTATCCCACTGCGTGAGTATGTCGTCCGCCAGCTTCTGATCGCGCTTGTTCGTAAAGGCCATGAATTGCTCAAAGGTGATCCAGCCGCGCTTGTCCGTGTCGATCTCCTCGAAGCTGGCGTATGTGATCGGCAGATGACCTTTCGCTTCTTCCTTTGTCAGCTTGCCATCGTGATTCTTGTCGGCGTGAGCGAAAAGTTTCCTAAGGGTCCAGGGTCCCTGAGCCGCAGTAGGCTGCGTTGGCTGTGCCTGTGATTGCCCTTGGGTCGCGGCAGGTTGCTGTGACCAGCTTGCAGTGCCAAATGCAGCCATCAACGCAATCACAGAAAGGGCTGTCCTGCGCTCATTCTTGCTCATGGTGAACCTCCTCCACTGTGCGACCGGCCATTGGGGTCGGACGATCGAATTGCGCGCGTCAATGAGTCGGCTTGTGATCGATGCCAATGCAAACAACTTAGATTGCAAGGGTCCGCCGCTCAGACCGCGACCCAGAAGCAATCATAAGCTCCGATCTCGGACGAAAAGGCGTTGATCCGCCATACCTGCGACAGTTCGGTTTACTGCGCACGATGCTGAAGAACACTTTTGTCGGCAACGTCGCAAGTGACCGGCGGACTCGTTCACATCGCCGTACTCGGTCCCGGCGGGCTGGCGTTGGTGGATCTCTAACGGCCCAGGGCTAGGTGAGCCGCCAACGGCATCGGTCGCCAGCCGGCCGTTCAGTCCTTGGAGAAGGCTTTCGAGGCCGCCGCCGTGTCCAGAGCCTCGCGGAGTAATTTGATCTTGCCGTTCTCGGCGTGCAGTACGCCGACGTAGGTCTGTTGATAGATCTTCCCCGTATCGGGGACCAGAGCTTCGACCTGGTATTCCGCAGCTACCTTGTCCGGGGTTTGGATAAAGTACGTTAGATTCTTAAAGCGGAAGTCCGGGATCTTGGCGAGCAGGCCCGTGAGCAGGTTTTCGACCTCCGCGGGCCCCCGGGCATGAGCCTTGACCCACGGCAGTTCGAGCACGCCATCCTCGGCAAACTGGGACGCGGATACCTTGGGCGTCCTGACGTTGTCGAGGTAGGCCTCAGGCAGTTCAGTGGCGGATTTCATCTGAGCACTCCTGC
>DATEZE010000269.1:0-17716 GCA_035255845.1 Burkholderiaceae bacterium | reverse complement strand
AATCGCCGGCCGCGACGGCCCCGAGGTGCTGGCGCTGGACTTCGCCGCCTGCAATGCCTACGCCGGCGGGCTCGAAGCTGCGCGGTCGATGGGATGCCCGGCGCTCTTCGTGCTCGGCCAACAGGACCTGATGACTCCAGTGCGATCGGCCCGCTTGCTGATCGACGCATGTGCCGACGCAACGGTCGTCGTCCTCGAGGGCGGCGGCCATTCGCTGATGTCCGAGCGGCCCGACGAGGTGCTCGCTGCGCTGAAGGAATTCGCAGCGCGCGTGTTCGCGCCGAACGGCGACGCCTGAATAGGGTGTCGCCGTGCTGACCGCCGTCAATTGGGACACGTACTGGCTGTACGTGCTCACCGAGATCGCGCTGTCACTGTCGCCGGGGCCGGCGGTGATGCTGGTCATCGCGTCCGGGCTGGTGCATGGTGCGCGGCGGTCAACCTGGGCGGCCCTCGGCATCCTGAGCGCCAACGCAATCTATTTCGCGGTCTCCGCGACCGCGCTCGGCGCCGTGCTCGCGACCTCGCAGACGTTCTTCACGGCGGTGAAATGGATCGGCGCGGGCTACCTGGTTTATTTGGCCTTGTCGGCGCTCTTCGGGCGCGCTTCACCGATTTCCGTCTCGGCAGCGAAAGCGGGCGGCGGCTCCCGTCGCGAGCTGTACCTCGCGGGACTGGCGCTGCAGCTCGCCAATCCGAAGACGTTGATCTTCTTCGTCGCGATCCTGCCGCAGTTTGTCGATGCACGCCTGCCGGTCGGCGCTCAGATGGTCTGGCTCGCAATCGGCTCGATCCTCCCGGAATTCTTCATCCTTGCGGGCTACGGTTGGCTGGCCGCGCGCGCGCGGACGATCGCGAGCGATCCCCGCTACGCCCGCTGGACCGACCGACTTGCGGGCGTGCTGGTCCTCGGCGCCGCAGCCCTGGTGATTGGCGTGACCCGCTGACCAGCTCGCCTGCCCCGCCATGCTCCGGGCACTTCACGGTGTCGCCAGTCGCGCTGGCGCCTCGGGCATCGCGGCTGTCGACGCGAGCGGCGGCAGGCTGCGATCGAGCGGTGCGTTGAGCCAGGCATCGCTGTCGAGCCAACCGCCAAGCAGAGTACCGAGGCCTTCGCGATCAAGTGCCAGCAGCAGATTGGACGGATCGATCGCGAAGCGCTCGAAGGCTGGTCGCAACGTCACCCGCGCCGGATCTCCCGACAGCAGCCACTCTGCGGATTCGAAACGGCGCCGGGGCGCGGCCAACCGCCGGACGTAGCCGAGGCGCTCAAGGGTCTCCAGCAGCCGCTCGGCATCGACCAGGTCTGTACGTGCCCGCAGCGCCAGTTGCGACGACCCGAGCGCGGGCGTGCCGCCGCGCCGCGCGTCGAGCAGATTCCGCAGCAGGGCCAACGCCGTGATGAAGGCGTTGCCGGCCCGCAGCTCGTCAGAAAATCTCGTGCTGCGCAGTCGCGGCAGCGTTGCCGCGATGGCCGCGCCGAACAGCAGCGCGTACCACGAAAAGTACATCCACAGAAGGAACAGCGGCAGCGCGGCAAACGCGCCGTAGATCGAGCGCACCGAGCCACGCGCGATGAAGAACGCAAAACCGACCTTCAGCAGTTCCGACAGGATCGCAGCGACGAATCCGCCGATCAGCGCGTCGCGCCAGCGCACCAAGCGGTTGGGGACGAAGACATAGAGCGCCGAATACGCGAATCCGCTCAGGAACACCGGGAAATAGTCGAGGAGCCCGCGCAGCAGCCACGGGATGTGGCGCAGTTCCGCCTCCGAAGGCGACCAGACGAACGAGCTCGCGGTCAGGCTCGCGCCGACCAGCAGCGGTCCCAGCGTCAGCAGCGCCCAGTAGATCAGCATTCTCTGCCCGAACCCACGCTGGTTGCGCACCTGCCAGATGTCGTTCAGCGCGTGATCGACCGTCATAATCAGGGCCAGTGCTGAAAACGCGAGAAAGAGCAGCCCGACCGCGGTCAGTCGCGCGGCCTGGTGCGCGAACTCGTTGACATAGCCAAGCACGGTCGACGAAATCTGCGGCGGCAGCGTCTTCGACATCAACGACACCAGCGCCTCGCGGTAGTCCGCGAACATTGGAAACGCCGCGAAAATGGCGAGGCCGACCGCGAACAGCGGGACGATCGAGAGCAGCGTCGTGAACGACAAGCTGGCCGCGACTTGCTGCAGCCTGACCTCGCCCCCGCGACGATAGGCAAATAGCGCGACCTCGCGGGCTTTCTTGAGCCACGGGAAGCGATCGAGGGCGGCGGTCAGCGGGTGCATGGAGGACAACACGCGGACGTCCTCGTACGGAATCGGGCCCGCGACGGCGGTTCCTATAATACGGCCGCGCGTTTCAACGATGGCTAGAGACGACGACGCATTTCGCAACTGACTTCTCTGGCCAGTTCCCCCGCTCTCGTGGACATCCTTGTTCTCTATTACTCGCGCCATGGCGCCACACGCCGGCTGGCCGAGGCGGTCGCAGCCGGAGTCGACAGCGTCGACGGCGCGCACTCGCGGGTCCGCACGGTGCCGCCGGTTGCGCCGCTGACCGAGCGCGTGCATCCGCCGGTGCCGCTCGACGGCGCACCGTATGCCGAGCTGAGCGACCTGCAGGCTTGCGACGGCCTCGCACTCGGATCGCCAACTCGCTTCGGCAACATGGCGGCGCCGCTGAAGCACTACTTCGACTCGACCGCTGGCCTGTGGCTGTCGGGCGCGCTCGCCGGCAAGCCAGCGGCGTTGTTCTGCTCGACCAGCAGCCTGCACGGCGGCCAGGAGGCGACACTGCTATCGATGATGCTGCCGCTGTTGCACCATGGCATGCTGGTGCTCGGCATTCCGTATACCGAACCGGATCTGATGACGACTCACAGCGGGGGCACGCCGTACGGCGCAAGCCACGTCGCGCGGCACGGAGCACCGCCGCAGCTGAGCGACGAAGAGCGGCGGTTGGGCCAGGCGCTGGGCGCGCGGCTCGCCCGCACGGCCCTGAAGCTGGCGCGCTGAGCCCACGATGGGTCCGCTCCCGCAAGTTTCGTCGGCGCAGCGTACGGCCTGGTGGTGTGCGATTACTGCGTGGATCGCACTCGTCATGCTCGCGCTGGCCTGGGAGCTCCAGATCGCGCCGCTGCGATCGGGCGGCTCGTGGCTGGCGCTGAAGGTGATACCGCTGCTGCTGCCGCTGCCTGCGCTCCTGCGCGGCGGCGCCTACGCGATGCAGCTCGCTATTTTCATCTCGATGCTCTATCTGTTCGAGGGCGCCGCGCGCGTGTTCGAGGCGCGGCCGGTCGCAATCCTCGCGATGGTCGAGCTCGCGCTCGCGGTGTGCTTCCTCACCGCCGCCATCGTTTATCTGCGGCCGATGAAGCTTGCGGCGCGGCGCAGCGCCGCACGATGAGCACGGTCGAAGATCTGCGCCGGATCGTCGGTGCGCCGCAGGTGCTCGACCGGGCTGATGACATGGCGCCGTTCCTGGTCGATTGGCGCAAGCGTTATTTCGGTCAGGCGCAGGCGGTCGTCCTGCCGAGCAGCGCGGATCAGGTCGCGGCAGTCATCGCGTGGTGCGCGAGGACCGGCACGCCGGCGGTGCCGCAAGGCGGCAACACCGGCCTCGTCGGCGGCGCCACCCCTGCGGCAGACGGGCGAGCGATCGTCGTGTCATTGAAGCGGATGCGGCAGATCCGCGCGGTCGACGCCGCCAACGCGACGCTGACGGCCGAGGCCGGCTGCACGATGGTCGAAGTGCAAGATGCTGCGCGAGCCAGCGGTCAGCTCTTTCCGCTCTCGCTAGCCGCCGAGGGCAGTGCCACGATCGGCGGCAACCTTAGTACCAACGCCGGCGGCGTTCAGGTCCTGCGATATGGCAATGCGCGCGAACTTTGTCTCGGTCTCGAAGTCGTGCTGCCGAGCGGCGAGGTGTGGAACGGGCTGCGCGGCCTACGCAAGGACAACACCGGCTACGACCTGCGCGATCTTTTCATCGGTGCCGAGGGCACGCTCGGCGTCATCACCGCGGCCTGCCTGAAGACCTACCCGCTGCCACGCGCGCAAGCGACCGCACTGCTTGCCGTGCCTGCGTTGCCAGCTGCCCTGGATCTACTGCAGGTTGCGCGGGCCGCCTGCGGATCGACGCTGACGGCGTTCGAATGCTTCAACGACCTGTGCCTGACACTGGTCGAGCGCCATTACCCCGGCCACGCCTCGCCGTTTGCGAGCCGCAGCCCACAGTACGTTCTGCTCGAAATCAGCGACCACGAGAGCGAAGTCCACGCCAGCGGGCTGCTTGAATCGCTGGCGGGTGACGCGATCGATACCGGTCTTGCCAGCGACGCAGTGATCGCGCAGTCGACCGCGCAGCGCCGGTCGCTTTGGTCACTGCGCGAATTGATTTCCGAGGCGCAGACGCAGGAGGGGCGCAACATCAAGCACGACATCGCGGTGCCGATCTCGGAGATCGCGCGCTTCGTTGCACAAACGGATGCGCTGCTGCAGCAGCGGTTTCCCGCGGGGCGCATGGTTGTGTTCGGTCACCTCGGTGACGGCAATCTTCACTACAACGTCAGTCCGCCGGAAGGTATGGATGCCGATCGCTTCATCGCTTTGCAGCCCGAGATCTATTCGACAGTGCACGACCAGGTGCATGCCTTCGGCGGATCGATCTCGGCCGAGCATGGCGTGGGGCAGCTAAAGCGCGGCGAGATCGCCCGTTACAAGTCTGCGGTCGAACTGCAGCTGATGCGTGCGCTGAAGCAGGCGATCGACCCGCTCGGCATCATGAATCCCGACAAAATGCTGCCCGCGCAGTCGGCGGCTTGAGTCCCAACTTCGCGGGAGATCGATCCACCCCTTTTTCGGACGACCGCGGGTTGCCCGAACCAGTACCATTCGCGCCAACCGGCTGGCCCCGGCAAAAAGACATCACGGGAGAACTTCATGGCAAGACAGACTTTCCGCTTCTGCACCGTCGTGCTAGCCGTGCTGGCTATGCAGAGCGCAATTGCCCAAGAACGCGCCGAGACCGTCGTCTACGGCCCGGCGCCCAAGCCGGTCGTCGTCCCCGGTGCGAAGCCGATCAAAGCGCCGTCGTTCGATGCACTGAAGGGCGACGGGCTTTATCACTTCCAGGGCAATCGGATGTCGAACATCCGGGCAGCGGCCACGCCCGGTGAAGGCAACCGCTACGCACTGACCGAGACCAGCAGTGACGCAAACGAGACGACGCTGAACGGCCAGATCGACGTAGCGCACGCGGTGCTCAATGGCGAGCGGCGCGCGCTTGGGCGCCCGAACTTCGCAATCCCCGGTAACGATGATTCGGTCTATATCGTCTACGCGGGGCAGGCCCAGTTGCGCATCGCGGTGACACTGCAGGCCTATGACGTTTCGGATATGTGGATTGCGAACTTCCTGCGCACTCCGGATAACTATCCGAAGCCGGAGGCTAACAAGGCGGGCAACGCGCGCTTCCCGAAGGGCTCGATGGCCTATCTCGCCACCGCCCGCTTCATCGACGACGTGCTGATGCTGCCGCGCCGCGAGTCGTTCACTGGTGCCAGCACGACCTCGCAGTTCGTCGGCAACTTCTCGAAGCAGATTCCGTACTGCCTCGCGTATGAGGATCGGCAGGGCGCGAAGCCTTACGCGATGCTCTTCAGCGGCAGCGGCAAGAAGGGCGAAGTCACGCTGTATCCGGCCAAGACCGGCACGCTCTTCTGCGATCGTTCGGCCGAGCAGCCGCTCGGCCGCGGCGAGTGGGAGGAGAAGACGATCGCCGGCACGCGTGCGGTGGTGCTGTCGTTCCCGGCGCAGGTCGATCCGCTCGACACCGGCGTCACGGTCGTCGAACGCGAGTCGGCGCGAATCGCTTTCGTCGAGCCGACCAAGGGACTGCCCGGCGTGCGTCCGGGCAAGCTGTACCAGGCCGGGGCCAGCGTGTACGACTACCAGTACCGCTTCAACCGCACCGCAGCCGACGCGATCCGACAGGTCGCTGGCGTCCAGTAGGGCCGCTGCCGCCACTGCCGCCGCGACGTGCAGGCGCCCGTCGCGCTCGCGGCCTGGCGCCTTGCGATGACGACAAACGGGCCGTTCGCTAGACTGGACTGATGCCCTTTCGCATCGCCCACGTAGCAGCCGCAGTCGTCATCGCATTGCCGGCACTCACCGCCAGCCAGACGATCCAGCGCTGCGAAGGGCCGGGCGGCCGCATCACCTATTCCAACGCCGAATGCCCCGAGGGCACGCGGCCGGTGAAGGCGCTGCAACCAGCGCCGGCGCCCTCGCTTGAAGCGCAGCGGACCGCTCAGGACAATGCCGCCCGCGATGCCCAGGCCGTGCAGCAGATGGCCGAGCAGCGCCGCTCCCAGCAGGCGGCGGCAGCCCAAGTGCAACAGCAGCAGCAAAGCGACCAGCGCGGTGCCGATTGCGCCTTCCTGCAGGGCGAGATCCAGTCAGTGCATCGCATGCGTAATCTGATGGTCAACCGCCCCTACTACTCCCTCGACGATCTCGAGCAGATGGATCGCCATGCGGAGCAGCTGACCGCAGACTATCGCCGCGTCTGCGGCTGAGGACCGAACATGCACCGCCACCGACTCCGGCTGTCGTGCATCTTGCCGCTCGCGTGCCTGCTCGGCGCTGCGACCGCAATCGCACAGGGCGTGCAGCGTTGCGAATCCGCCGACGGCAAAGTCACCTACTCGAATACACAGTGTCCGGAAGGCACCTCGGCCGTGCGCAAGGTCAACACGTCGCCGCCGGTTGCAGTCGACGAGCAAAAGGCGGCGAAGGAGCGCGCGAAGCGCGACGCGGCCGAGGTGAAGGCGTCCGACAAGGCGCGCGAGCAGGCTCAGACTAAGGCCGAGCGCGACGCCGCCGAAACGAAAAAAGTTCAGGCCAAGCAGCGTGAGCGCTGCGACCGCGCGCAGCGCGAACTCGAACGGGCCCGCTCCTCCCACGCGTCGCTGGAGCAGCGCCCGGCCACGGTCGAGCAGACGCAGAAGGCCGACAAGGAACTCGGACGTCGCGAGGAAGAGGCGGTCAAAGCCTGCACCGGCTGACCGGGCTGCCCGCTCACGCGGCAGCGCGTCCGCGCAGTCTAGGCTCCGCGAACGTCGCCACGGCCAGCCGCAAAGCTCCGGCGCCGGCGGAGTCCAGAAACACCGCGTCGCTCAGCAACCTCCTCCAGTTGCGCGCGCCGCGCAGCCCCTGGAACAAGCCCAGCATGTGGCGCACAACGTGGCGGGGCGCCGTGCCGGCTGCGTACTCGCGTTCGAGATAGCGTGACATCCGCTCGACGATGCCTTCCCGGGTGACACGCGGCCGCGCGTCCTGATAGCAGCGAGCATCGACCTCGGTTAGCATGAAGGGATCGTGGTAGACGGCACGACCGAGCATCGCACCGTCCAGTCCCCGGGCATGGGTCAGCGCGTCGTCGAGCGACTGCAGTCCGCCGTTGAGGACGAAAACTGCTGCAGCAAAGTCGCGCTTCAGTCGATGCACGATCTCGTAGCGCAACGGCGGCACCTCGCGGTTTTCCTTCGGGCTTAGCCCGCGGAGCCAGGCATTGCGCGCGTGAACGATGAAGACGTGGCAGCCGGCATCGTGCAAGGTGCCGACGAAGTCGCGGACCGGGCCGTAATCTTCACTACGGTCGATACCGATGCGGTGCTTGACCGTGACCGGAATGGCAACGGCATCCTGCATTGCACGGATGCAAGTGGCGACGAGGTGCGGCTCGGCCATCAGGCAGGCCCCAAAAGCGCCATGCTGCACCCGTTCCGACGGACAGCCGCAGTTCAGATTGATCTCGTCGTAGCCCGCCTGCTCGCCCATCTTTGCGGCACGAACCAGCTCGTCGGGTTCGCTGCCGCCGAGTTGCAGTGCGACCGGATGCTCGGCTGCGTCGAAGCGCAAATGGCGCTCGGCATCTCCGTGCAGGAGCGTGCCGGTGGTCACCATCTCTGTGTACAGGCGCGCCCTCGACGAAAGCTGACGGTGCAAGTAGCGGCAGTGCCGGTCGGTCCAGTCCATCATTGGCGCAACGCAGAAGCGCCACCGTTCGGCGAAGCTCGCCGGATCGCCTAGGACTTCAGCAGCCATTGGATGACCGACTTGGCGACGAAGCCCAGGATGCCGAATGCCAGCACGAAGAACAGCACGAAAGTGCCGAAACGGCCCGCCTTCGACTCACGCGCCAGTTTCCATATGATGAAGAGCATCAGCGCAATGAAGCCGCCGATCCCCCAGGACATGCCGAGCTCGGTGATGCGCTCCTCGGTAAGGCCGAAGACCGTCGCTTCCATTGTCAGGGATTGCGCAGAGCGACGCCTTCGACATCGACGAGGTCACGGTAGGCGTGCCAGCTGGCATGTCCGAGCACCGGCACGCTGATGAGAAAGCCGAGCATTGCGGAGGCGATTGACAGAGACGTCGCGACCAGGATCACGAGGGCCCATAGGAGCATCGCGATTGGATTTTCGCCGACCGCGCGTGCGCTGGTCAGCAGCGCCTGGCGGAAGCCCACCTCGCGGCCAAGCAGCAACGGCGGCGACACCGCCGTGATAGAAAAGACGATAGCTACGCCGAGTCCGCCGAGGATCGCCCACAGCGTGAACAGCAGATTGCCCTGTTCGACGAAGGCATAACGCACGAACTCGAGCGGTCCGCGCAGCGGCGCAGGCGCAAAGAACGTGAACAGCAGCGCTGAAGCACCGACCCATAACGTGCCGAGCACGGCGAGCAAGAAGCCGAGTTGGACCAGCGGCCGTGTCCCCCGGCGCCACGCGGCTATGGCGTTGCCCACACCCGCGTGCTCTCCACGCGCCTGAAGACGGCTGATCTCGTACAGGCCCGTGACCAGGACGGGCCCGATGATGACCAAGCCAGAGAACGCGCCCGGCGCTACCCACCCATAGCGCAGCGAGACCGCCAGAACGACCCAGCCGGCGACCGCGACGAAAGCTCCGTGCATGAGTCCCGCGAGCGGACTGCGAATGAAGTCGCGCCATCCGAGCGCAAGCCATTTCAGTGCGGACAACGGATCGACCTGTCGTACCGCCAGTGGTACACCGCCCGCTATGGCGTTCGAGTTCATCGCAAGGATTATCGCGCGACGCTCAGCCGCCGCCGACGCGAGCGACCACCCGCGCGCGGGTTCCCGCCAGCTCGTTGAGCACGAGCGCTCCGAGCACGAGCGCGCCGCCCGCGAGCGTCGTCGGCGCAGGTGCCTCGCCGGCGCCGATCCAGGCCCACAGCGGGCCCAGCAGCACTTCGAGCAATGCCAGCAGCGCCACCTCCGTGGCCGATAGATGCCGAGCGGCGACGACCAGGAGCATGCAAGGCAGACCCAACTGGAAGAATCCGAGCACTGCGAGCAGCACTACGTCGCGCGGCTGGCCGATGAACGGAGTCGCCAGTGGCAGCATGATCGCCGCCGACACGAGTCCGCCGATGAAAACGGCCGGAACCATGTCGACGCTTTGGCCGCGCTTCTTCAGCAGCACGACATTGATCGCGGCAGCCATCGGTGAACCAAATGCGATCAGCATGCCGAGCACGCTAGTCGATGACTCGATGCTGAGGCTGCCGGCGAACATCCAGACGATGCCGGCCGTCGCTATCGCCACCGCGAGCCAAGTCCGCGCCGGAATCGGCGATTTCAGCACGACCCAGGCGAGCAGCGTCGTCAGCAGCGGTGCCACAGCAAGCACGATGAGTGTGTTCGCGGTCGAAGTCAGCGTCAGCGCCAGCATGAAGCAGATGAACATCGTCGCCCACATGCAGCCGGAAATGACTCCGGCCGGGCCGACGCGCCGTAGCGCGCCGGCGAAGTCACGTCGAACCAGGACCAGATAGCCGCCCACGAAGACCGCTGCAAACAAGCTGCGCCAGAAGGTGATCTCGAACCGACCCTGCGCCTGCAGCTCCGGTGAGAGGTTGCGCGTGACCACGCCGGCGATGCTCCACAGCAACGGAGCAATGATCATCAGGATCAATGCGCGGCGGTGGGCAGTGTCGTGAACCACGGTTCGTGAATGTTTAGCCCCCTGCATCGCGGAAGGAGGGCGGGCGGGAGCAGTTGATAGACCGCAAAAGCGAGAACAGAAGCGGCTAGGCCGCTTCTCTTTGAGCTCGCTTTCTCTCGTGTTCCTTCAGGTGCCGCTTGCGCAGCCGGATGCTTTGCGGCGTGATCTCGACCAACTCGTCGTCGACGATGAACTCCACCGCGGATTCCAGCGTTAGCTGGATCGGCGGCACAAGATCGATGTGTTCATCCTTGCCAGATGCACGAACGTTAGTGAGCTTCTTCTCGCGCACCGGGTTGACGACAAGATCGTTGTCGCGCGAGTGAATGCCGATGATCATTCCCTCATAGAGCTTGTCGCCGGGGCTGACGAACATGCGGCCGCGGTCTTGCAGCTTCCACAGCGCGTAGGCGACCGCCTCGCCGTCGTCCTGGCTCACCAAAACGCCGTTGCGGCGCTCACCGATCTCGCCGGCGCGGACCGGGCCGTAGTCGTCGAAGACATGGCTCATCAGTCCTGTGCCGCGCGTCAGCGTCATGAATTCGCCCTGGAAGCCGATCAGGCCACGTGCCGGGATGCGGTACTCCAGCCGTACGCGCCCCTTGCCATCGGGCTGCATATCCTGCAGGTCGCCCTTGCGGCGACCGAGTTCTTCCATGATCGCGCCCTGGTTGTCCTCTTCGACATCAACGGTCAGCATCTCGTACGGCTCAAGGCGTTCACCATCAACTTCCTTGTACAGCACGCGCGGCCTCGACACGGCCATCTCGTAGCCTTCGCGGCGCATATTTTCGAGCAGGATCGTCAGGTGCAACTCGCCGCGCCCCGCGACCTCGAACACGGTCTCATCGTCGGTCTCCCGCATCCGCATCGCGACGTTGGACTTCAGTTCCCGCTCGAGCCGCTCGCGCAACTGCCGGCTGGTCACGTACTTGCCTTCACGGCCCGCCAGCGGCGAAGTGTTGACCTGGAAGTTCATCACCAGCGTCGGCTCGTCGACCTTCAGCAGCGGCAGAGCATCCGGAGCGTCCGGCGGGCACAGCGTGCAGCCGATGCCGATGTCGTCGATACCATTGATCAGCACGATATCGCCGGCAAGCGCTTCGTCGACCAGCTTGCGATCCAGGCCCTCGAAGGTCATCACCTGGTTGATCTTGCCCCGCGTCGTCGGTGCGTTCTGCGCGCCTTCCGGCCCATGCATGACCAGCACTTCCTGGCCGGCGCGAAGGCGCCCACGCGTGATTCGACCGACGCCGATCTTGCCGACATAGCTCGAATAGTCGAGCGAACAGATTTGCAACTGAAGCGTGCCACCTGCATCGTCGTCGCGAACACGGACATGCGACAGGATCGCCTCGAACAGCGGCCGCAGGTCGCCACTGCTCACGTCCGAGCTTGATCCGGCGTAGCCGTTCAGCGCCGAGGCATAGATCACTGGGAAGTCGAGTTGTTCCTCGGTCGCACCCAGCTTGTCGAACAGATCGAAGGTGTGATTGACGACCCAATCCGGCCGCGCACCGGGACGATCGATCTTGTTGACGACGACGATCGGTTTGAGTCCCTGCGCCAGCGCCTTGCGCGTGACGAAGCGCGTCTGCGGCATCGGCCCTTCGACCGCGTCGACCAGCAGCAGCACGCCGTCGACCATCGACAGCACGCGTTCGACCTCGCCGCCAAAATCCGCGTGGCCCGGCGTGTCGACGATGTTGATGTGCGTGCCTTCGTAGTCGACCGCGCAGTTCTTTGCGAGGATCGTGATGCCGCGCTCGCGCTCGAGATCATTGGAATCCATGACCCGGTCGGCAACCTGCTGGTTCTCGCGGAAGGTTCCGGATTGCCGCAACAGCTTGTCGACCAGTGTGGTCTTGCCATGGTCGACGTGCGCGATGATGGCAACGTTGCGCAATGGGCGCTTCATGACGGTTCTTTCTCGTTCGATATCAGTCGTTCGGGCGCGACGACGCCCCATTCGTTGACGTTCGCCGTGCCCAGCAGTTCTTCCCGCGCTGCGTACACCCGGACCCGCGCACTGCGCGGCTCGGCGTCGATCGCCAGCCGTTGTCCCTGCCGAAAGCGCGCGGCGAGGTCTTCATCCAGATCGACTCGCGGCAGCGAATCGAGCAATTCGTCCACCGGCAGCAGGATCAACCTTCGCTCGGGGAGCTGAATCTGTTCCAGTTGCTCCAGCGTCACGGCGTCGTCCAAGCGGAGCGCGCCGACGCGCGTTCGACGCAACGCGATCAGATGCGCACCGCATCCGAGTTCGCGCCCGATGTCCTCAGCCAGCACGCGCACATAAGTGCCCTTGCTGCATTCCACATTCAGCGTCACCTCATCAGTCGCGCGCGCAACGCGCTGCAGACTCGCGATCACGACACGGCGAGGCGCACGAGGGACCTCCACACCCGCCCGCGCGAGTTCATACAGAGGCCGGCCTTGGCGCTTCAGCGCCGAATGCATCGGCGGCACCTGCGCGATGCTGCCAGTGAAGTGGGTCAGCACCTCGTCGATGGCCGCGTCGCTCACTGCCACCGCTGCCGAGGCGGTCACTTCGCCCTCGGCGTCACCGGTCGTCGTCGTCACGCCCAGCTTCAGCGTGGCGCTATAAGCCTTGTCTGCATCCAACAGATCCGCCGAAAACTTGGTCGCCTCCCCGAACGTCAGGGGCAAGAGACCCGTCGCCATCGGATCCAGCGTGCCGGTATGACCTGCCTTTGCCGCATTCATCAGCCGCCGTGCCTTCTGCAAAGCCAGGTTCGAAGTCATGCCGCCTGGCTTGTCCAGCAGCAGCACGCCATCCACCCGTTCGCCGCGCGCGTGGCCCACGCGTGCGCCCTACCCGCGGTCCCGGGTCGCCTCGTCGATCAGCCGGTCGATCTCGATGCCGCGCTCGACCGATTCGTCATGCACGAACGCGATGCGCGGAATCGTGTGGATCGACAAGCGCTTGAACAGCAGCGAGTGGAAGTAGCCCGCCTTCTCGTTCAGCACACGCTGGGCCGATTCGACCGGAGCGCCGATCGTCGTGAAGTAGACCTTGGCGTGCGCATAGTCTGGACTGACCTCGACACCGGTCAGAGTCACGAGCCCGGCCCGCTCGGTTGGCACCTCGCGCTGAATGATCTCCGCCAGGTCGCGCTGGATCTGATCCGCCACGCGCAATCCACGACCCGGTTTCCTGCTCGGTTTCATCTACTTCGCCGTTGCGACAAAAAGTTCGACTGGCTTCGCCAGCGAACTTTTTCAAACTCGCCCCGGCGAAAGTAGGTTTGCACTTTCGCCGGCTCAGCTCAGGGTACGTGCCACTTCCTGGACCTCGAAGATCTCCAGCTGATCGCCTTCCTTGATGTCGTCGTAACCCTTCAGGCTCAGACCGCATTCGAACCCGGCCTTCACTTCCTTGACGTCGTCCTTGAAGCGTTTGAGCGAATCGAGCTCCCCGGTCCAGATCACGACATTGTCGCGCAGCAGCCGCGCGCTGGCAGTGCGCTTCACGACGCCATCGAGCACCATGCAACCCGCCACGGCGCCGATCTTCGGCACGCGGAAAATCTGGCGGATCTCGACCATGCCGAGCACCTGTTCGCGCTGCTCCGGCGCCAGCAGGCCCGACAGCGCAGCCTTCACCTCATCGACCGCGTCATAGATGATGTTGTAGTAGCGGATGTCGATGCCGTTGCCCTCGGCAAGCTTGCGCGCCGACAGGTCGGCACGCACGTTGAAGCCGATGATCACGGCTTTCGATGCGATCGCGAGGTTGACGTCGCTCTCGGTGATGCCGCCGACCTGCGCATGAACCACCTGCACCTTGACTTCATCGGTCGAGAGCTTCGTCAGCGCATGGTTGAGCGCTTCTTGGGAACCCTGAACATCCGACTTGATGATCAGCGGCAAAATGCGGACAGCGCCCTCGCCGACGTTCTCGAACATGTTCTCGAGCTTGGCGGCCTGCTGCCTGGCGAGCTTGGTGTCGCGGAACTTGCCCTGGCGATACAGCGCGATTTCGCGCGCCTTGCGCTCGTCTCCGAGCACGATCAGCTCGTCGCCGGCGGCGGGAACGTCCGACAGGCCCTGAATCTCGACCGGGATCGACGGGCCCGCTTCCTGGATCGGCTTGCCGGCCTCGTCAAGCATCGCGCGCACCCGACCAAAGCTGGAGCCGACCAGCACGACGTCGCCGCGCTTCAGTGTGCCCGCCTGTACCAGCACGGTGGCGACCGGGCCCCGCCCCTTATCGAGCTGCGACTCGATGACGAGGCCCTTGGCCGGCCCATTCCTCACCGCCTTAAATTCCCGCACCTCGGCCTGAAGTAGAACGTTTTCGAGCAGTTCGTCGATCCCCTTGCCAGTCTTCGCCGACACCGGGATAAAGGGCGACTCGCCGCCGTAGTCCTCCGGCACCACACCGTTGGCCACCAGTTCCTGCTTCACGCGATCGGGATTGGCCTCGGGCTTGTCAATCTTGTTCAGTGCGACGACCAGCGGCACGCCAGCGGCCTTCGCATGCGCGATCGCCTCCTTGGTCTGCGGCATCACGCCGTCATCGGCAGCCACGACCAGGATGACGATGTCGGTCGCCTTGGCGCCGCGAGCGCGCATCGCAGTGAACGCCTCATGGCCCGGCGTATCGAGGAAGGTGATGATCCCGCGCGGTGTCTCGACGTGATAGGCGCCGATGTGCTGCGTGATCCCGCCAGCCTCGCCGGCCGCGACCTTCGTGCGACGGATGAAGTCGAGCAGCGAGGTCTTGCCGTGGTCGACGTGGCCCATGATCGTGACCACAGGCGGGCGCGCCTCGGGTTCGGCTTCGCTGGTCGCCGCCGCAGCCGCAGCAGTCGCCTCGGTCTCGGCGAGCAGCGCCTCCGGATCGTCCAGCTTCGCGGCGATCGGGTTGTGGCCCAGTTCGGTGACGACGATCATCGCGGTGTCCTGATCGAGCACCTGGTTGATCGTCACCATCTGGCCGAGCTTCATCAGCACCTTGATGGCTTCGGCGGCCTTGACCGACATCTTGTGCGCGAGCTCCGCGACGGTGATCGTTTCGGGCACCGAGACGTCGCGCACGGTCGGCTCCGCCGGCATCACGGCCTGCGCGCCTTCGGCGTCGTCCCGTCCATGCTTGCGGTGACCCTTCGGGCCGCGCCATGCGCCGGTTCCGCCGGAACTGTCGCCGCGGGTCTTCAGCGTGCGCTTCTTCTGTTGTTCTTCCGACCAGCTGGAGGCGAGCTTGCCGCTCTTGACCTCCTTGACGCCGGGTTTCTTTTCGTCTTTCTTCTCGCCGGGCTTGGCATCGGCCCTCGCCGCGGGCTTGTGCAGCGTGCCAGCCGTGGCTGGCTCGGGCGCCTTGGCGACCACCTTCTTCGGCGCCGACATCATGTTCTTGATCGCGGCGACTTCCTCCTCGACCGCACGGCGCGCGCGCTGCTGAGCCGCAGTCGCTTCCTTCGCGGCAAGGTCGGCATCGCGCTGCGCCTGTTCGGCGCGAGCGAGTTCGGCCGTCGCCGCCGCCTCGCGCTCGCGCGCTGCTTCGACGTCCTGCTGCTCCTTGTCCTGCGCGGCGGCCAGTTCGCGCTGCGCGTGCTCAGCCCGCTGGCGCGCCTCCTGCATCTGACGCGCGGTGAATTCCGCCTGGCGCCGCGCTTCCTCTTCGCGCTTGGCCAGTTCGGCGGCATCGATGACCGGCGCTGCTGGAGCCGCAGGCACCTCGGCCTCCGCAGCCGCTTCGTCGCGCTTGACGAACACGCGCTTCTTACGGACCTCGACCTGGATCATGCGTGCCTTGCCCGAGGCATCGGCCTGCTTGATCTCAGTGGTCTGCTTGCGGGTCAGCGTGATCTTCTTTTTCTCGACCGCTTCACCGCCGCGGTGGGCCTTGCGTAGCGACTCCAGCAAGCGCGCCTTGTCGTCATCGGAGAGCGCGTCGCCCGCTTCGTTCTTGACGACCCCGGCTGCCTGCAGCTGCTCGAGCAGCAACTGCGGCGGAACTTTCAGTTCCGTCGCAAACTGGGCCACTGTTGTGCTTGCCATAAATTCCCTGTTCCTGTCGTCCCGCTACGCCGCCGTACTACTGCTCCGCCGACTCGAACCAGTGCGCGCGCGCGGCCATGATCAGCGTCTTGGCGCGCTCGTCGTCGATCCCGGTCAGTTCCGTCAGCTCATCTACCGCCAGTTCGCCCAGGTCGTCACGCGTCCGGATCGATTTCTCGGCGAGCTTGGTCGCGAGGTCGGCATCCATGCCGTCGAGACCGAGCAGGTCCTTTTCGGCCTGCTCGAGGTTCTCCTCACGCTTGATCGCCTCGGTCAACAGCGCGTTGCGGGCACGGTTGCGCAATTCCTCGACCGTTTCCGCGTCGAAGGCGTCGATCTCCAGCAGTTCGTTGACCGGAACGTAGGCGATCTCCTCGAGCGTCGAAAAGCCTTCCTGGATAAGGATGTTGGCGATCTCCTCGTCGACATCGAGCTTTTCGATGAAGATCTGGCGCACGCCGACCTGCTCGCCTTCCTGCTTCTGTGCGGACTCCTCGGCGGTCATGATGTTGATCTGCCAGCCTGTCAACTCTGACGCGAGTCGCACGTTCTGCCCGCTGCGGCCGATCGCGATCGCGAGGTTGTCCTCGTCGACTACCACGTCCATCGCGTGCTTGTCCTCGTCGACGACGATCGAACTCACATTGGCCGGCGCGAGCGCACCGATGACGAACTGCGCGGGATCGTCCGACCACAGCACGATGTCGACGCGCTCGCCGGCGAGCTCATTGGTCACCGCCTGCACGCGCGAGCCGCGCATGCCGACGCAGGTGCCGATCGGATCGATGCGGCGGTCATTAGTCCACACTGCGATCTTCGCGCGCACGCCCGGATCGCGCGCCGCCGACTTGATCACCAGCAGGCCCTGCTCGATCTCGGGAACCTCGAATTCGAAGAGTTTCATCACGAACTCGGGCGAGGTGCGCGACAGGATCACCTGCGGGCCGCGGGCCAGCCGGTCGATCTTCTGCACGAACGCGCGGCAACGGTCGCCGATCCGCAGGTTCTCCTTCGGAATCATCTCGCTGCGCGGCAAGCGCGCCTCGACCTTGCCGATTTCGATGATCGCGTCGCCCTTGTCCATGCGCTTGATCGTGCCGTTGACAATCTGGTCACCCCGCGCAAGGAAATCTGTGAGCAGCTGTTCGCGCTCGGCATCGCGGATCTTCTGCAGGATCACCTGCTTGGTGTCCTGCGCGAAGCGCCGGCCGGTCGAAACTTCCTGCCGTGGCAGCAGCTCCTCGATGTGCTCGTCGAGCTCGACGTCGGCAATCTGCTCGCGCGCGTCTGACAGGATGATCTGGTGACCCGGCTCCTGCAGCCCGGCCTCATCGGGTACGACAAGCCAGCGCCGATAGGCGTCGTACTCGCCTGTCTCGCGATCGACTGCGACGCGGATGTCGACGTCGTCCTCGGCGAACAGCTTCTTGGTCGCCATCGCCAGCGCCGATTCCAACGCACCGAAGACGGTTTCCTTCGGCACGTTTTTCTCGCGCGCCAGCGCATCGACCAGCAGCAAAATCTCTCGGCTCATTCCGCTCTGCTCCTTGCCTCGCCCCTGAAGTTCAGTTCAGGGACCAACCTTGCTCTTTCAACGTCGGCGAGCGCGAATTCGACGACCGCACCCTCCGTCTTCTTCATCGCTGCGGCCGGCGACCGCGT
>DATEZE010000268.1:0-18367 GCA_035255845.1 Burkholderiaceae bacterium | reverse complement strand
CCGTCGCTGTCGTGCGCCGACAGAAACGCGAGCTCGTCGTCGCTGTACGCGTATTCGACGATGACCGGCGCCGAGAAGTCGCGCAGAAGCGAAGGCACCGGCGCCCGCGGCACGCTGACGAAACGGAACTGCTGGGTCTCGCGGGTGAGTTCGAGCACGCGCGTCGTGCCGGATGCGTGCGTCTCGCCTTCGAGCTGCAGCGGCAGGTCGCCGCCGAAGCCGACCAGTCCCACTGCGAACGGGATCAGAAACGGCTCCTTCGATGGCTGCCCCGGCGTGGGCGCCGTCGCCTGCGTCAGCGTCAATTCGTAGACGCGCCGGTCGGCGTCGTACCTGGCGCTCGCCGCCACGTGAGGTGTGCCGGCTTGCGAGTACCAGCGGCGGAACTGCGCGAGTTGGCGGCCATTCGCATCACCGATCGCCGCGACGAAATCGTCGCAGGTCACCGCTGCCCCGTCGTGGCGGCGGAAGTAAAGCTCCATCCCGCGGCGAAAACCCTCGGCTCCAACTAGCGTATGCAGCATGCGCACCACCTCGGCGCCTTTTTCGTAGACGGTCGCGGTGTAGAAGTTGCTGATCTCCTGGTAGGTCTCGGGGCGCACCGGATGCGCCATCGGCCCGGCATCCTCCGGAAACTGGGTCGCCCGTAGCGTGCGCACGTCGTCGATGCGCTTGAGCGCGTGGCGCTTCGGGCCCTCGAGCATGTCCGCAGTGAACTGCTGGTCGCGGAAGACCGTGAGCCCTTCCTTCAACGAGAGCTGAAACCAGTCGCGGCAGGTCACCCGGTTGCCGGTCCAGTTGTGGAAGTACTCGTGCCCGACGATCGACTCGATGCGGGCGTAATCAACGTCAGTCGCGATCGCCGGGCTCGCCAGCACGTACTTGGCGTTAAAGATGTTGAGCCCCTTGTTCTCCATCGCCCCGCCGTTGAAGTCATTGGACGCGACGATCATGAAGCGGTCGAGGTCGAGCTCGAGGCCGTAGCGGCTCTCATCCCAGGCGATCGCATTGACGAGGCACGACATTGCGTGCCTGGTGCGATCGAGGTTGCCGGGCTCGACCCAAACCTGAAGCAGCGCCGATCGTCCGCTGCGGCATTGCCATCTGTGTTCGAGCGCGGCAAAGCGCCCCGCGACCACGGCGAAGAGATAGCTCGGCTTGGCGAATGGATCTTCCCAGATGGCCTGGTGGCGGCCGTTGTCCAGGTCGGTCTGCTCGACCAGATTGCCGTTCGAGAGCAGCACCGGGAACAACTGGCGGTCGGCGCGCAGCGTGACGCGGTACTTCGTCATCACGTCCGGCCGGTCCGGGAAATACGTGATGCGCCGGAATCCTTCGGCCTCGCACTGCGTGAACAGGCTGCCATTGGACAGATACAGCCCCATCAGCGCCGTGTTGGCTGCCGGCCGGATCCGGTTGACGATGCCGACCTCGAACGAGTCACGTGGCGGTCGCAGCGCCAGGCCTTGCTCGTCGAACTGCAGTGCATCGTCTTTAACACGGACGCCATCAATGCGCGCCTCGACGAATTCGAGGTCCTCGCCGTCGAGCCGGAACACTGTGTCGCGCGCCTGCGGCACGCGTTTCACCGAGAAGCGCGTGGAGACGGTGGTCAGCACCGGATCGAGATCGAAGACGAGATCGATCGCTTCGATTGCAAAACCGGGGGCCCGGTAATCGGTGCGGCGGAAGGTCGCGACTTCCACCGTGTCGTCACGCAATGGCATCGGGCCAGGTCACCCGCGGGCGGACAGCGGGAGCGGATTGCAGCGAGGCAAGGATTGTAGCGAGGCGCCCGGTGGTGCCCCTCGGCAGTCACTCACGCCGGGCTGCAAGATGGATGCCGGCGATGATCAGCAGTCCACCGACCAGGTGATACACACCGATCACTTCGCCGAGGATGAAGAAGGACAGCAGCCCGGCAAATATCGGCGTCAGGTTGACGAAGTACATCGGCAGGACCGCCCCGGCGCGTGCGACGCCGCGATCCCAGCAGAAGTAGGCGACCAGTGATGGCAGCAGCGCGACGTAGAGCAGCGCGGCGAAGTTGCCGCCGGTCGGCGCGGCCGCCGCGCCGGTGATGCGATATTCGAGCAGCGCGAACGGCAGGATCATCAATCCGCCGAGCGCGATCTGCAGCGTCAGGAAAGGCGCGGCCGGCATGGCCGGGCGCCGTGTGCGCAGCAGCCACGTGTAGACACTCCAGGATAGCGTCGCGACCAGCATGATCAGGTCACCGCGGTCGAGGTGCAGTTGCGCAATGTTCATCGGATCGCCGCGCGCGATCAGCAGCAGCACGCCGAGCAGCGATAGCGCCGCACCCAGCCACTGCACTCGACGCACCACGGCGCCGAAGAACGCAGCACCGACGAGCAGGCTCGCGATCGGAGCCGACGCGCCGATCAGGGTCGCGTTCACCGCTGTTGATGTCTGCAGAGCGAGGTACTGCAGCGAGTTGTAGCAGCCGACGCCCAGTGCGCTGATCGCGATAACGACGACCCAGCGTCCGCGCAGGCTCGGCCACGACTCGCGCAGTCCGCGCAGCGTGAACGGCAGCACGATCAGCAGCGCCAGCGCCCAGCGCGCGAACGACAGCGCGAGCGGCGGAAAGACTCCGACCAGCGCGCGCGCCACGACCGCGTTGCCTGCCCAGAAGAGCGGCGGCGCGATGAGCAGCGCCAGCGTCGACGCGGAAAGATGGCGTTGCATTGCGCCCGCGATGCTACGCGGGCGCGGCCACACTGCGCTTCAGAACTCGAGCTCGTCGCGGATCGCGGCGATGCCCGCCTTGGCGCAGGCGTCGTCGGCTTCGCCGCCCGGTGCACCGGATACGCCGATCGCGCCGACCGTCGTGCCGCCTGCCTGGATGTTCACGCCGCCGCCAACCGCTACGACATTCGGTAGCTGGCGGATTCCGGCGCTGCCGCTCGCTCCTGCGGTCACCTGCGCGAGCTCGAGCGTATCGGTGCGGAAGCTGACCGCGGTCCAGCCCTTGTTGATCGCGGTCGACACCGTGTGCGGACCGGCAAACCGGTCGCGCAGCATCGCCTGCGCCACACCGGCGCGGTCGACGACAGCGACCGCGACCTGGAACCCGCGCTTGCGGCAATCCTCGAGCGCTCCGCGCGCGGCCTTCAGCGCTGTTTCGGGCGTCAACTGTCGAACCGTGTATGTCCCGGACTGTGCGAAGGCTCCGCTGCAAAGCGCCGTCATCACCGAAGCCGCGAGCATCGACTTCTTCATGTCGGCGGCACTCCTTGCGAGGGATTCGTCAGCGGCTGGCGGTCGTGGAAGTAGACGCGGACTTCGCCGATTCGTAGGCGTGCCCGGCGTTGGTGTGACACTCGACGCAGACGACGCCTTCGGCGTTCACCAGCGGAGCGTGCATCTCGGCGGCCGCCGGTTTGTCGGGATTCGACATTTTCGCGAGGTCGTGGCAACCGCGGCAGGTCAGCGAATTATTCGACGCCATCCACGTTTTCACGTGCGTCGACAACTGCTCCCGCTCCTGCAGCCACTTTTGTTCCGTGTCGATCGTGCCCTTGGCCTCGTGGTACACATCTTTCGCCCCCGATTTTGCCTTGTAGACCATCAGTTGGACGTACTGCCACGGATCAGCGTGCTGACTTTCGTACGGGATGTGGCAGTCGGCGCATCCTGCGGTCACGCCGACCCGCGTCTTCGCGTGCAGCCCCTTCTGGTAGGCCTTGCCGACCCACTGCATCGAATGGCAGGCCTCGGTGCAGAACTTGTTGGTGCTGGACCAGTGGACCATTTCGGTCGTCGCGGCGACTCCGGCGACGCCGATGAGTGCACCGACCACGAGAATGCCCAGAACTCCCCACCCCGTGCGAGTTGTCATTGCTGTCCCCGAAATCGTTGCAGACAAAGCAGTCGTCCGGCGAGACTCGAAACCGGACGGCGGGATCCTACCCCAGGACCTTTGTCTGCCGCAGCGCTTCGCAAGCAATCCCTGAGGCAGAACAACGGCTGCACGCGGCTGCACTGGGCGATAGACTGACACGTCTTTGCATGTCCGGACCATCCGCATGAACCTCACCGATCTCAATCGATTCGTCAGTCGCCGCTGGGACGACGACGTGCTGCCACGCCTGATCGACTACGTTCGGGTGCCAGCCAAATCGCCGGCGTTCGACGCGAGCTGGGAAGGGCATGGCTACCTTGAGGCCGTGGTGAAGGCGGCCGAGGCCTGGTGCCGCGCACAGCGGATCGACGGCATGACGATCGAGATTGTCGCGATTGACGGCCGCACGCCGTGCCTGTTGTTCGACGTGCCGGCGACCGGGGGACTCGGCAACGATCGGACCGTGCTCTTTTACGGGCACCTGGACAAGCAGCCCGAGATGACCGGGTGGCGCGAGGATCTTGGCCCGTGGACTCCGGTGATCGAGGACGGCAAGCTCTATGGCCGCGGCAGCGCTGACGACGGCTACGCGATCTACGCTGCGCTGACGACGATCGCGGCGATCGATGCGCAGGGGTCCGCGCGGCCGCGTTGCGTCGGCATCGTTGAAACCTGCGAGGAGAGCGGCAGCCCGGACCTGCCGGCTTACCTCGAACTGTTGACGCCGCGCTTCGGCGACGTGCAACTGGTTGTCGGCCTGGACTCCGGTTGTCGCAACTACGAGCAGCTCTGGGTGACGACGTCGCTGCGCGGACTGGTCGGCGGCACGCTAACCGTCGAAATTCTGTCCGAGGGTGTGCACTCGGGACACGCGAGCGGCATCGTGCCGTCGTCATTCCGGATTGCGCGGCAGTTGCTGAACCGCCTCGACGATCCCGCGAACGGTCGAGTGCTGCTGCCGGAACTTCACACCGAGATTCCGCCCGAGCGGATCCAGCAGGCGCACGCGGCCGGGGCCATTCTCGGTGATGCTGTGTGGAAGGAATTCCCCTGGGTGAGTTGCAGCCACGGGCCGAGTGGACACACTTATGCGCTGCCCGTCACGACCGATCCGGTCGAGGGCATTCTGAATCGAACCTGGCGGCCGGCGCTCGCAGTCACAGGCGCCGCAGGCTTGCCATCGATCGACTCGGCCGGCAATGTGCTGCGACCGAAGACAACGCTCAAGCTCAGCATGCGCATACCTCCAACCATCGACGGCGCGCAGGCGACGCGAGCGCTGCAGCGGGCGCTGACGCAGGATCCGCCCTACAACGCGAAAGTGACCTTCGATGCCGACTGGGGCGCAACCGGCTGGAACGCCCCGGCCACCGCGCCGTGGCTGAGGCAAACGCTTGAAGCCGCATCGCGCCAGGTCTTTGGCAAGGACGCGGCCTGGATCGGCGAGGGCGGCACGATCCCGTTCATGAACATGCTGGGCGAACGCTTTCCCGCCGCGCAGTTCCTGATTACCGGCGTGCTGGGACCGCATTCGAATGCCCACGGACCCAACGAGTTTCTGCACATCGCGTATGCCAAGCAGTTAACCGCGGCGGTCGCCACGGTCGTCGCCTCGGTGCGCTAGACCCCGTGCGCCTCGAGCCAGCGCTCCGCCCAGGCCGCGGTCGCCGCACGCAGGAACGGCTCGACCGCAGTCGCGCCGATGTGCGGAAGGCCGAGATGGCGCGCTGCGCGCTCGAGTTCACCGCAGGCATCACCGCGATCCAACGCGCGTGCACCGGTCTGCTTCGAGAGCTTCTCGCCGCGCTCGTTGACAACGAGCGCGACATGCAGGTAACGCGGCGTCGGCAGTGACAGCGCGCGTTGCAGGGCGATCTGCCGCGCGGTGTTGTCGAGCAGATCGGCACCGCGCACGACGTCCGTGATTCCCTGCGCTGCGTCGTCGACGACGACCGCGAGCTGGTAGGCCCACAGTCCGTCGGCACGCCGCACGACGAAGTCACCGGTTGAACGATCGATCTGCTCGCGTACCGGCCCGGCCGCGCGATCGACGAAGCTGATCTCTTCGGCGGGAACGCGAAAACGCCAGGCGCGCGGTGGCCGCCCTGCGGTGCCGTTGCGGCAAGTCCCCGGATAAACGTCCGGTAAGCCGCTGGCCGCGATCGCAAGTTCGACATCGCTGCGTGTGCAGGCGCATCCATAGATGCATCGCGCGGCTTCAAGGCGATTGAAGGCGGTCTGAAAATGCGAGCCCCGTTCACTCTGCAGCAACACCGGCTCGTCCGATTCCATGCCGAATGCCGCCAGTGTCGCCATGATGTCCTGTGCAGCACCTTCGGCTTCGCGTGGCGGGTCGAGGTCCTCGATCCGTACGAGCCAGTAGCCCCCGTGCGCACGCGCGTCGAGCCAGCTCGCCACCGCGGCGACCAGCGAGCCGGCATGCAGCGGGCCCGTCGGCGACGGTGCAAAGCGTCCGCGATAGGGCATCCGAGGAGCGCCGGGTCGCGTACTTGAGGCTGCCATAGGGCGAATTACCGCAGGAAGCGCCGGCCAACTCATAGCTCGGCGCGAGGTCGTTTCGGCGATTATCCGATGGACCGATACAACCTTCGTCCACCGTCCGCTTCGTCCCGTGCCCCGCCCCGCCGTCAGTGTCGAACTCTTCAAGGTCGCGGCCAGGCTCGGCCGCGACACCTGGTATGCGAGTCTCGGCTTCGGCGTACTCGCGGTGCTGCAGTTATGGCGAGAGGACCGAATGCCGGCGGCGGCGGTGTGGTGGGCGGTGCTGGCCGTCGTCGTCATCGCGCGCGCGCTCTATTGCCAGCGGGCGTTGAAGCGGCTCGGTACCGATCAGCGTCCGACGGTCCCGCGCACCGAGGGCTACGCGGCAGTTGCCGCGCTTGAAGGCGCCGTATGGGCCACACTGCTGGTGGTGCTGCCGGCAACGAGCGACGTCGGCCTGCTGTTCCAGCTCGGCCTGACGGTGCTGATCGTGCTCGGCGTCCTGCTGCCCTTCGCGCCTGCCGGGCTGCCGTGGATTGCGTTCGCAGTCCCGGTGGGCTTTGCGCAGCTGGTTGCGCTGATGTCGCGCGAGTTGCCGCTGCAGGAGCTCGTACTGCTGACGTGGATGATGATCATGGCGGGCGGGGTGCTGACCGCCCAGTGGTTGAAGCGCGCGCTGTCGAGCAATCTGTCGCTGCGCCAGCGTGCCGACCTCGCGGCGCGATCGCAGGAGCAGGCGAATGCGGAACTCAATCGCAGTCGCGAGCAACTGCGGCTTGCGCTCGACGCGATCGACGCCGGCATCGCCGACACCAACTTTCTGAACGGCGAGCGCTTTTTTTCGACGCGCTTCTTCGGCATCCTTGGCTACGACGACCGCGAGACATTCCTTAAGGAATACCGCTTTTCGCAGGCACTGCATCCGGACGACCGTAGCCGCGTCATCGCCGCGCGGCGCCGCCATACCGACTTCGGGGCGCCGCTGCGCGAGGAGTGCCGCCTGCGGCGCGCCGATGGGAACTATGTCTGGGTGACGATGCGTGGCGAGACCGTGCGCGGCACCGACGGCAAGGCGACGCGACTCGTGCTGTCGATCGTCGATACCACCGAACACCGGCTGGCGCAGCAGCGGCTGACCGACAGCGAGCTGCGTTACCGGGCCCTGGTCGAGGCCTCGCCATCGCTGATCTGGGTGTGCGATGCGAAGGGTCGGCTGACCTTTGTCTCGGAACGCGCGTGCCGGCGCATGTTCGGATTTGAGCCGCGAGAGCTGATCGGCAAGCATGTCGCCGACTTCAACGGTCCGGGATTCACGCGCCGAGAATTCCTGCGGCGCTTTTCGCCCGTCATGCACGGCCGCCCGGTGTTCGAGATGGAGGCGGTTATGCGCGACCGGCGCGGCGAAGCGCTGCACGTCAGCGTCAGCTCGCTGCCGATCCTGAACGAATCCGGGCAGATCGAATCGGTGACAGGCGTGTGCGCGGACATCACGGCGCTGAAGCATCGCGAGCGTGAGCTCAACGTCGCGATGGGCAACCAGCAGGCGGTGTTCGACGCTGCCGGTGAGGGCATCGTATTCGTCCGCAATGGGAAGATCGAAGGTCCGAACCGCGCGCTGGCCCGCATGCTCGGGCTGACCCGCGAGGCGCTGGTCGGCCAGCCAGTCGAGGAAATCCTGGCGCAGCGGTCTGACTGGGAAACGATTGACCAGGCAACGCGAGCCGCCGCGGTCCGCGGCGAGGCGGCGATCCATGAAGTCATGCTGCGCGCCAACGACGGCCGCAACGTCTGGTGCCAACTGACGTCGCGCCGCCTCGGCGATTCCGCGAATGTTCTGGTGGCGACCGACATTACTTCGCTGAAGCGCCGCGAGGAATTGGCTTGGCACCAAGCCAACCACGATGAGCTCACCGGGCTGCCGAACCGGCGCCAGCTCGGCGAGCACGCGCGTCGTCTGCTGTCGGTCGCGATGCAGAAGCGCCGGCTGGCGGCGGTGCTGGTGCTCGATCTCGACGGATTTAAGGAGATCAATGACCTGTTTGGCCATTCCTACGGCGATAACCTGCTCAAGCGCGTGGCGCTGCGCCTGTCCGGCGTTCTACGCGACTACGACGTCGTCGCACGCACCGGTGGCGACGAGTTCGTCGTCCTGCTGCCTGAGATCGAGCAGCCGTCGATCGCAATGGTCGTCGCCGAGAAGCTCATCGCGGGAGCGAGCGAGAACGTCGAGCACCAGGGTCGCTCGCTGCGCCTACACGCGAGCGTCGGCTTGGCTCTGTTTCCGAGCGACGGTCACGATTTCGAAACGCTGCTCGCCGCGGCCGACGACGCGATGTATGCCGCCAAGGCCGCCGGCAAGAACCGCTACCAACTGGCGTCAGATGTCGTGCGCAGCCCGGTCGAGCCGGCCGGCTAACATTCGGTCGCGCTCGGCGGCCAATAGTCATCCGTTCGGATTAACCTAGCGCCCGCCGACTGCCGGCGATTGCGGCAGCTTTGGCGCGCCCGCTAGCATCGCTGCTTGGCGGCGGCTAACGGCACGGATAGCGCAATGCGGAGTCAGCGATCGACACGAGGAGTTTGACTCGAGGGATCAGTGCCTTGCGACGTGCGAGCGCGGTTGAAACGCGCTTCGACCTGCGGGTTCCGTTCGCGGTTGAACGTCGACTCTTGCCGGCACAGGTGCTGGTGGGCCTGGTCGGAGCTGCCAGCGCCGCAGCGATCGGGGCGCCGGCGGTCGTCTGGGGGTGGTTAGCGCTGTTCGTGGCCAACTCGGCGGCGCGCTTCCTGATCGCGACCACTTATGGCGACGCGCAGCGCCCAATCGCGGCCGGTGAGCGCTGCGCCAACCAGTATCTCGCGTGTGCGGTGGCCGATGTGCTGCTCTGGGCGGCGCTGCTGGGATCTGTGCCGAACACGCCGGCGTTCGTCGCGGGGCCGGGCGGGTTTGCGACAGCGGGCGCAGTCCTGCTGGCCGCGCTGACCTTCGGCGGCTGGCCGCGCGTCTGGACGTTCTATGTCGCGGCCTGGGTCGCGATCTACGCGGGAGTCGCGGTGCGCACCAGCGGCGCACTGACGAGCTTCGCATTTGCCTTCCCGTTGTGGCTGCTCGCAGTGTGGTGGCTCGGCCGCCAGCAACCGCTCAGCCGCCACGCGCGGCGCGGCACGCAGAACCTGATCAGCAACCCGACGAAGTTCGGCTGGCAGGCCGCGATCCACGCGATGCCGACGCCGGTCATCGTCGCGCGCAGCGGTCGCATCATCGAAGTCAACCGTTCCGCGTGCGAATTCATCGGCCGCAGCGAGCGATCGATCCTCGGCGTTGCCATTTCCGAGTGCCTGATCGCCGATCCGCCCGAGGCGCTGCAGCCCGAGCGGCACCGCTCCGAGTCGAGTGTCGAGGTCGAGGTCCGGCCGGCCGACCGGACGTTCGACGGCGCGCTGTGGTCCGGGCGCGTCCGATACATGGAGCCGGGACGCGTGTCATCGATCGTGGTGATCGCGCTCACCAAGGCGGCGCAGGAGCCGTTCGGCCCCGGACGCTTGCTCGACGACGCGCGACGCTTTGCCGAGTGGATCGGCGGGCTGAAGGGATTGCCGTGGTATCGGGACGAACGCGGCGCACTGTTGCTCCCGCAGGAGTTTCCGGCGCCGACCGCGGTGGCCACGGCCGCCGATCACAACACGTTTCCGCTCGCCCATTTGCTGGCAAGCACGGATCGCGAGCGATTCAATGCGATCTTCCGCGAAGTCCTGCGCAGCGGTGCGCTGTTCGACGAGCAGATGACCTTGCGCGACGCGCAGGGCATGTTGCGCGAGGTCCGCGTTGTCTGCATGTCGCGGCCCAGCGGCGCCGATGTCCCCGCGCCCGTGATCGGCACCGTCGCCGCCGCCCGGCCGGCTACACCGCGCGCGGCCGCCGAACCGGTGGCCGATCTGCTGTCGCGACTGCCGGTAGTGGTTTGGCTGGTCGATGCCTCAGGTCGCGTCGTGCATGCGACCGGCAACGACCCGCAGCGCTGGGGCATGGTGGCCGAGGCGCGCACGCGCCCCGAATGGCAACAGGCATTCGCGTTTAAGCCCGAGTCGGTCGAGACGGTGCGTGCGGCGCTGGTGAAGGCGCTCGCCGGGCAGCCGAGCTATGACGTGCGCAATTCGCGCACCAGCCGATCCGGCGGCCGGCTCAGCCTGAGAAGCCATTTCGTGCCCTACCTCGGCAAGCAGCTGCAGGCCGTGCTGGTGATGGACACGATCGCGTCGCCGAGCGAGCTGCTCGAGCTCGACCGGCTAAAGCGCCGCAAGTCGCAGTACAAGTCGCTGGTCGAGGCCTCGGCCAGTTTGATCTGGGCCTGCGACGAAAACTTCACGCTGAGCTTCGCGAGCCGCCGCGCCGCTCGCGACATCTACGGCTACGAATCGCGCGAACTGCTCGGCCAGCCGCTCGATGTCCTGCTGCCGACCGATGCCGAGCAGCCGGCCGTGCGCCGGGCGTTCGACGGCCTGCGCGAAGGCCGCGCGATCCGCGATCTGGAGGCGGTCCACATCACGCAGGAAGGCCGGCGCGTCATCGTTTCGATCAGCGCCGTGCCACTGCGCCATCCGGGCGGCCGTTTCGCCGGCGCCATCGGCATGAATGCTGACCTCACGGCGCTCAAGTCGCGCGAGACGCGACTGTCGGAAGCGCTGCGCGTCGAACGTACCGTGCTCGACTCGGCGGGCCAAGCGATCGCAGTCGTCAAGCAGGGCCTGGTTCTGCGCTGCAATGACGCCTTCCTGCGCCTGGCCGGCCTGCCACCGGATCAACTGGCGCAGACACCTCTGAGCGACTGCCTGCTCGAAAGCGAAGACTGGATCGAAATCACCGAAGCCGCCGATGAGGCACGCAGCCGCGATCAGGCGGTGGTGCGGGAGCTTCGGGTGCAGCGCGGTGCGCGGCTGGGTCGCGGCGAAGGGGCCGCCTGGTGCCAGGTCACCGCGCGCTCGATCGCGGACGGCGAGTTCGTGCTGGTCGTCGCCGACATCGACACGATCAAGCGGCGCGAGGCCAGCGCGCTGCACGAAGCGCAGCACGACGACCTGACCGGGCTGCCGAATCGCCGCCTGCTGGCCGAGCGCGCTGCTGCCGCGCTCGCGACGTCCGAACTTCGCAAGGTGAGCTGTGCCGTCATGGCGATCGACCTCGACGGATTCAAGGAGGTCAACGACCGTTACGGCCATGAGGTCGGCGATGCAACCCTGCGCGAGATCGCGGCGCGCCTGACCCGCGTGATGCGGCCGCAGGACACGGTGGCACGGCGCGGTGGCGACGAGTTCGCAGTACTGGTGCCCGACGTCGGCTCGAATGCCGAGGTCGAGCGCATTGGGACCCGGCTGCTGCAGGCGGTCGCGCAGCCGGTGGTGCAGCCGGGCGGGCGGCCGGTACTGAATGTCTCCGCCAGCATCGGCATCGCGCTGGCGCCCGAGCAAGGCCGCGACCTCGAGCGGCTGCTGCAGCTCGCCGACCTGGCGATGTACGACGCCAAGCTCAGAGGCAAGAACCGCTTCGCATTCGCACAGGGCAGCGGGTTGCCCTCGAACGTCACGCCGTTAGTGCCGCGAGTGTCGCGGACGTCCTGAGCTTCGCCAACATCCGGCCACCGCCTTGCCGCGCCGGCATCAGCGGAGGATCGTACGATCGAGTGCCTGACGGGCCAGCGATTTGCGCAGGTGGGCTCACAGTTCAAGGAGAGAATTCGATGATGTCGATCCGTCGCAGCGCCGAGCGCGGCTATGCCGACCACGGCTGGCTCAAGTCATTTCACAGCTTCTCTTTCGCCGAATATCACGACCCCGACCATACGGGTTTCGGCCCGCTGCGCGTGATCAACGAAGACCGCGTAGCACCGGGCATGGGCTTTGGAACACACGGCCACCGCGACATGGAAATCATCAGCTACGTGCTCGATGGCGAGCTCGCGCATCGCGACAGCATCGGCAATGGTTCGGTGATCCGTCCCGGCGACGTCCAGCGCATGAGCGCAGGGAGCGGCGTGATGCATTCCGAGTTCAATCACGCCAAATCGCAGACGACGCACTTCCTGCAGATCTGGATCCAACCCGACCAGACCGGGATTGCGCCGTCGTACGAGGAGAAGCGCTTCGAAGACGCCGACAAGCGCGGGCGGCTGCGCCTCATTGCTTCACCGGATGGCGCGGAAGGATCCGTCCTCATCCACCAGGACGCTCGCGTGTATTCCGGGCTGTTCGACGGCGACGAGTCGGCGGTGCTCGCGCTGGCGCCGGGCCGCCGCGCCTACGTGCACATAGCGCGGGGCAGCATAGTGGTCGACGGCGCGGCGCTTGCCACCGGTGATGCGGCCAAGCTGACCGATGCGCGCGAGATCACGCTGAGCCGCGGCGATGCGGCCGAAGTCCTGGTTTTCGACCTGCCGTAAAGCGCTAGGCCGCGCACGCGAGCGAGCCTGGTCGCGGGGTAGGCAAGTCAGGCGAGCACGCGCCGCAGGAATTCGGCGATCTGCCGGACCTCTTCCTCGCAGAGCGAGTGCGGCATCTCGTACTCGTGCCATTCGACTTGGTATCCCGCAGCCCGCAGGCGGTCGCGCGAACTGACCGCGCGTGCCAGCGGAATCACCGGGTCGACGCGGCCGTGAGCCATGAAGATCGGCACCGAGACGGACGCGGGGTCGCGCTCTGCGTCGAAGCGCTCGGCGAGTGGCAGATAGGTCGACAGCGCGAGCAGGCCGGCCAGCGGCTCGCGCTGGCGCAGACCGGTGTGCAGCGTGATCGCGCCGCCCTGAGAGAAGCCGGCGAGCACGATGCGCGCGCGCGGCATACCTCGTTCGACTTCGCGCGTGATCAGCGCTTCCACCTGCCGGCTCGAGGTCTCGATGCCTTGTTCGTCTTCGCGCTGGACAAGATCGGTGCCGAGGATGTCGTACCAGGCCCGCATCACGTAGCCGCGGTTGATCGTCACCGGGCGGGTTGGCGCGTGCGGAAAGACATAGCGTGCGGCTGGCGACTGCAGCAGCTCGAGCTGACGGACCAGAGGCACGAAGTCGTAGCCGTCCGCGCCGAGCCCGTGCAGCCAGATGATGCTGGCCGACGGCGCGGGGCTGGTCTGCAGTTCGACGGCTTGGAGCAGTTCCCGACTCATGCCGGACGCATCCGCCGTGCGCTCTTCGGGCGAAAGGCGACCATGACCTCGTCCCTGGTTTCGATGTATGGCCCGCCGATCAGGTCGATGCAGTACGGAACCGCGGCAAAGATGCCGTGCGCGCGTGGCGTGCCGTCGGCGGCCTTCAGCCCCTCGAGCGTTTCGGTGATCGCCTTCGGCTGGCCGGGCAGGTTCAGGATCAGCGCGGCATGGCCGCCGGTCTCGCGCAACACGCCGACCTGCCGTGACAGGATGGCGGTCGGTACGAACTCGAGCGAAATGCGCCGCATCTGCTCGCCGAAACCGGGCATTTCGCGTGTCGCGACCGCCAGCGTCGCCTCGGGGGTGACGTCGCGCCGCGCCGGCCCGGTGCCGCCCGTGGTCAACACTAGGTCGCAACCGACGTCGTCGACCAGCTCGATCAAAGTGCGTTCGATGATCCTTTGTTCATCCGGAATCAGTCGCTCGTGTGCCTGCCACGGTGAGACGAGCGCACGCTCGAACCAGGCCTTCAGACCGGGGAGTCCTTCGTCGGTATAGGTGCCCGATGAGGCCCGATCCGAGATCGAGACCAGCCCGAGTATCAGGTCATCGGTCTGCCTGCGTTCAGCTTTCATGGATCGCCGGATGCTCCAGTTGTTCGTGCAGCCATCGGTACAGCTCGCGCGCATGACGCGGTGCCTGCCCCACCGCGATTTCACGCCGCGTCGCGCGGATCGCAGCGCGCAGCCACTGCACGTCGGCCGCAGGGTGCGCTGCGACGAACTCGGTCAGCGCAGCATCGTCGGCAATCAGCCGGTCGCGCCAGCGTTCCGCCAGGTGCATCAGCGCAACGGACGCGCGCGATTCGCCGGTGACGCGCGAAATCGCTGCGCGGATCGCTTCGGCGTCGACCTGACGCATCAGCTTGCCGAGATATTGCATGTGGCGGCGACGGCCTTCGTGGCTGGTGACGCGATGCGCGAATTCAATGGCCTCGCGCAGTTCGTCCGGCAAGTCGATGCGCTGTAGCTGGTCGCGCCGCAAGCGGACCAGTTCAGCGCCGAGCGCCTGCAGCGCGTGCATGTCCCTCTTGCGCTGAGACTTGCTCGGCGGCGCGGTGGCCGCGTCGCCGGTGTCGCCCGTGTCGCCGAACGGGTCGGTTGTCATCGTTGTTTATGATACCGAGCCAACTGCGGCGGACTGATTACACGGTGTTCGCCGATTTCTCCTTCGAGGGACTTCGCATTGCATGACTGTTTTCTCGATTTCTGACGATCGACTGCGCGACCTGGCGCAGGACGCACTCAACGTGGCTCGATCCGTCGGCGCATCTGATGCGTCGTGCGAGGTCAGCGAAACGACCGGGCTCTCGGTCACCGTTCGCAAGCGCAAGGTCGAGACGATCGAGCACACGCGCGACAAGGGCCTGGGCGTCACCGTGTACCTCGGCCAGCGGCGCGGTCACGCGTCGACTTCGGATTTCTCGAAAGGCGCGGTGCGGCAGGCGGTCGAGGCGGCTCACAACATCGCACGCTTCACGGCCGAAGACGACGCTGCCGGCCTGCCCGACGAAGACACGCTCGAGCGAAAACCGCGCGACGTCGATCTTTTCCATCCGTGGCTGCTCGACGCCGACGAGGCGATCCGGCTGGCGCAACGCTGCGAATCGGCGGCCTTTGCTGTCAGCCCGAAGATCGTGAACTCGGAGGGCGCCAACGTCTACACGTCGTCGGGTCATTTCGTGCTCGCCAACACCCGTGACTTCATCGCCGGTTACCCCTACTCGCGCCACTCGATCTCGGTATCGCCGATCGCGCGGAATGCGAGCGGCATGCAGCGCGACGACTGGTATTCATCGACACGCCTGCATGCCGAACTGGCGTTGCCGGAAGCTATCGGTGACTACGCGGCGCACCGCGCGCTGGCCCGACTGGGCGCGCGCAAGCTCGCAACGCGCCAGTGTTCGGTGCTGTTCGAGGCTCCGCTCGCCTGCGGGCTGCTCGGCAGCTTCGTGCAGGCCGCCAGCGGCGGAGCGCTGTATCGCAAGTCATCGTTCCTGGTCGATGCGCTCGGCAAGCGGGTGTTCGCGCCGCACATCAGCGTCGAGGAGGACCCTTACCTTCCGCGCGGGGCCGGGTCGAGTCCGTTCGACGAAGAAGGCGTACGCGGTATGCAGCGCATGGTTGTTAAGGATGGACGCCTCGAAGGCTATTTCCTTTCCACCTATTCGGCGCGCAAGCTCGGCATGAAATCAACCGGCAACGCGGGTGGCTCGTACAACCTGGCGCTGCGGTCCAGCGATACCGACGCCGAGGACGATTTCGAGGTCATGCTGCGCCGGTTGGGAACGGGGTTGCTGGTGACCGAGTTGATCGGACAGGGCGTCAACTACGTGACGGGCGACTACTCCCGCGGCGCCAGCGGCTTCTGGGTCGAGGGCGGCCAGATCTGCTATCCCGTCGAGGAAATCACAATCGCCGGCAACCTGCAGTCGATGCTTGCCGGGATCGCCGCCGTTGGCACGGATACCGTCGTGCGCGGCAGCAAGATCAGCGGGTCGGTGCTGGTTGAGGGAATGACGGTCGCAGGATCCTAGGCTCGGGCGTGCGGCCCGGGTTTCATCTAGCACCGGCCCGTGCGAAAGGCTGAGGCTAGAATCGCGCGCAGCGGAACGCGGGCGGCCATCCGCTTGCCCTCTGCGCCGCCTTCACACTACAGATCCAGGAGACTCATCAGCATGGAACGTCGTTCCTTTCTCAAGAAGGCGAGCACTGCTGGCGCGGGGGTTGCCGCCGCCGCCATCGCGGCGCCGGCCTTGGCTCAGGGACTACCCGAGGTCAAGTGGCGACTCACGTCGAGCTTTCCCAAGTCGCTGGACACTATCTTTGGCGGTTCCGAGGTCATCGCCAAGACGGTCGCCGCCGCGACGAACAACAAGTTCCAGATCCAGGTTTTCGCGGCCGGCGAGATCGTGCCGGGGCTGCAGGCGCTGGACGCCGTGCAAAACGGCACTGTGCAGTGCTGCCACACCGCCCCGTACTACTTCTTTGGCAAGGATCCGACATTCGCATTTGCGTGCGCGATTCCGTTCGGAATGAACGCGCGGCAGCAGAACGCGTGGGTCTATCACGGCGGCGGCAAGGCGCTGCTCGCTGAGTTCTTCAAGGGCTACAACATTCAGGCGTTCCCAGCGGGCAACACTGGCGCGCAGATGGGCGGCTTCTTCCGCAAGGAGATCAAGTCCGTCGCCGACCTGAAGGGACTGAAGTTCCGCATCGGCGGATTCGCCGGTACGGTGCTCGCCAAGCTCGGCGTCGTGCCGCAGCAGCTGGCAGCCGGGGACATTTATCCGGCGCTGGAAAAGGGCACGATCGACGCGGCTGAGTGGGTTGGCCCCTACGACGACGAGAAACTCGGCCTTGGCAAGGTTGCGAAGTTCTATTACGCGCCCGGCTGGTGGGAGGGTGGTCCCGAGTTGGATCTCTTCGTCAACATCAAGGCGTTCAGCGACCTGCCGAAGGAGTACCAAGCGGCGCTCGAATCCGCCTGCGGCTACGCCAACGTCGACATGCTGGCCAAGTACGACGCGCTCAATCCGGCCGCGCTGCGGCGCTTGATCGCCTCCGGCGTGCAGCTGCGGGCGTGGCCGCGAGCGGTGATGGACGCGGCGTGGGGCGCGGCCAACGAGGTCTATGCAGAAACGACGGCGAAGAACGCGGCATTCAAGAAAATCTACGAACCGTGGAAGGCATTCCGCGACGAACAAATCCGCTGGTTCGGTGTGGCCGAGCTGAATTTCGACACTTTCATGGCCAGCACGCTGCGGGCTGCTGCCCCGGCGAAGAAGTAGACCCGTCGGCTCGTTCGGTCCAGGGCGCGTGCCGGCAGCACGCGCCCTTCTTGTTTTCGGCTTCAACTGCGGCCGCGAACCGCGACGTCGGGTCTGATTACTTCTTGACGCCTTCGGGGGCCGGTGCCTTGAACGCGTCCTGCATCGCCTTGTCGGCGGCGTCGTCCGGATTGGCCGAATCGGTGGCGGGCGCACCGACGCCATAACCCTGGTCGGCCGGCGGCGCAAAGTTCTGCATTCCGCTTCCTTCGGCCGGTGGCGCGCCGCCGCTGGGCTCGCCTTCCGTCGGCAACGACATCTCGATCGAGTTCGGATCGACAGTGCTCGCGTCCTTCTTGTAGACGAGCACCAACTCCGGGAAGACGATGACCAGCCCCACCATGATCAACTGGATGACGACAAACGGGATCGCGCCCCAGTAGATCTGCCCCGTGGTCACCGGCGCCATCGATTTGCCGCTGAGCTTGTCGACGTAGTCGTGCTTCGGCGCAACGCTGCGCAGATAGAACAGTGCGAAGCCGAACGGTGGGTGCATGAACGAGGTTTGCATGTTCACGCCCAGCAGGACGCCGAACCAGATCAGGTCGATGCCGAGCTTATCCGCGACTGGCCCTAGCAGCGGCACGATGATGAATGACAGCTCGAAGAAGTCGAGGAAGAAGGCCAGGACAAAGACGAGAATGTTGACGACGATGAGGAAGCCGACCTGTCCGCCGGGCAGATCCGACAGCAGGTGCTCGACCCACTTGTGGCCGTCGACACCGTAGAAGGTCAGACTGAACACCCGCGCGCCGACGAGGATGAACACGACGAAGGCTGTGAGCTTGGCTGTCGAGCTCATCGCCTGCTTCATCAGATCCATGGTCAGTCGCCTGCGCGAGAACGCCATGATCAATGCACCAGTTGCCCCCATGGCACCGCCTTCAGTCGGCGTGGCGATGCCGAGGAAAATGGTTCCGAGGACCAGGAAGACCAACGCCAGTGGCGGGATCAACACGAACACGACGCGCTCTGC
>DATEZE010000267.1:0-5950 GCA_035255845.1 Burkholderiaceae bacterium | reverse complement strand
TGACAGACTGCGGGAACAGGAAAACGCACTTCTCAAGACCTTCGCCGACCAGGCGGTGATCGCGATCGAGAATGCGCGCATGTTCACGCAGACGCAGGAGGCGCGCGCCGCGGCCGAGACCGCCAACGAGGCCAAGAGCTCGTTCCTCGCGACGATGAGCCACGAGATCCGCACGCCAATGAACGCGGTGATCGGCATGAGCGGCCTGTTGCTCGACACGCCGCTCAACGACGAACAACGCGACTACGCGGCGACGATTCGCGATTCGGGCGACACGCTGCTCACGATCATCAACGACATCCTCGACTTCTCGAAGATCGAGGCCGGTCGTATGGACATCGAGGCGCAGCCGTTCGACCTGCGCGAGTGCGTGGAGTCCGCGCTCGACCTGGTCGCTCCGCGCGCGACCGAGAAGCATCTCGAGACGGCCTATTTCTTCGAAGGTGAGGTTCCGACGGTGATCAGTGGAGACCTGACGCGGCTGCGGCAGATTCTGCTCAATCTGCTGGCGAATGCGGTCAAGTTCACCGAGGCCGGCGAAGTGGTGCTGACCGTCAACGCGGGCCCGGTGAATGACGGTGCCGTCGAACTGATCTTTGCGGTGCACGACACCGGCATCGGGCTCACGCGGGAAGGCATGGGCCGGATCTTCCAGTCGTTTTCGCAGGCCGACTCGTCGACCACGCGCAAATACGGCGGAACCGGGTTAGGTCTCGCGATCAGCCGCCGCCTCGCGGAGTTGATGGGAGGCCGCATGTGGGCGGAGAGTGACGGGCCAGGCCGTGGCTCTACCTTTCAATTCACGATACGCGCGCCGCTTGCCGAACTGCCACCAACGCGCCACCGGGACTTCGTTGGGGCGCAGCCGGAGCTGTCTGGCCACCGCGTGCTCGTCGTCGACGACAACGCCACCAACCGGCGCGTTCTAAGCCTGCAGGCTGCCAAGTGGGGCATGCAGGTGCGCGAGACCGAATCGCCCACCGAAGCGCTGCGCGGCCTCGATGCCGGTGAAGCCTGCGACCTGGCGATACTCGATATGCACATGCCGGAGATGGACGGCATCGAACTCGCTCGCAGGATCCGCCAGCAGCGACCGGAACTGCCGCTGGTGCTCTTCAGCTCGCTGGGCCGGCGCGAAGCTGGTGACACCGAGGGCCTTTTCAGCGCCCACCTGGCCAAGCCGGTGCGACAGTCGCAGCTGTTCGATACGCTCGCCAGCCTCCTTGCGCAGAGCGCTGCACCGCGGGGCCCGGCGCCGGGCGCAGCAAAGCCGAAGATCGACAGTGACATGGGGTCGCGGCATCCGCTGCGCATCCTCGTCGCCGAAGACAACGTCGTGAACCAGAAGCTTGCCCTGCGTATCCTGCAGCAGATGGGCTATCGCGCTGACCTCGCCTCCAACGGCATCGAGGCCATCGAGTCGGTCGAGCGCCAACCCTATGACGTCGTGCTGATGGACGTGCAGATGCCCGAGATGGACGGGCTCGAGGCGTCGCGACGTATCACCGCGAAGTGGCCGCCGACGGAACGTCCGCGAATCGTGGCGATGACCGCCAACGCGATGGCCGGCGACCGCGAGGAGTGCCTGGCCGCCGGCATGGACGACTACCTGACCAAGCCGATCCGCGTCGACCAGTTGGTCGAGGCGCTGCATCAGGTGTCGGCACGCAAGGGAGTCTGAAATGACAACGCCCGCGATCGACGCGGCCCGATTTGCCGAACTGCAGGCCACCGCAGGTGCTGACTTCGTCGCGGAACTGGTCGACACGTTTTTCGAGGAAGGTCCAACGATGCTGGCCGAGCTGCGCGGGGCCCGTGCTGCTGACGATGCCGATCGCTTCCGACGCGCTGCGCATTCGCTGAAGTCGAATAGCTACACCTTCGGCGCGCTGCCGCTCGGAGCGCTGGCGCGCGAACTGGAACTGACCGGGATGACTTCGGACCCGGCGCAGGACGCCACACGCCTCGATTCGCTCGAAGCCGAATATGGCCGGGCTGCCGCTGTGCTGAAGGAACTGCGCCATGGCTGAGCGCGGCGCTCGCCTGTTGGTCGTCGACGACAACAAGGTCAACCGCCTGCTGCTCGCGCGCACGCTCGAGTTGCAGGGCCATGGCGTCACGCTCGCCGAGAACGGCCGCGTGGCGCTGGACCGGTTGCGCCGCGATCCGTTCGACCTGCTGCTACTCGACATCGAGATGCCGGAGATGGACGGCCTGCAGGTGCTCGAACAGTTGAAGGCCGATCGGCAGCTGCGCGACTTACCGGTGATCGTGACCTCTGCGATCGAGGGTCTCGACAGCGTCGTGCGCTGCATCGAGCTTGGCGCCGAGGACTACCTGCACAAACCGGTGAATCCGGTGCTGCTGAGGGCCCGGATCGGCGCTTGCCTCGAGAAGAAGCGCCTGCGCGATCAGCAGAAGGAACTGGTCCGCCGCTTTGCGACGCGCGAGGTCGCGCAGGACCTCGACGCGTCGGGGTTTGCGCTTGGCGGCCATCGGGTCCGCGCGACGGCGATGTTTTCGGACATCCGTGGATTCACCGCGATTGCCGAGCAGTGCGCTCCGGAAGAGACGATCGAGCTGCTGAACACCTATTACACGCTGATGTTCGACGCGATCAGCGGGCAGGGAGGGGTCGTCAATCAGATGGTGGGTGACGGTCTGATGGCGATCTTCGGTGCACCGCTGGCGCTGGCCGACCCGTGCGGGGCGGCCGTCGCGGCGGCGCTCGACATGATCGAGATGATTGAGCTCTTCAATCGCGAACCCGACCGCGCCGGCAAGCCACCGATAGAAATCGGCATCGGCATCGCCTCGGGTGACGTGATCGCCGGCTATACCGGCACGCAGGCGCGCGCGACCTACACCTGCGTTGGAGACGCCGTGAACGTGTCGGCCAGGCTCGAGGCGCAGACGAAGACGGCGGGCCATGTGCTGCTGGTCGATGGAGCGACGCGCGGCGTTATGGCCGAGCGATGCCGGTTCGAATTTCTCGGCTCGTTCGCGTTGAAGGGCAAGGAACAGCCGGTCGAAGTGTTTGCCGTGCCGAGCGGCCAAAAGGTCCAGTAGCGTCCCGAGGCAGGTCGGGTGGTGACTCGTCCGCTGTTGACCCGGCGTCGCAATCGAGAAAAGCGCGATGTGGCCGTTTCGCTGTCGCCAGCGATTGCGCACGTGCTATCTACTGCCCGCGCGGAGTGAACGGACGATCCGTCGGCACACCAACTTCAGTTGCGCGAGTCGCCACCTTGCGGGCGATGACGTAACCCTCGTCGACGTCGATACGATAGTGGATGCCGCCATAGATTCTCGATTCGCCAGCTTGCTTGCCCATCTCAAAGTAGCGCCCGCGCGCGTCCGGGAATTGTGCGTCGAGCACGAGCCCAATCGTGCCGGAGATGCACGCGTGATTGCTGGGATACGACGGATGATTCGGTACGCCGATCGCGAGCCGGATGTCGGGGTCGACCTGAGTGGGTCGTGGAACCCAGTAGACGTACTTCGAGTCGTGGCATGCCGCCTGCGCGTCCCACGAGGCCATGTGCACGAGCGCAAGGATGCGCGCCGATTCCGCCTCGCCGAGCCCGCGCTCGGAAATGGCGCCCCGCGCAGTGTCGTTCCAGCGCCCTGCAGAGAAGGCGCCCGACAGGCCCTCCCAATACTGGGCGATGCGAAGCTGGTCGTAGGTGCGGCCGTCGGAAATCGTGCGCACCTCCGTCAGGGTCGCCTTGAACTCGGGCGAGTTGATCGCCGGCGGCGGCGGTGCGCGGAATTCGGATGCGGTCGTCATGAAGAACGTTCGCATCGATCCCAACTGCGGACCGAGCGGTGGCGCGGGCGGCTGCGCGCGGCTCGACCATTTGTCCGCGCCGGTAGGTAGCGTGCCAGTCCAGGGCGCGCTCGAACGATCGGCCTTAGCCATCGCCACGACTTCATCGCCTGCCGCACGGCCGATGGCAACGCCGGCAGTGAAGTCCTGTCGATAGCCGCCGTTCGCGCCCAGTGCCGCGGTTTCGGTCGCAAGTCGCGCGGCGATGGCCTGCTCGTCCTTGGGATACAAGTAGCTGAGGATAGTGGCTGCCGCGCCCGCCGCCGCACCTTGGGGCTTCGCGCCCTTCGCTTGCGCGGCGATGATCGCGTTGTTCATGCCAAGGTTCAGGTAAGCGAGCGTGCGTATCGCGGGGAACTGCCCCACCTGGTTGCGCGCGATGAGATCGCAGGCGTATTCGTTCCACCGCACCGTGGATGTGGGCGCGGCCCACGGCGACGTTGCTTTCGGACTCTGTGTCGCGGATTCCGTGCGGGTCGGTGACTGGGCGCAAGCGGCAAGGATCGCGGCCAGAACAAAGCAAGCAAGAATCTTCATGACGATCTCCCCTGGAATGAATGTGATTACGGGTTCCCGGGCAAAAGTCAGCGCCGCTGAGCACTTTGGCGGCGCAGGCGCAAACGGATTATCAGAGCGCGCAAGCAGTCGGAATGTCCGTATTTGGCCGAGGGCCGTCTAAAAGAGTCCGCTGCCGGAAAGGGAATCGAACATCACGCGGTTCAGATCGGCCAGCTGTGTCGTGACGTCACCGCCGGTCGGACTGGTCGCGCGCCCGGTCCAGATCAGCTTCCCGCTCGGGACGTCGACGATCGCGGTGTCGGCTGCATAGGCCTCAGAGACCGTCGAGCCGCCGACCGGCATCGATACGCCTCCTGCGGCGCCGCCACGGTAGCCGCCGCCGCCGACGCCGATGCCGATTGTCGGTCCGGGACTGACAGTAGGGACCGATGTGCTGAGCGTCGTCCGATACACAGCACGCGCGCTCGCACTCTTCGCCGCGGCCTCAATCGCCTCTGCGGTCGGCGGTACACCCATGTTCGCGACGGCGAACTTGACCGGCTTCACGCCGCGCGCCGCGAGTTGCGTGGACGCCTGGTCCTCGCAGACCGCCTGCGCGGTGAAGTCGCGCGCCTGGCATGCGACTAGCACGGTCTGGTCGCGGAGCTTGGCGCCCTTGAAGTCCGGGTTCATCCATTGTGCTTCCATCTTGGTGGTCGCACATGCCAGGAGAACAGTCGTCAGGCCGGCGAGCAGTAGCGGGAGGTTTGGGGTCTTGCGCATGGTCTTTCCAGTCGAAGATCAAGCTCCAATTGTGCGTCGGTCGTGTCTCGCTGCCAACCGCCGGGCAATAGCTCGGCGCCGGTGCCTCATAGTCTCGCGGTGCGCTGCGCAACGCGAAAGGTGATGAATTCCGCGGCGCGCAGCAACGCGACACCGATCTCGCACACGACGAGGCCCGCGGTGCGATCGTCGGCAGATACGGTGCTCTCGTCGCAGTGCACGTAATACGCCTCAGCTGCTTGAGAACCCATAAATGCGCCATCGAGGAACTGCCACCGCAGAAACTCGGCAATTCGCGTGCGCAGCTCCTGCCAAAGCCTCGCGTCGTTGCGCTCGTGGACAGTCCAGCGAGTGCCGCGCGCAATCGAATTCTGCAGGAACAAAAGATGACGGCGCACCGTCAGCGAACGCAGTTCGCGGTCGAACGAGAGCGTGTGTGCACCCGATACGCGCACGCCGATGCCAGGGAGTGCGCGTATCACGTTGATTCCGGCCGCGTCGAGATCGGCGAGCTCGCTCGATGTCGCCTGTGCGACCGGCGCGCCCGCACTGGGCAGCAGCAAGCTTCCGGCGGAACGAAATACACCGCGCTCCTGGTCGGACAGCGCGTAGGCGCCGCACACGGCGCCGGATGCCGGTGTCCTGCCGTCGCTGCATTGCGCACACGACAGCGCCGGCCAGTAGAGCGCGCCGAAGGAAGAATCGAATCCGCGTCTCAGGCGCAGCACTTCGGCGACGTCCGCGGACAGAGGCGCGTCGATGACGGCGAAACGGCGCAGGCGGCGCGCGTCGTCGAGCAGCACGCTGAGCACCGCAGCGTAGCTTGCGCCGATGAGCGTTGAG
>DATEZE010000266.1:0-7261 GCA_035255845.1 Burkholderiaceae bacterium | reverse complement strand
AATTCTGGTTGCCGGCGCTCCCTTTCGGTCGCATGCTGCGTCGACAAGAACAAGGAGGCGTCATGATCAAGCGCGGCATCGTTGCTTTGCTCGCTGCCATCGCAGCCGCTTTCGTGGGTTGCCAGAGTGTTCCGTCGCCGGCCAAGCCCACGCTGGTCGACATGACCGGTAACGGCCGATGGATTCACGCGTCCGGCACGAATCCCGACTGGTTTGGATTTGCGCTCGGCGCGGCAGAAGAGTGCCCGCCAGGCGGCACGTCGATGGCCAATTGCCCGCAGCGGTATCCCGACACGGCATTCATCGACTTCGATATTCCGTCCCTGACCAACTTCACCGTGGATTCGGGCGGCGTGCCTTTCACGCTGGTGGGTCCCGCGGCGCCAATGGGCGACTTTCAGTACCGCCGTTCGCAACTGAACGACGGTAGTGGTGCGACGACTCGGTGGCGCATCGCGGTCGCGGTTCCGGCCAATGTCGTCCAGTCACCCGTGAAGGCGCGTTCCTGGTGCCCCATTACGATCTTTCCGATCAACATCGTTGACGAAGCGGGCGGCGCTCGTTCGGCACCGCTTCCTGTACAGCTCGTCTGGGGTAAATGCTATACGGCGCCCCCCGGCGTTTGGTATGCGACGACTGGATCCAGTGGAACGAGTGCGCCCCCGGCTCCGAACCCGCCCAGCCCTCCGCAGGGAGACTGCCCGGGTGGTGCCGCGGCGAAAGAGTTCCTCGTCTGCGAGCGTTGCGGGTCTAGCGGTCTCGCAACGCCAAAAGTGTTCTGGGGCTGCAGCCTGCCGGATGCGATAAACAAGTTCGGAGGCTGCCCCTCAACAATCAGGACGGGCCCCAACTGCTGATGGTGGTGCCCGTCATGGCGGCGCGAGCGCGCGCCGCCATTTGACTCACGGTAGATCGCGAGCGCTGCCTCATTCGCGGTGGGTCCGGCGATTGACTTTCGTTTTGGTTCGCTCCTAGGATCGCTTGCTCGGCCGGTCGCATTGGGTTCGCATGTCGCACGGCGAATGCCGATCGGTCCGATAAGAAGACGATCGACGAAAAAGGCGAAGGAGAAGGAGATGCGGGGACACCGATCAGCACTTTTCTTTGCAGCAAGCGCGATGGCGTTGTCGGTCGTCTCGACAGCGCACGCCGACATGGACGCAGCCAAGCGATGGGTCGAGAAGGAGTTCCAGCCTTCGACCCTGACCAAGGAGCAGCAGCTCAAGGAGATGGAGTGGTTCATCAACGCGGCCAAGCCGTACAAGGGCATGGAGATCAATGTGCTGTCGGAGACCATTCCAACGCACGAGTATGAGTCCAAGACCCTGGCCAAGGCGTTCGAGGAGATCACCGGGATCAAGGTCAACCACCAGGTGCTCGGCGAGGGCGAGGTCGTGCAGGCGGTGCAGACGCAGATGCAGACCAACCGCAATTTGTACGACGCCTACATCAACGACTCGGACCTGATCGGAACGCACTCGCGGCTGCAATCGGCCGTCAACCTGACCGACTGGATGGCCGGCGAAGGCAAGGACGTCACTCTGCCGACGCTCGACGTGAAGGACTTCATCGGCATTTCATTCACGACCGGCCCGGACGGCAAGATCTGGCAGCTGCCGGACCAGCAGTTCGCCAACCTGTACTGGTTCCGCTACGACTGGTTCAAGCGCCCTGAGATCAAAAAGGCGTTCAAGGACAAGTACGGCTACGAGCTCGGCGTGCCGGTCAACTGGTCGGCGTATGAAGACATCGCCGAGTTTTTCAGCACGCAGGTCAAGCAGATCGACGGCAAGCGCATCTACGGCCACATGGACTATGGCAAGCGCGCACCGGATCTGGGCTGGCGCATGACCGATGCGTGGCTGTCGATGGCAGGTGCGAGCTCCAAGGGTCTGCCGAACGGCCGCCCGATCGACGAGTGGGGCATCCGCATGGAAGTCGGCTCGTGCAATCCGTCGGGCGCGTCGATCTCGCGCGGCGGTGAGACCAACGGCCCGGCTTCGGTGTATGCGATCCGCAAGTGGGACGAGTGGCTGCGCAAGTACGCGCCGCCCGGCGCGGCCGACTACGACTTCTACCAGTCGCTGCCCGCACTGGCGCAGGGCAACGTGGCGCAGCAGATCTTCTGGTACACGGCCTTCACGTCCGAGATGGTCAAGCCCAAGAAAGAGGGCAACAACACGGTCGACGACGCCGGAATGCCGCAATGGCGGATGGCGCCATCGCCCAAGGGTCCGTACTGGGAAGACGGCATGAAGCTCGGTTATCAGGACGCCGGCTCGTGGACGCTCTTCAGGTCCACGCCGATCGACCGCCGCAAGGCTGCGTGGCTGTACGGCCAGTTCGTGGTGTCGAAAACCGTCGACGTGAAGAAGAGCCACGTCGGGCTGACGTTCATCCGCGACAGCACAGTGCGGCACCAGTCGTTTACCGAACGCGCGCCGAAGCTCGGTGGCCTGGTCGAGTTCTATCGCTCGCCCGACCGCGTGATGTGGACGCCGACCGGGATCAACGTGCCTGATTATCCGAAGCTCGCGCAGCTGTGGTGGCAGAACATCGGCGACGTGAATTCGGGTGCGTTCACTCCGCAGCAGGCGATGGATCGCCTGGCCGGCGAGATGGACGACGTCATGGCGCGCATGCAGGTGGCCGATGAGAAGGCCAAGACCTACGGCGGCTGCGGCCCGCGCCTGAATCCGAAGAAGGATCCGAAGGAGTGGCTCGGCAAGCCCGACGGTCCGAAGGCCAAGCTGGCGAACGAGAAGCCGAAAGGCGTCACCGTCGACTACGACGAGTTGATCAAGCGCTGGACGGTGGCGAAGAAATAGCGGCGGGAGGCTCCTTCCGCTTGCGTCGAACGCGCCCTTTCCCTCTGTCGCCGGTCTGGGACAGAGGGAGAAGGGTTGGCCCGGATTAGCCGCAGCCCTATGAGCCTCGCACTGAAGGATGTCGTGCTGCGGGTTGAAGGGCAGACGTACATCCATCCCACGAGCGTCGAACTCGCGCCCAGAGACTTCAACATCCTGTTGGGAACGACGCTCGCCGGCAAGACGACTTTGATGCGCTTGATGGCCGGCCTGCTCAAGCCCACGTCCGGCGAAATCTGGTTCAACGGCAAGAACGTGACCGGCGTGCCGGTGCGCGAGCGCCGCGTCGCGATGGTCTATCAGCAGTTCATCAACTACGGGCACCTCACGGTGTTCGACAACATCGCCTCGCCGTTGCGCGTTGCCGGCGTGAGCGGCGCGCAGGTCAAAGAGCGCGTCGGGCGCATCGCTGAACTGCTGAAGCTTTCACCGTTGCTCGACCGGCGACCGGCCGAGTTGTCGGGCGGGCAACAGCAGCGCACCGCTCTGGCCCGTGCGCTGGTGAAGGACGCGGATCTGGTGCTGCTCGACGAGCCGCTGGCCAACCTCGATTACAAGCTGCGCGAGGGCCTGCGCGATGAACTGCCGCGGCTCTTCGCAGATCGTGACTGCACGGTCGTATACGCGACGACGGAACCGGCAGAGACGCTGCTCCTCGGCGGCCACACGGCGACGCTGCACGAGGGCGCGATCACGCAGTTCGGCCCGACACAGGACGTGTATCGGCGCCCGGTGGACCTGACGACCGCGCAAGTGTTTTCGGATCCGCCGATCAACACGGCACCCGTGGTCAAGCGCGGCTCGCGCATCGACATCAGCAATGTCGTCGGCTGGAACGTTCGTGGTGAACTGGCGGCGCTGGCCGACGGCGCGTACACGCTTGGGCTGCGGCCACACCATGTGCAGCCGGCAGCGCCCGGCGTGCAAACGGACGCGCAGGTAGGCGTGGACGTCGATCCGGTTCGCGACGGCGTGCGGGTCAGAGGACAGGTTTCGGTCGCCGAGATCAGCGGGTCCGAAAGCGTCGTGCACTTCGACCTGCACGGGCTCGGATGGGTGTCGCAATCGCACGGCGTGCATCGATTCGCCGTCGGCGCCACGGCAGACTTCAGGCTCGACGTCGCGCACGGCCTTTATTTCAACGCCGACGGCCGCTGTGTAAGCGCGGGCGGCCACGCGATGGCGGTGGGGTAGCGATGGCGCGGATCGGGTTGAAGAACGTGCGACACAGCTATCGCGAGCATCCGGCCGCTGACGCCGACTGGGCCGTCAAGCGCCTGAACGTCGAGTGGGCCGAAGGCAGCGCCAACGCGCTGCTCGGTCCGTCGGGCTGCGGCAAGACCACGCTGCTGAACATCATCTCGGGCCTGTTGCGGCCGACCGAAGGGGCGGTGTTCTTCGACGAGCGCGACGTAACCGCTGCGCCGCCGGACGCGCGCAACATCGCGCAGGTGTTCCAGTTCCCGGTCGTCTACGACACGATGAGCGTGTTCGACAACCTGGCGTTCCCCCTGCGCAATCGCAACATTCCCGCCGCGCAGGTCGACAAGCGAGTGCGGGAGATCGCCGCGCTGCTCGACCTGGAGCCGATGCTGATGCAGCGCGCGGCGGGGCTGACTGCTGACGGCAAGCAGAAGATTTCGCTCGGGCGAGGACTGGTGCGCGACGACGTCAACGTGATCATGTTCGACGAGCCGCTGACCGTGATCGATCCGCACCTGAAGTGGCGGCTGCGCGGCAAGCTCAAGGAGCTGCACCAGCGGCTGCGCCCGACGATGATCTACGTAACACACGACCAGACCGAGGCGCTGACGTTCGCCGATCAGGTGCTGGTGATGAACGAGGGCACTGTCGTGCAGTCTGGTACGCCGGTGGAACTTTTCGAGCGGCCGCGGCACACGTTTGTCGGCCACTTCATCGGCTCGCCCGGCATGAACGTGCTGCCGGCGACGTTCGACAATGGAGTGGCTCGATTCGCGGGCCACGCCGTCAAGATTGCAGCGCCGTTGAAGTTGCCGCACGACGGAGCGCGGCTCGAGATCGGCGTGCGTCCGGAATTTGTCAGGTTCGCGGAAAACGGTATCGCCGTGCACATTCTCAAGGTGGCCGACAGCGGCCGTTACCGCATCGTCGATACGATGGCAGATGCTGAGCCGCCGGCGACGGCGACGATCATCAAGCTGCTGGTGGCGGAGGGAACACCGCTGCCGTCGGGGCGCGCGTTTCTGAAGTTCGATCCGGCGTACACGCAGCTGTACGTCGACGGCTGGATCGCAGGCTGAGCGGCCCGTGAACACCAAGACCGTCAATCAGAAAGCCTGGTGGCTGGTCGTACCGGTCGTCGTGCTGGTCGCGTTCAACGCGGTCATCCCGCTGATGACGGTAGTCAACTACTCGATGCAGGAAACCTTCGGCGAGAACGTGTTTTTCTTCGAGGGCGTCAAGTGGTTCGAGCAGATCCTGCGCTCGCCGCGCTTTCATGAATCGTTGCAACGGTCGCTGCTGTTCACCGCGATCGTCCTCGCGATCGAAGTACCGCTCGGCGTAGCGATTGCGTTGACGATGCCGCGCAAAGGCCCGTGGGTGTCGGTGTGCCTGGTGCTGATGGCGATGCCGCTTTTGATCCCGTGGAACGTCGTCGGCGCGATGTGGAACATCCTCGCGCTGCCCGATATCGGCCTGCTCGGGCACACGCTGAATGCGATGGGCATCGACTACAACTTCACGCGCCAGCCAATCTCTGCATGGGCAACGCTGATTGCGATGGATGTCTGGCACTGGACCTCGCTGGTCGTGCTGCTCGCCTACGCGGGGCTGTCGGCGATTCCGGACGCCTACTACCAGGCGGCGAAGATTGACGGCGCATCACGCTGGGCGGTGTTCCGCTACATCCAGCTGCCGAAGATGAAGCGCGTGCTGACGATTGCGATCCTGCTGCGCTTCATGGACAGCTTCATGATCTACACAGAGGCGATCGTTGTCACCGGCGGCGGACCGGGTAACTCGACGACGGTGCTGTCGATTGACCTGGTCAAGATTGCGCTCGGCCAGTTCGACCTCGGGCCGGCAGCCGCGATGTCGCTGATCTACTTCCTGATCATCCTGTTGCTGTCGTGGATCTTCTACACGGTCATGACCAAGGACGAACAGTCGTGAAGCGCTACGCCTGGCTCGTGCCCGCGGTTTACATCGTGTTCGTCCTGCTACCGATCTATTGGCTGCTCAACATGTCGTTCAAGACGACCAACGAGATCCTCGGGTCGTTCACGCTGTGGCCGCAGGAATTCACGTTCGACAACTACCGCAAGATCTTCACCGATCCGACCTGGTATCGCGGCTACTTGAACTCGATCAGCTACGTCGCGATGAACACGGTGCTGTCGGTCACGGTGGCGCTGCCCGCGGCGTATGCGTTTTCGCGCTACCGCTTCCTGGGCGACAAGCATCTGTTCTTCTGGCTGCTGACCAATCGCATGGCGCCGCCGGCGGTGTTCGCGTTGCCGTTCTTCAATCTCTATTCGGCGATCGGACTGTTCGATACCCCTTGGGCGGTGGCGCTCGCGCATTGCCTGTTCAATGTCCCGCTCGCCGTTTGGATACTCGAAGGCTTCATGTCCGGGGTGCCGCGCGAGATCGACGAAGCCGCGGCACTCGACGGTTACTCGTTTCCCCGCTTCTTCGTCCGGATTTTCCTGCCGCTGATCGGCCCGGGCGTCGGCGTCGCGGCATTCTTCTGCTTCATGTTCTCGTGGGTGGAGCTTCTGCTGGCGCGCACGCTCACGACCGTCAACGCAAAACCGATCGCCGCCATCATGACGCGCACGGTCTCCGCGGCCGGCATGGACTGGGGCCTGCTCGCCGCCGCCGGCGTGCTGACCATCGTGCCCGGCGCGCTCGTGATCTGGTTCGTCCGCAACTACATCGCCAAGGGCTTCGCGCTCGGCCGCGTGTGAGAGGAATCGATGGAGCAGATCGCCTGGATGGCATGGACCTTGCAGACCGCGGCGTTCTTTGTCGCTATCGCCGCCCTGCTCATCGTCATGACCCTGCTTGCGATCGCGCGCCCGGAAATCGAGCGCGTCGGCGTGCTCGGCGTAGCAACGACGCGCGGCGACCGCTTGTTCATCGCCCTGCTCGGCACCGCGTTCATTCATCTCGCCTGGCTCGGACTCGTCGGTCCGGACCTGTGGTGGGCGTCCGGCATCTCGCTCGTCTACGCCGTCGCGGTGTTCCGCGCGGTGTAGCGCGCCGGCGCTTCGGAATTCCTCCGGCGCCAAAGCCGCAGGAAGCATCGTCGACCGGTAACGCCCGGTCCAGCAAGGGAGGTACACATGAGAAGTCCGCTTTCACGCACGCGGCTGCTGATATCGGCCAGCACGGTCGCGCTGCTCCTC
>DATEZE010000265.1:0-6472 GCA_035255845.1 Burkholderiaceae bacterium | reverse complement strand
GGGCGGCGCACCGGTTGCGCCGATCGCTCCGGGCGCAGGCCCGCGACCGCTCCGATTCGACTGCTCGTGCTGAGTCGACGTGCTCGGTGGCAGGCGCGACCCGGCCGCGCCGTCGGGGATCTGCGGCATGCCGGGCAATTGCAGCGCCGCGACCGTCGATGCCGACAGCCTCAGTTCGACGACGCGTGCATTGACCAGCTGATTCACCATCGCGCGGCGCTGCTGCCCCGTCATGCCGAGTCCGTAGGGATCGGTCTCCGTCAGGCCATAGGCGAGCAGCAGAGGCGTCGTGACCGATCCATAGCGCTGCGACATCGCGGGGCCTTCGAAGCCGACGTACGGGCCGACCAACGCGACCGCGGCAATGCGCCGATCGGGCGCTTGCGGCGGGTCGCGGGTCATTCGCTCGCCGACCAGCCATTGCGCAGTCTGCGCGCCCGGACCGATGCCGACGACGCCGAGGCGTGTCCACGACTGCGGCAGCCATGGCGGGGGTTCGCGCTCGAGAGCCGCTAGCACGAAGTGCACGTCAGCGACCCGCTCCGCGGCTTCACTGATGGCGTAGACCCGCCGCGCGGCCAATTGGAAATCGGCGCGTCGCGCTTCCTGCCCTTGCCAAACCGTCTCGTCGTTGCCGGGATGCCCGAGTGCGAGAACGGCGAAGCCCGCGTGAGCGAGCGTTTCGGCAAGCGCCATCGGCATCTGGCTGCCCTGCGCCAGCCCGGGAAGCACGAGGACGAGTGCCCTGCCTCCACCTGCCGGCGCGACCCACCGCCCGGTGATCGTGCGATCGCGGCTCGAATCCGTCCACTGCGCGCTGCCCGAGGCGAGCGTCGACGCGGTGTCTTCGCGCCAAGGCACCGGCGGCAACGGAGGAGGAGGAGGCAATGCCGTTTCGGCGAACTGCATCGCGCCCGGCGACCGATGCGGCCCCGCGCAGCCGAGCATGCACACCGCGACTGCCAGCAGCAGCGCACAGCCCGCCATTTTTCCTTGCGAGGACGGGCTGCGCCGCTCGCTCGATTCCATCAAATGTCCTCCGTTACAGCGTGGTCGCCGATCGCGTAGACGCAAGCATGACAGCAGCGGCGCATTACTGCTTTGTGGCTGCGGTTGCGCAGCTCTCGGCTTTCGCCGCGCGACCGCTGCGTGATACCGTGAACGTCATGAACGCCCCGGCTGACTTGGCCCATCCTCCGGCGCAGATGCTCGCCGAACGCATTCCGCTCGAGGGCAGCGGGGCCGTCGACGTCGAGCGCCAGCGCGCCGTCGTCGCGCGGCTGCGCTCGTTCCTGCCGGAACACTGCGTGCTCTGGCGCGAAGAGGATACGAAACCGTACGAGTGCGACGGGCTCACGCTGTACCGGCAGCTGCCGATGGTTGTGGCGCTGCCCGAGGACGAAGCTCAGGTCGTCGACATTCTCCGCGCGTGCCATGAGCTCGGTGTACCCCTGGTGCCGCGCGGCGCGGGCACAGGGCTTTCCGGCGGGGCGCTGCCGCACGGCAAGGGCGTGCTGCTGTCGCTCGCCAAGTTCAACCGCATCCTCACGATCGATCCGCTCGCGCGCACGGCCACTGTGCAGCCGGGCGTGCGCAACGCCGCGATTTCCGAAGCGGTCGCGCATCTCAACCTGTACTACGCCCCGGATCCATCGAGCCAGATCGCCTGCACGATCGGCGGCAATATCGCCGAGAACTCCGGCGGCGTGCATTGCCTGAAGTACGGCCTCACGCTGCATAACGTGCTGCGCGTGCGCGGCGTCACGATCGAGGGCCACATCGTCGAAGTCGGCTCGACCGCTCCCGACAGCGCGGGCTACGACCTTCTGCCGCTGGTGGTCGGATCCGAAGGCCTGCTGCTGGTGCTGACCGAAGCTACGCTGAAGCTCGTGCCGAAGCCGCTGAAGCAACAGGTCGTGATGGCGTCGTTCGACGATGTCGAAAAGGGCGGCGATGCGGTCGCGGCGGTGATCGCGGCCGGCATCATCCCGGCCGGCATGGAGATGATGGACAAGGCGGCGACTGCGGCAGTGGAGCCGTTCGTCAAGGCGGGCTACGACCTCGACGCCGCAACGATCCTGCTCGTGGAATCCGACGGCACACCCGAGGAAGTCGCCGACGAGATCGACCGCATCAAGGAAGTTCTCGACGGCAGCGGCGCGACGCAGCTGAAGGTTTCCCGGTCCGAGGCCGAGCGACTGCGCTTCTGGGCCGGACGCAAGGCGGCGTTCCCGGCCGTCGGTCGCATCTCACCGGATTACTACTGCATGGACGGCACGATCCCACGCAAGCGCCTCGGTGAGGTGCTGAAGGCGATCACGGCGATGGAGAAGAAGTACGGCCTGCGCTGTGCCAACGTCTTCCACGCCGGCGACGGCAACCTGCACCCGCTGATCATGTTCGACGCGAATGATCAGGACTCGGTGGTGCGAGCCGAACAGTTCGGCTTCGAGATCCTCGAACTGTCGATCGCCGTCGGCGGCACCGTGACCGGAGAGCACGGCGTCGGCGTCGAGAAGATCCACCAGATGTGCCAGCAGTTCGACAGCACGACGCTGCAGGCCTTTCACGCGATCAAGCGCGCATTCGATCCGGCGGGGTTGCTCAACCCGGGTAAAGCGGTGCCGACGCTCGCCCGCTGCGCCGAATACGGCAAGATGCATGTGCACGGCGGGCAGCTGAGGTTTCCGGAGCTGCCGCGCTTCTGACTTCATGATGCGCAACACGCGCCGACGCGCACTCTGTTCTTGCGCCCGCAAATGAGCGGCCACGAGCATCCGGCGGTCGCGCGGCTGCGTGAGCGCGTGCGCGACGCTGCCACGCGCAGCCAGCCGCTGCACATTCGCGCCGGAGGCACCAAGGACTTCTACGGCAACCCGACCCGCGGCCAGCCGCTCGATCCGCGCGACTGCAGCGGCATCGTCGACTACGCCCCGACCGAACTGGTGGTCACAGTGCGCGGCGGCACGCCACTGGTGGTACTCGAGGCCGCATTGGACGAATGCCAACAGGTGCTGCCCTTCGAGCCGCCGCACTTCGGGCCGGGCGCCACCGTCGGAGGTGCGATCGCAGCCGGGCTGGCGGGTCCGCGTCGCGTCGCGGCGGGGCCAGTGCGCGACTTCATCCTCGGCGCGAGCATGATCGACGGCCGCGGCGAGCTGCTGTCCTTCGGCGGCCGCGTGATGAAGAACGTCGCCGGCTACGACATGTCGCGAGCGCTGGCAGGTTCGCTCGGGACGCTCGGCGTGCTCGTCGACGTCTCGTTGAAAGTGCTGCCTCGCCCGGTGACCGAGCGCACGCTGGCGTTCGATGTCGACGAAGCGACCGCCATCAAGCAGATGAACGAATGGGGCGGAGAGCCGCTGCCAATCTCCGCCAGCGCCTGGGTTGGCGGTGAACTGCGCATTCGGCTTTCCGGAGCGCGCACTGCGATAGAGGCTGCGCAATCTCGCCTCGGCGGCCACGCCGTCGACGATGCCGCGTCATGGTGGAACGATCTGCGCGAGCAGCGGCATCCGTTTTTCGCCGGCGATGATGTCCTGTGGCGGCTGGCCGTGCCACCGACGACGCCACCGCTCGAACTGGGTGCCACGCTGATCGAGTGGCACGGCGGCCAACGCTGGCTGCGCGCGCGGCACGCGCCGCCATCGATTCGCGCACTCGTCGGCGCGCTCGGCGGACACGCAACCCGCTTTCGCGGTGGGGACGCGCAGGTCCCCGTGTTTCAGCCGCTCGAGCCTGCCGTCGCGCGCATCAATACCCGCCTGAAGGCAGAGTTCGACCCGGCCGGCATCTTCAACCCCGGAAAAATGGTCCCGCAGTAAAACGATGCAGACGCAGCTCGCAGACTGGATCCGGGACACGCCTGAGGGCAAGGATGCTGACGCGATCCTGCGCAAGTGCGTCCATTGCGGATTCTGCACGGCCACGTGCCCGACGTACCAACTGCTGGGCGACGAGCTTGACGGCCCGCGCGGCCGCATCTACCTGATGAAGCAGATGCTGGAAGGCGGCGCCATCACGGCAAAGACGCAGCTGCATCTGGACCGGTGCCTCACCTGCCGCAATTGCGAAACCACCTGCCCTTCTGGAGTGCAGTACGGGCGGCTGCTCGACATCGGCCGCAAGCTGGTCGACGACCGCGTGCAGCGGCCGCTGGGCCAGCGGCTGGTTCGCGCAGCATTGAAGAACGGGCTCACCAGCCCGCTGTTCGCGCCGGCGATGAGAATCGGCCAGGCGCTGCGGCCTCTGCTGCCGGCGGCGCTGAAGGCCAAGATCCCGGCAAGGCGAGCGCCCGGAACCTTTCCGACGCGCGCCCACACGCGCCGCATGATCCTGCTGGAAGGCTGTGTGCAGCCAGCGATGGCGCCGAACATCAACACCGCGACCGCGCGCGTGCTCGACGCCCTCGGGATCGAACTCGTGCGGCCCGCGGGCGCCGGCTGCTGTGGCGCGATCCGCTACCACCTCAGCGACCACGACGGCGGACTCAACGACGCGCGCCGCAATATCGACGCCTGGTGGCCGCTCGTTGAAGCCGGCGCCGAGGCGCTCGTGATAAACGCGAGCGGATGCAGCTTGCAGGTGAAAGAGTACGGGCATCTGCTCGCGCGTGATCCGGAGTACGCCGCGCGCGCACAGCGCATCAGCGAGCTGACGCAGGACGTCGCGGAACTGCTGCCAGCCCTGGGCGACGATCTCAGGCGCAGGTTGGGCACTGAAACGACCGGAAAGGTCGTCTTCCATTCCCCGTGCACACTGCAGCACGGCCTGAAAGTGCGCGGCGCGGTTGAAGCGCTGCTGAGCTCGCTCGGCGCCACCGTCGCAGCGGTCGCGGAAAGTCATTTCTGCTGCGGCTCGTCGGGCACGTACTCGGTACTGCAACCCGAACTCTCGATCGAACTGCGCGACCGTCGCCTCGGTCACCTGGAGGCGCCCGGACCCGATGCGATCCTGTCGGCGAACATCGGCTGCATCACGCATCTGCAGAGCGGCACCGAGACGCCGGTGATGCACTGGATCGAGTGGCTGGATGCGCGGCTGAATCCGCGTCGACCAGAGTCGTAACGAGTCGTTTCGTCCGGACGGCGCTACAGCAGCGCGTCCGAGGCGATCATGCGCACACCGGCGTCGGCGAATGCCCTGCGGGCTGCGTCCAGCGAGCCGTGCGTATCGATCGCGCGGCAGGCGTCCTCGATGACGATCGCTTCGAAGCCGCGCGCCATCGCGTCGAGCGCACTCCAGGCAACGCAGAAATCCAGTGCGAGTCCGGCGAAGTAGACCGTACGCAGCCCGCGCTCGGCGAGCAGCCCAGAGAGGCCGGTCTGCGTGCGACGATCGGCCTCGAGAAACGCGGAGTAGCTGTCGGTATGCGCGTGGTAGCCCTTGCGGATCACGCCCTGCGCATGGGGCACGACGAGCCGCTCGTCGAAAGCGGCGCCATGCGTGCCCTGCACGCAATGGTCGGGCCACAGTACCTGCTCGCCGTATTCGAGACCGATCGTCGAAAACGGAACCTTGCCCGTGTGCGACGAGGCGAACGAGACGTGACCCGCCGGGTGCCAGTCTTGCGTCAGCAGGACGTGGTCGAAGCGCGGTGCGATGCGGTTGATGACTGGAATGACCTCGTCGCCCCGCTCGATGGCGAGTGCGCCGCCCGGCAGGAAGTCGTGCTGGATGTCGACGACGAGAAGGACGGCATCCTGCCGCATCAGCCGACGGCCTTGCCCATCTCCTCGACCACCTTCTTCGCGTCGCCGAACACCATCATCGTCTTCGGCATGTAAAAGAGTTCGTTGTCGAGGCCGGCGTAACCCGAGGCCATCGAGCGTTTGTTGACGATCACCTGCTTGGCCTTGTAGGCCTCGAGGATCGGCATGCCGGCGATCGGAGACTTCGGATCCTTGGCGGCGGGATTCACGACATCGTTGGCGCCGAGGATCAGTGCGACGTCGGCCTCGCCGAACTCGCCGTTGATGTCCTCCATTTCGAACACCCGATCGTACGGCACCTCGGCTTCGGCCAGCAGCACGTTCATGTGGCCCGGCATGCGCCCGGCCACCGGATGGATCGCGTACTTCACGTTGACGCCCTTCGCGATCAGCTTGTCGGCGAGTTCCTTCAGCGGGTGCTGTGCGCGTGCGACTGCGAGGCCGTAGCCGGGAACGATGATCACGGTCTCGGCGTTCTCCATCAGGAAGGCCGCGTCGTCCGGCGAGCCCGAGCGCACCGGGCGCTGCTCGGCCTTGCCGCCGGCTTGCGCAACCTCGCCGCCGAAACCGCCGAGGAGCACGTTGAAGAACGACCGGTTCATCGCCTTGCACATGATGTACGACAGGATCGCGCCTGAGGATCCGACCAGGCTGCCTGCGATGATCAGCATGGTGTTGTTGAGCGAGAAGCCGATGCCTGCCGCGGCCCAGCCCGAATAGCTGTTCAGCATGGAGATCACCACAGGCATGTCGGCGCCGCC
>DATEZE010000264.1:0-18019 GCA_035255845.1 Burkholderiaceae bacterium | reverse complement strand
GAGCGGGCGTACGAATCGCTTCGATCGTCACGCCGCAGCGGGCCGCACGTCACGTCGCGCGGCAATTCTTCACGACGCAGCGCGCCGGCGCCGAGCGCCGCCGCTTTGCAGCCGAGCCGCCAAAAATGGCGACCGTGCAGCTGCCCGACGGCGCTGCGGTGTCCTACACATGGGGCGACACCGCGCACGAGCCGACAGTGCTGCTGGTTCATGGATGGAACGGCTGGGCACAGCAACTTGAGCCATTCGTCGAGCCGCTGCGTGCGCTGGGCTATGCGGTGCTGGCATTCGACCACATCGCGCACGGGGCAAGTATCGGCACTCAGGCGACACTGCCGATCATGGTTCGCAGCGTTCAAGCGATGCTGCAGCGGGTACGCCAGCCTGCCGGGGTCATCGCGCACTCGCTGGGCGCGGCTGCGGTGGCCAGCGTGATGGTGGCCGACCCGCGTGCAGTGCCGGCCGCCGTGCTGATCGCGCCGCCGACAGACCCGCGTCCATTCCTGCGCTGGGTTGCCCGCGGACTCGGCGCGCCCGATGCGCTGCTCGACGACGTACAGCGCGAGGCCGAGGTGACCACCGGAGTGCCGCTCGCCGCTCTAGTCGCCGACGTCGCGTTCGCACGTCGCATCGCTACGCCGCTGCTGGTGGTGCACGACATGAACGACGCTGAGGTGCCGATCGCGAACGGTCGCGTCTACGCGCAGGCACCCAATGCACGCATGCTCGCAACCGACGGCCTCGGCCATCACCGCATCCTGCGCGACCTGCACGTGATCGATGCCTCGGTACGCTTCATCGCTGAGCATCACACGCCAGCGGACTTGAACGTCGCACCTCTGGCGTTGATGCCGGTGTCCGTAAGCCCAGGCCGCGAGCACCGTGACATGCTGACCGACGTCGGCGCGATGGCCTGAAGGCACAACCCGCTCGATCGGCGGAGCGCGCGGTCGCTCCGGAGCGAGCCGACTGACTTGACGTTCCAGTCCGAGTACACGTGCGATGCGCGCAGCGCATCGCGTACACGAGGATCGCTAGATCGGCGAAGTTCTTTCCTGCAGCCACTGCGCTGCTGCACCACTGAGATGGGGTGCCAGGCGGCGGCGCACCTCGTCGTGGTACGCGTTGAGCCAGCCGATCTCGTCCGCGCGCATTAGCGCGCGTTCGACCAGGCGCGTGTCGATCGGGCAGAGGGTCAGCGTCTCGAAACGCAGGAACTCGCCGAACTCGCTCGGGTCGGCCGGGACGTTCAGCACCAGATTTTCAATGCGCACGCCCCAGTGGCCCGGGCGGTAGATACCCGGCTCGTTGGAGGTGATCATGCCGGGCTCCATCGCGGTTTGCGGCTCGGGCGGCAGGTGCGGTGTGATGCCGTGCGGTCCCTCGTGCACGTTGAGGAAGTAACCGACGCCGTGCCCCGTGCCGTGGCCGAAGTCGATCCCGGCCGCCCAGATCGGCGCGCGCGCCAGTGTGTCGAGCAGCGGGCTGCGGGTGCCACGCGGGAAGCGCGCGATCGACAGTGCGATCATGCCCTTCAGTACCAGTGTGAAGTCGCGTCGCTGCGCAGCGGTCGTCGCGCCGACCGGAACGACGCGCGTGATGTCGGTCGTGCCCCCGAGGTACTGGCCGCCCGAGTCGATCAGCAGCAGGCCGTTGCCCGTCGAGCCGGCGGTACCGATCGTGGCATGCGACTCATCGGTGGCGCGATAGTGCGGCTGGGCACCGTTGGCGTTGAACGCCGCGATCGTCGTGAAGCTCGGGCAGACAAATCCCGGGCGCCGTGCACGTGCGCCGGTGATTCTCTCGTCGATCGTGAGTTCGGTGATCAACTCCCGGCCGAGTGCGGATTCAAACCACGCGAAGAACTCGGCCAGCGCCGCGCCGTCCTGTTCCATCGTCGCGCGGACGTGTGCGATCTCGGCGGCCGTCTTGCGCGCCTTGGCCATCGTCGACGGATTGATCGCCTCGATCACCTCGACCCCCGCCGGCACCGCCTGGCGCATGCCGAGCGTGATGCGGCGCGGGTCGATCAGCAGGGTCGCCGCGGGCGGCAGCGCAGCGAGTGCCGCAGCCGCCTGCGTGTAGGGGGCGATTTCAATCCCGTCCTCAGCCAGCCGCGCGCGCAGCCCATTGTCGATCTTGCCGTCCGCGACGAAGAGCTTCACCGTGCGTGCGTCGAGCAGCAGATGTCCGACGAACACGGGGTTGTAGCTGACGTCGGCGCCGCGCAGATTCGTCATCCAGGCAAGGTCGTCGAGCGTCGAGACGAAGTGATGCGTCGCACCAGCCTTGCGCATTTCTTCGCGCACCCCAGCGAGCTTGTCCGCGCGCCGCGTGCTGGCGTGCGGTGCAGTGTGTTCGTAGATCGGCGGGATCGGCAGCCCCGCCCGGTCCGGCCAGACCTCCGCAAGAAGGTCCAGATCGGTGCGGAGTCGGATTCCCTTGGCCGAGAGTGCCGCTTCCAGCGTACGGCCGGCAGACAAAGCGAACACGGTGCCGTCGACTGCGACCGCCTCGCCCGGTTTCAGTGTCTGTGCGAGCCAGTCGACATGCGCAAGGCTCGCCGCACCCGGAACTTTCATCAGGTCGATGCCGGTGCCGGCCAGTTGCACTTCCGCCTGCGTCCAGTAGCGGCTGTCGACCCAGACGCCGGCGTGCTCGCGCGTGACGATCAGCGTGCCGACCGAACCGGTGAACCCGCTTGCCCACTCACGGCCCTTCCAGCGCTCCGGCAGATATTCCGACAGGTGAGGGTCGCTCGACGGCACAATCACGGCCGCGAGGCCATTGCGCGCCATGGCCTGGCGCAGTGCGTCGATACGGGCGCGCACAGTGGCGCGGCGGGAGTCCAGAGTATCCATGAGCAAACAGTCGACCGAAGGTGGGCGAAGTGTAGAGCGGCTGCCGGGTGCTGGGGGGTCGGGCGTGCGGACGGTGCGCCGATGAACCCTGCCGTGGCAGAGTGGCATCGAATCGTGCGCGAGCACGATGCGGGCGCCTTGCCAAACCTGCTCGCCGACGACGTCGTGTTCCACTCACCGGTTGTGCACACGCCGCAGCGCGGCCGACCGGCCGCCACGCGCATCCTCGCCGCAGCGGTCCATGTGTTCGGCAACCCTACGTTTCGCTACGTGCGCGAGCTGCACGCCGCGAACGAGGCGGTGCTGGAATTCCTGGTCGACATCGAGGGCACCGAAGTCAACGGCGTGGACATGATCCGCTGGAACGACGCCGGGCGCATCGTGGAGTTCAAGGTCATGCTGCGACCGCTCAAGGCGATAAACCTGATACACGAGAAAATGGCCGCCTTGCTGCAGGCGCCGGGCTGACGCTCGCGGCCGGCGTCAGCGAGGTTGCACCACCCCGGCACGCCATCGCTTCCAACCGGGAATGCGCTGCTCCATCACGCGCTCGATGTGTTCGCTGGCGCGCGAAAGCAGCTCCTCGCTCGGCTTCGCTGCCGCAGTCGACGCGGTGAATCGCGCTCCCGACGCCGCCGCGGCGATCGAGCGGGCCTGCAGCGTGAACACGTCGGTGCGGTTCTGCAGATCGCCGGTCGTGCGCACGTAGACCGGAATGAAGACGTTGCCGGCCGCCTCGAGTCCCTGGTAGTCGCCGAGAAAGTAGGCGCCACCGGCGAGCGGCGCGGTGTCGAGGTCGAAGGTGTCGGTGACTCGTGACTCGGTCCAATTGATCGCGTCCGATGAGCGCGCCAGAATCAGTTCAGTCGGCAGTGTGGCCGGATCGGCAGTGTTGCTGCGCAGGTCGTAATACATGACGGCGATCGTCCCGTCGGCACGCACTCGCACCGTTGGCGTGAACGCGGCCACGGCGTGCTCACTGTTGACCTGTACCGGCGCGCTCCAGGTCAGCCCCCCGTCGTTCGAGCGTGCCAGCGCAATGCCGTCGACCACGCCGCTGAAGCGTGCGTCCTGCCACGCGACCCACAGCGTGCCGTTAGGAGCGACGGTTACCGCCGGCACGAACGAGCCATCGCGGATAAGTGGCTGCGTCGCCGGATCGCGCGCGCCGAGCGCAGTCACGCCAGCCACGGTGACCGGCGCGCTCCAACTACTGCCACCGTCGGTGGAGCGGATCAGCCGGATCGTCGCGACCTGCGTGTTGTTTGGGCCGGAGTCGAGCTGCGTGAAGAAATTCACGAGCGTGCCGTTGGGCAGCACCACGATCTGGTTGCCGATCGTCTGCGACTGCGGACCTGGATCGAAGATCACGCGGGCTGCTTCCCAGCTGGCACCGCCGTCCGTCGTGCGCGCCATCAGCGCCGGACCGCCGCCGGCGAGTGCGAGCCGGTCCCAGGTGGCGTAGACGAAGTTCGGATCGGTTGGATCGGCCGTGATCGTGTTCTTGTCGTTGAAGAAACTGCTGTCGCTCGTGATCAGCGGTGTCGCAGCGCTCCATGTGCGGCCACCGTCGGTCGAACGCGCCACAAGCATCGCGCTTCTCGAACCCGGCTGCAGCGAGTTGCCCTCGAAGGCGAGCGCCATCTGGTAGACGACGCCCGTTGGGCCGAAGGTCACCCAAGGGTCGGTCGCGCGGCCGTAGTCACCCCCATTGCCGGAATTGCCGCCGCCGCAACGCGAGACGGGAAAGGCGGCCTGGGTCCATGTGGTTCCGCCGTCCGTACTCGCGGCGGTCACGATCCCGCTGGCCCCACCCGTGGACCAGCGATCCTGCTGCCAGGTGACCACGATGTTGCCGGGGTCGCGCGGATTGACCGCCACTTGCGGTTCAACTTCGGAGTTGCGGTAGACCACACCACCGCCGGTGACACAGCCCACTGTGAAAGGCGTTGTCCCCGAAATGCGAACCTCCGTATCGGCGAACCGCGGCGGGAGGTTGACCGGTGGCTGCACGGCCGGTGGCGGTGGCGTCGTGATTGGTGGTGCCGGCACCGATACCGACCCGCCGTCGCCCCCGCACGCTGTCAGGCCCGCAATCACGGACGCGGCACACGAAAGCACGAAATTGCGATTCGGCATCGGTGTTCTCCTGGGCTTCTGTATCGACGCGAGTGCGGCGCGGACGCAACGCGACGCATTCCCGTCTGTTCGAACGATGGTCGGCCGCCGACGATCGTGATAAATCCCGTTGATGCACGTCAACCGGTGCCGCGTGGACCTGCGTAGTGTGGGTCCCAAGCTGTATTTCGTCTCGCGCGGCGCCGCAAGGGAGGGTCGCATCGGGTACGCTGGCGCGGTTCCCGATGCGTTTTGCGGTCGCCGCATTTTCTTTTCTGCATGCCATCTGAACTGATACGCAAGGCCAAGGTTGCGTCCCTGGCCGGCGCGGACGCGTTGGCGCCGCAGCCGGCAGCCGGCTGCGACCATTGTGGCGACTCGCTCGCCGGGCTCAAGGTCGTGCATCGGCAGCTCGGCGCGGGCCTGCGCTGCTTCTGCTGCAATGGCTGTGCCTTCATCGCCGAGCAACTGTTCCTCGCCCAGGCCGGCGCGCGTGACCGCGAGGCGCTGAATGCTGCCGTCACGCCGGGCCTCGATGCCGGCCCGCCGAGCGTCGGCACGCCGACAGCGCAGGCGCGCATCGAAATCCGCGGCATGGTCTGCGCCGCCTGCGGACTCCTAATCGAACACCATCTGCGGCGACTGCCGGGCGTGATCCAGGCCCACGTGGACTTTGCCACGCAACGTGCTTACGTCGCCTACGACGAAAAGCTGGTCGCGCGCGACGAAGTGCTGCACGAGATTCGTCGCGCCGGGTACGAGACGGGCGCCGCAGCGCGCGAAGCGAAACGCAGTGCGCGCCTGGGACTGCTGCGCGTGCTGATCGCCTGGCTGATGATGATGCAGGTGATGATGCTGTCGGTGCCGCTGTACTTCGCGTCGCCTGGCGACGTCGCGCCCGATATCGAGCAGCTGATGCGCATCGCGAGCCTCATCTTGACGCTCCCGGTGATGCTCTTCAGCGCACAGCCACTTTATCGCGCCGCCTGGAGCCAGCTGCGCGTCGGCAGCATCGGCATGGACGTGCCGATCGTGCTTGGGATTGGCGCCGCGTTCGTCGCGAGCGCGGTCGCGACGCTGTCGGCCCGCGGCCAGGCTTATTTCGATTCGGTCACGATGTTCGTCGCGCTGGTACTGGGCACGCGCTGGCTGCTGGCACGCGGACTCGCCGCAGCGCGCGAGCACATTGAAACGGCGCGGCGCCAGTCGAGCCTGAGCGCGCAGCGGCTCGTAGCCTTCCCTTCGTCGCTGGCGACCGAGACGATCAACGCCGAGAAGCTGCGCGTCGGCGACCGGGTATTGGTACCGCCGGGCGAGACCGTGCCCGCCGACGGAGTGGTCGTGCACGGGCGCTCGAGTTGCTCCCAGGCGTGGCTCACCGGCGAGTCGACGCCGATCGAGAAGGCGGCCGGGGCCCCGGTGCTTGCGGGGTCCGTCAATCTCGACCAGCCGATGGTCATCGAAGTGACACGGCGCGGTGAAGCCACGTCGCTGGCGGCGCTGCAGCGGCTCGTCGACGAGGCTGGCCGCGAGCGGCCTCGGGTGGTCGAATTCGCCAATCGCGTCGCGGTCGGCTTTCTCTGGGTCGTGCTTGGCGTCACGCTGCTGACGGTGGTCGGCTGGTGGCTGGTGGAGCCGGCGCGCGCCCTGCCGAACGCGATCGCGGTGCTGGTCGCCACCTGTCCGTGTGCGCTCTCGCTCGCGGCCCCTGCCGCCTTCTCGGCGGCACAGTCGGCGCTGGCCCAGCGCAGGGTGCTGCTGGCGCGCACTGCCGCGTTGGAGACATTGGCGCAAGTACGCGTGCTCGCCTGCGACAAGACCGGAACGTTGACGTCCGGTGATCCGGTACTGCTGAAACAACTGCTTTTGCGCGACACGAACCCGGAGCAGATGCTGGCGATCGCGGCGGCGATGGAAACGATGTCGACGCATCCGTATGCGCGGGCGCTGCTGCACGCGGCGCAGACGATCGGAGTCGTGTTGCCGTCGATCGTCGACGGACGGGTCGAGGCCTCGGCGGGCATCGAAGCGACCATCGGCAAGCAACGCTACCGGCTCGGCAAAATCGAATTCGCGCTGGCCGAGAAGCTGGCGCCACAGCGCGGCGGCGTTGCCGCCATCGTTGCCAAGGAAGGCCTCGGTCCGACCAGCTACATCGTCCTTGCCGACGAAACCGGCCCGCTCGTGGTCTTCGCCTTCGGCGAGCGCCTACGCGAGGACGCGCCATCACTGGTCGACGCCGCGATCGACCGCGGAATCGAGGTCGTGCTGCTGTCGGGCGACCGGCGCGAGCCGGTGCAGGCGGTTGCGAAGGTGCTTGGCATCGAACGCGCGCTCGCGCACCAAACGCCGGAAAGCAAGCGCAGTTGGGTCGCCGGTCAACAGGCGGCCGGGCATCGTGTCGCGATGCTCGGCGACGGCCTGAACGATGCGCCCGTGATCGCCCAGGCCGACGTCTCGATCGCGCTCGCCGGCGGTTCGATGCTGGCGCAGGCGCGCGCGGATTTCATCGTGCTCAACTCCCGGCTCGCCGACGTCGAGTACGCGCTGTCCGCCGCGCATCGCGCGCGCCGCATCGTGCACCAGAACCTCGTTTGGGCGTTCGCCTACAACGTCGTCATCATTCCGCTGGCCGCGTTTGGGATCGTGTCGCCGGCGCTGGCCGCCGTGGGCATGGCGGCGAGTTCACTCGGCGTCATCGCCAACGCATTGCGCGCGCGCAACGTGCCTATGGGCGGAGCGCGGCCACGCTGAAGGTGGAGCGACCGTATGGAGTCGCTTTACCTGCTGATTCCGCTGTCGGTGCTGTTGGTGCTGGCGATCGCGGGCATCCTCGTGTGGGCCGTTGTTTCGGGGCAGTTCGAGCGCCTCGATGACGCCGGGGCGCGCATCCTGAACGACGAACCCGACCCGGGCGAGTCGGACGAAGAAGACGCGCACTCGCCATAGCCATGCAGCGGGATCCCGGCGCAAGCGCGGGCGCTTTCCCTCGACCTCGCTGATCCGCTACATTCCCGCCGTGCGCGTGCGGCCGTGCCGATGCGGTTGACTTGCATCAACCGAGCCGCACCAAGGGTTCCTACCATCCCTGTTGGGTATCGGAGCGCGGCCACGAATCGTCGGGCCGAATAGCGATAACAAAGCGCAGAACCCATTCATGCTGACTCGCGCACGCCGGTGCGCCGATTCGCCCACGATCTATTGCACGAGGATCACATGGACTCAGCCGTCACAACGGGCAGCTACAACTACAAGGTCGTGCGGCAATTCGCCGTGATGACGGTGGTGTGGGGCATCGTCGGCATGCTGGTCGGCGTCATCATCGCTGCGCAGATGGCGTGGCCCGAATTGAATCTCGGGGTGCCCTGGCTGAGCTTCGGCCGGTTGCGTCCGCTGCACACGAATGCGGTGATCTTCGCGTTCGGCGGCTGCGGACTGTTCGCGACGAGTTACTACGTCGTGCAGCGCACCTCGCAAGCGCGGCTGTGGGGTGGTCCGCTGATCCCGTTCACCTTCTGGGGCTGGCAGATCGTCATCGTGCTGGCGGCCATCACGCTGCCGCTCGGATACACGACCGGCAAGGAATATGCCGAACTCGAATGGCCGATCGACATCCTGATCACGCTGGTCTGGGTCGCCTATGCGGTGGTGTTCTTCGGCACGATTGCCACGCGCAAGGTCAAGCACATCTATGTCGCGAACTGGTTCTTCGGAGCGTACGTCATCACTGTTGCGGTGCTGCACCTGGTAAACAGCGCCGAGGTTCCCGCCAGCATGTGGAAGTCTTATTCGGTCTACGCCGGGGCGACCGATGCGATGGTGCAGTGGTGGTACGGCCACAACGCGGTCGGCTTCTTCCTGACTGCGGGCTTCCTCGGGATCATGTACTACTTCGTGCCGAAGGCCGCGGGCCGGCCGGTGTACTCGTACCGGCTTTCGGTCGTGCACTTCTGGGCGCTCATCTTCACGTACATGTGGGCCGGCCCGCACCATCTTCACTACACGGCCTTGCCTGACTGGACGCAGTCGCTCGGCATGCTGTTCTCGCTGATCCTGCTCGCGCCGTCGTGGGGCGGCATGATCAACGGCATCATGACGCTGTCGGGCGCGTGGCACAAACTGCGCGACGACCCGATCCTGAAGTTCCTGATCGTCTCGCTGTCGTTTTATGGCATGTCGACCTTCGAGGGTCCGATGATGTCGATCAAGACAGTGAACGCGCTCAGTCACTACACCGACTGGACGATCGGCCACGTGCACTCAGGCGCGCTCGGCTGGGTCGGGCTGGTCACGATCGGCGCGATCTATTACCTGCTGCCGCGCCTGTACGGCCGCACCGAGATGGCGAGCGTCAAGCTCGTCACGACGCACTTCTGGGTGGCAACGATAGGCATCGTCGTCTACATCGCTGCGATGTGGATCGCCGGCGTGATGCAGGGACTGATGTGGCGCGCGGTCAACGAGGACGGCACGCTCACCTACACGTTCATCGAGAGCGTGAAGTCGACCTATCCGTTCTACATGATCCGATTCATTGGCGGCCTGCTGTATCTGGGCGGCATGTTCCTGATGGCTTGGAACATGTTCAAGACCATCGCCGAAGGCAAGTCGGTCGATGCGCCGATACCGGCGACCGTCGCGCATGCCTGAGCCGGAGGGAGAAGCCATGATGAAACTCACGCATGACAAGATCGAGCAGAGCGTTCCGCTGCTGATCGTCCTGGTCATCCTGACGATCGCCGTCGGCGGGCTGGTGGAGATCGTGCCGCTGTACTTCCAGCGCGATGTCGTCACGCCCGTGAAGGGCATCCAGCCGTACGAGCCGCTGCGGCTGGTCGGGCGCGACATCTACATCCGCGAGGGTTGCTACAACTGCCACTCACAGATGATCCGGCCGTTCCGCGCCGAGACGCTGCGCTATGGCCACTACTCGGTGGCCGGCGAGTTCGTCTACGACCATCCGTTCCAGTGGGGCAGCAAGCGCACCGGACCTGATCTGGCGCGCGTCGGCGGGCGTTACTCGGACGAATGGCACCGAATCCACTTCAACAATCCGCGAGATGTGGTGCCGGAGTCGAACATGCCGCAGTATCCGTGGTTCCAGAAGACCAAGCTCGAAGACATTGACGTCCGATCACGGATGAAGGCCTTGCGCACGACCGGCGTGCCGTACAGCGACGAGCAGATCGCCAAGGCACCGGAAGCGCTCAAGGGCAAGACCGAACTCGACGCGGTGATCGCCTACCTGCAGGGCCTCGGTGTCGAGCTCAAGGGCCTGCGCTGATCGGGCTGTCTGGCCATGGACCTGAATGACGTACGTGTCGTGCTGACCGTACTCGGCTTGCTGGGCTTTCTCGCGATCGTGGCATGGGCCTACAGCAAGTCGGCGCGGAAGGGATTCAAGGAAGCATCGGAGCTGCCGTTCGCCGACGAGAAGGAAGCGACGCGCAGCCGCGAACAGGGGAAGAGCAAATGAGCGATATCGTCGCAAGCCAGTTCGTCAGCGGCTTCTGGGACTACTACGTCGCGATCATCTCGATCGTCTCGGTGCTCGGTTGCGCGGTCCTCCTCTGGTACCAGGGGCGCCAGACCGTGAAGGGGCAGGTGAATGCGCAAGGCGATGTCCATACGACCGGCCACGTGTTTGATGGCGACCTGCAGGAGTTCAACAACCCGATGCCGCGCTGGTGGGTCTGGCTCTTCTACCTCACGATATTCTTCTCGATCGGCTACCTCATCCTGTATCCGGGGCTCGGCACGCAATGGACCGGCGTGCTGAAGTGGACCCAGCTGGGCCAGTACAACGGCGAGGTCAAGGCCGCCGACACCAGGCTCGCGCCGATCTTCGCGGCCTACCTCGCGCAGCCGGTCGACAAGCTGGCAGGCGACGCATCCGCGCGGCAGATTGGCGAGCGCATCTTTCTGAACAACTGCGCGCAGTGCCACGGCTCGGATGCGCGCGGCTCGCGCGGTTTTCCGAACCTGACCGACAGCGACTGGCTCTATGGCGGGGCGCCGGACGCGATTGCCGCCTCGATCACTGACGGACGCAACGGCGTCATGCCGCCGATGGCCGCGGCGCTCGGCAGCAAGGATGCGGTCGAGGATGTCGCCAACTATGTGCTGTCGCTATCAGGGTCCGCGCACGATTCGGCCAAGGCGGCGCGCGGCAAGGCGAAGTTCGAGACCATTTGCGCGGCCTGCCATGGCGCCGATGGCAAGGGCAACCAGGCGCTCGGTGCGCCGAATCTGACCGACAACGTCTGGCTCTATGGGGGCACGGTCCCGGCGGTCGTCCAAACGATCACGAACGGGCGCGGCTCGGCGAGCCTCGCACCGGGCCACAGCGCAATGCCATCGTGGAAGGACACGCTGACACCGGCGCAGATCCATCTGGTCACTGCATACGTGTGGTCGTTGTCGAACTCCGCCGGTACGCCGGCGGCGACACCGACGGCCGCTCCGACGAAATAAGGGGCATCATGATCGACGCTGCACTCCGGTACCGGGGTGCAGCGTTTGCATTTCCGGACCCGTGACACGATGCAAAACGCGGTCGAAGTCAAGCGGAACCCGACGGGGGCGCGCGCGATCGAGAGCGCTCCGGTGCGCGAAGTCCAGGTGCGGCTGTACGCGAAGCGCGAGGAGATCTATCCGCGCCAGCGGATCGGCGACTCGCTCGGCGTCTTTCAGAAGTGGCGCTGGGCCGCGGTTTGGGCGACGCAGATCGTGTTCTACGGGTTGCCGTGGCTGCAGTGGAACGGTCGCCAGGCGCTGCTGTTCGACCTCGCCTCGCGCAAGTTTTATGTCTTCGGCATGGTGCTGTGGCCGCAGGACATCATCTACCTGACGGCGATTCTGATCATCGCGGCGCTCTCGCTCTTTCTCTTCACCGCAATCGGCGGGCGCCTCTGGTGCGGCTATACGTGCCCGCAGACCGTCTACACCGAGATCTTTATGTGGATCGAGCGGCAGATCGAGGGCGATCGGGCGAAACGCATGAGGCTCGACAAGGATCCGATGTCGGCCCGCAAGCTGGCGCTGAAGGGCGCCAAGCACGCCGCGTGGGGCGTGGTCGGTCTGTGGACCGGGTTCACCTTCGTCGGCTACTTCACGCCAATCCGCGGGCTCGCGGTCGACGTGGTGACCTTCGCCGTCAGCGGCTGGTCGCTGTTCTGGATCCTGTTTTACGGCTTTGCCACCTACGGCAACGCGGGTTGGCTGCGCGAACAGGTTTGCATCCATATGTGCCCCTACGCGCGTTTCCAGAGCGCGATGTTCGACAACGACACGTTGATCGTCACGTATGACCGGGAGCGCGGCGAACCACGCGGTGTCGGCACCAAGGAATCGACGCGTGCCGAACAGAACCTCGGCGACTGCGTCGCGTGCAAGCTGTGCGTTCAGGTGTGCCCGACCGGCATCGACATCCGCGACGGGCTGCAGTATGAGTGCATCGGCTGCGCCGCTTGCATCGATGCCTGCGACCACGTGATGGAGAAGGTCGGCCTGCCAAAGGGCCTGATCCGCTACTCGACCGAGCGGGCGCTGAAGAACCACTACGCGGGCAAAGGCATCTGGGGCCATGTGCTACGGCCGCGCTTGCTGGTCTACAGCGGCATCCTCGCGGCGATCAGCGCAACGCTGGTGGTCGCCGTCGCGCTGCGCGTGCCGCTCAAGGTCGATGTGATTCGTGACCGTGGCGCGCTGGCGCGCGAAGCGGAAGATGGCCGCATCGAGAACACGTATCGCCTGCAGGTGATGAATACGGCCGAGCGACCCCAGTCGTACGCGGTTAGCGCGAGCGGCATGCCGGGCCTCGAGCTCGCGTCCGAGCCGACATTCGACGTGCCCGGAGCATCGACGCGGTCGGTGCCGGTGCGGCTGCGCGCGCGCGCCGACGACATTCCACCGGGTTCCAACAAGGTGGTCATCGCGGTCAAGTCACTCGACGTTCCCGGTGTCGCCGTCGAGGAAAAGACGGTATTTCTCGGGCTGCCGCGGTGACCCGACCGGGAGCGACGGAGGGAGCGAACGTCGACGCTACGAGACCGTGGTATCGGCAGCCCTGGCCATGGTTCCTGATCGCGCTTCCGGCAGCGGCGGTGGTCGGCGGTATCGTCACAGCCGTGCTGGCCGTGCGCACGTTCGACGGCACAGTCTCGGCCGACTATTACAAGGAGGGACTGGCGATCAACGAAGAAGTCGAGCGGGCGCAGCTGGCGCGCGTGCTTGGACTGGAAGCGCGGATCGCAATGTCGGGCGTCGGCGAGGGCGATCGCGTGCGCATCGAAGTGCATTCCGCTCGCGCACTGCCACCGGATACGAAGGTGCTGCTGCAACTCGTTCACCCGGGACGGCCCGGCGAGGACCGGACCGCAATGCTGGAGCGGATCGACGTCGATCCCGATCAGGGCCGTGCGGCGTACGCCGGCACCTTCAAGCTGGCGCCGGGCGCGACGCGTCTCAACGGGCCGACAACCTGGCAGGTGGTCCTGGAGTCGGCGCACTGGCGCGTGGATGATTCATTCACAGGGCAGAGCGGCGAATTCGCCGTCAAGGCGCGCTAGAGTTCGCGCGGTTCGAGCGAGGAGATGATGATGTCGGACAGTCTGGCGCAGCGATTGGGCTGGGTACTATGGCCGTCTTTTCTGGTCGCGTGCGTCGCCGAGTTGCTGCTCTTTTCGCTGTTCGATCCGCGCGACCTGCAACTATTCGGCCAGCCGGTCGAGCTCGACCGGACGCTGGTCTACTCGCTTGGGTTTTTTGCGCTCTGGGCGATCGGCGCAGGCTCGAGCGCGCTGACGGTCTTCCTCGAGCGCTCGCCGTTCGAGCTGAACCGCCGCACGTTGACGGCCGCGGACAGCACGGACGAGTTCCCGAAACGCGAGAATCTGGCCGAGCCCGCCGCGCCGCCGCTCGAGCGCAGTTGACGTCTTGCGGCGCGCGCGGGCCTAAACGGCCTGGCCTGAGATGATCTGGCGCAGTCCGTCCGGGTCGACGATGCGGACATGCTTCTGGTTCACGTCAATCAGGCCGTCCTGTGCGAATCGCGACAGCACGCGGCTCACCGTTTCCAGCTTCAGACCGAGGAAGCTACCGATCTCGGCGCGCGTCATCCGCAGAACGAACTCGGTGCGTGAGTAACCGCGCGCCTCGAAGCGCTGCGACAGGTTCAGCAGGAAGGCGGCGAGCCGCTCCTCAGCATGCATGCTGCCCAGCAGCAGCATGACGCCGTGCTCGCGCACGATTTCGCGACTCATCACCTTGTGGAAGTGGTTGCGCAGCACCGGCACTGCGGTTGCTACGTCCTCGAGGCGGTCGTAAGGGATGACGCAGACTTCGGTGTCTTCGAGCGCGACGGTGTCGCACGAATGCGCGTCGGTGCTGATGCCATCGAGGCCGACCAGTTCACCGGCCATGTGAAAACCGGTGACCTGCTCGCGTCCGTCCTGCGACATGACGGTGCTCTTCAGGAACCCAAGGCGCACCGCGTAGAGCGATTCGAAGCGATCGCCGGCGCGGAACAGCGAGTCGCCGCGTTTTACGCGCTTGCGCGTCGATACCATTTCGTCGAGGCGCTCGACGTCTCTCGGTGACAGGCCGACCGGGAGGCAAAGCTCTCGCAGGTTGCAGTTGGAGCATGCAACCCGCAGGTGGGCGATATTGATCGCTGGCGCGTTCATGAAGCAAAGCTCCCTTCGCTGGAAGTCACCAGCCCGGACCTCGAGTCGACTGCCACGGCGCTCTTAAGGTTGTTTTCTGCGCCTCTCGGGTCCCGGCCTCTATGGGCCGGTTGACCCCGGTCAAGCGGATTCGGGATCGGCCGGAAATAATACCTCGATAGGCCCGCCCGAACCGGCAGAGGAATTCCCGATGCTCATGACCGCCCGCGGCCAGGTTTCCTTACCGGATCCGGCCACCCTGCGGCGCTTTGACGTTCCCGGTCCGCGTTACACGTCCTACCCGACCGCGGACCGCTTCGTCGAAGCGTTCGAGACCGGCGCGTTTGCCGAAGCGCTGGCCGCACGCCAGAGCGCGGTAGCCGCCGCTTCGCTTTCGCTGTATGTCCACCTGCCATTTTGCAGCATGGTCTGCTACTACTGCGCGTGCAACAAGGTCATCACCAAAGACCAGAGCAAGGCCGGCGAATACATCGGCTACCTCGAGCGTGAGGCCGATCTCGTCCGCGGGCTGCTGACTGGCTCGCGCGAAATCGAGCAACTGCACTTCGGCGGCGGCACGCCGACGTTCCTGACGAACGACGAACTGGCGCGCCTGATGGCGATACTGACCGAACGCTTCCCTCTCGGCGAAAATGGCGAGTTCTCGATCGAGGTCGACCCGCGGTCGACCCCGCCCGACAAGGTCGCCGAACTCGGCCGGCTCGGTTTCAACCGGATGTCGGTCGGTGTGCAGGACTTCGAGCCTGAGGTTCAGCGGGCGGTGAACCGCCTGCAGAGCTTCGAGATGACGCAGGCGACCGTCGATGCGGCGCGCAGGGCCGATTTCAAGTCGGTGAATCTCGACCTGATTTACGGCCTGCCGAATCAGACGCGCGAGACCTTCGCGCGCACCCTCGACAAGGTGATGGTGCTGTCACCGGAACGCATCGCGCTGTACCACTACGCGCACCTGCCAGACCGGTTCAAGCCGCAACGTCGGATCGATTCGGCCGATCTGCCGTCGCCGGAAGAGAAGCTCAATATCATGCTGGATGCGATCAGGCGGCTGAGCGACGCCGGCTATCACTACATCGGCATGGACCACTTCGCGAAGACCAGCGATGACCTCGCGCGGGCGCAACGCCAGGGACGCCTACATCGCAACTTCCAGGGCTACTCGACACGTCCCGACTGCGATTTGCTCGGCCTGGGCATCTCGGCGATCAGCAAGATCGGCCCGACCTACTCGCAGAACGTCCGCACCGTCGAGGAGTACTACGACCGGCTGAGCCACGACCTGCTGCCGACGGCGCGCGGCATCGCGCTGGACCGCGACGACATCCTGCGGCGCGCGGTGATCATGTCGTTGATGTGCCACTTCGAGGTGTCGAAGGAATCGATCGAGACCGTGCACATGATCAAGTTTGACGACTACTTCAAGACGGAGATCGCCGAACTCAGGATGTTCGAGGACGAAGGGCTCGTCGAGAACACGGCGGAGTGGATCAGCGTCACGCCGAAGGGCAAGCTGCTGGTGCGGGCGGTTGCGATGACCTTCGACCGCTATCTGCGTGCCGACCGGCGCGCGCGGCGCTACTCCAAAATCGTTTAGCGCCTCGGGTGTACGCGATCGGCCTTGCCGATCGCACGTGCACCCTCGGCGGAACGGCAATTCAGTCGGCTGCGCTTCGGAGCGGCCGGGCGCTCCGCCGAATCCCAAAGGCACGGCACTCCCCGGGCCCTCGCCGAGCGAGGGGACTAGTTCTCGCCGCGCGGCGAGTCGGGCCCAAGAGCACAATGGTTGTCATGCTGGATCTTCTGACCACCCAGGCGCTTGCCGCATTCACGCTCTCGCTCCTGGGCGGGGCCCACTGCGCCGGCATGTGTGGCGGCTTTGTCAGTGCGCTGCAGGTGCAACGGCCGCGCGGGGTTTCAGCGGCGCGGCTTGCGGCCGGGTATCACACCGGGCGCATCACCAGTTATGTGCTGGCCGGCGTGCTGGTCGGCACGATCGGCGGGGCGCTCTACGCCGCCGACTTGCTGCCGCTGCAGATGATCCTGCTGGTGGCGGGCTCGCTGATGCTGCTGGCGATCGGCGCGTCGCTGTTCGGGCGGGCATCCTGGCTCAAGCGGCTGGAGCCGCTCGGACTGGGTGTCTGGCGCATGGTCGGGCCGGTCGCACGCCGCGTGTATCCGCCACGATCGAGTGGACAGGCGCTGCTCGCCGGACTCGCATGGGGCTGGATTCCGTGCGGGATGGTGTACGCCGCACTTCCGCTGGCGCTGGTGGCAGGCGGTCCGTGGCAGGGCGCGGTAGTCATGCTCGCTTTCGGTCTGGGAACGCTGCCCAACATGATCGCGGTCGATATCGCCGTGACCAAACTCGGCGGCGCGGGATCTTCGGCCCCACGAGCCATCGTCCGCACGTGGATCAGGCCGATCGCGGGCGCGGTCATTGTCGTCTTCGGTCTGTCAGGATTGGCGCACGCGGCGCGGATCGCCGGCGCTGGCCATCCGACGATCAACGCACTCGCCTCGATCTGCCATCACTGAACCCACGCGCGGATGCGCGAGTCCGCACGCGGGGCGCAAGTATCATCCGTCGGAGTGAATCGAGACGCGCGGCCGCACGCCGCGCCGCATGCCTCCATGAAAAGCGCAGACATCCGCGACAAGTTTCTGAAGTACTTCGAGTCTCAGGGTCACACGATTGTGCGGGCGTCGAGCCTCGTGCCGGCCAACGACCCGACGCTGCTGTTCGTCAACAGTGGCATGGTGCAGTTCAAGGACGTGTTCACCGGGCGCGAGAAGCGCACGTACACGCGCGCCACCACGTCGCAGAAGTCGCTGCGCGCCGGGGGCAAGCACAACGACCTGGAGAACGTCGGCTACACCGCTCGGCATCACACGTTCTTCGAGATGCTCGGCAACTTCAGCTTCGGCGATTACTTCAAGCGCGACGCGATCCGCTACGCATGGGAACTCCTGACCGACGTCTACAAGCTGCCGAAGGACAAGCTCTGGACCACGGTTTACGTCGATGACGACGAGGCCTACGACATCTGGACCAGGGAGATCGGTGTTCCGCCCGAACGCTGCGTGCGGATCGGCGACAAGCCGGGTCAGCCGAAGTATGTGTCCGACAACTTCTGGCAGATGGCTGATACCGGCCCGTGCGGGCCGTGCTCGGAAATTTTCTACGACCACGGCCCGGATGTCGCCGGCGGCCCGCCGGGATCACCCGATGCCGACGGCGACCGCTACATCGAGATCTGGAACCTCGTGTTCATGCAGTACGACCAGCACGCCGACGGCACGCGCTCGATGCTTCCTCAGCCGTGCATCGACACCGGCGCCGGACTCGAGCGCAACCTC
>DATEZE010000263.1:0-20189 GCA_035255845.1 Burkholderiaceae bacterium | reverse complement strand
GCAGACGATGGCCTGCAGCATCTACGGCTGTCGCGTGACTTCGAAATCGCGGTCGTCGACGAACGTAACCTCGGCAACGGCTGGTTGCTGCCGGCGGGCCCGCTGCGCGAGCCGGCGCGGCGCCTTGCGGCCGTCGATGCGATCGTCGCTCACAACACCGACTGTGCCGCGCTGCCCGCGGGCGCGGCCTCGTGCTACGCGATGCGCACGGCGCTCGCCGGCAGCGCTTATGCGCTCGCCGATCGCGGCCGCACGCTCGGACTCGATGAATTTCGTGAACGGCAGCGCAGCGGGTCGATCCGGATCACCGCCGCGGCCGGGATCGGTGTGCCACAACGCTTCTTCGAGATGCTGGCCGGCGCCGGGCTGCAGATCCAGCCGCTGGCGCTGCCCGATCATCACTACTATGCCGACAACAGCTTCGCGGGCTCGGACGCTGACATCGTGCTGATCACCGAAAAGGACGCCGTAAAATGTGAGCGCATCGCAGCGTTGCGGCAGGATCCGCGCTTCTGGGTCGTTCCGCTGCTGGCCCGCATTGACTCTGCGCTGGTGGATCGCCTTGCAGCGGCGCTGGACCGGCTGAAGAAGGAACCGCATGGACCAACGCCTGTTTGACATCCTCGTCTGCCCGATCTGCAAAGGCTCACTTGAATTCCGCAGGGAAGCGAGTGAGTTGGTGTGTCGCGCCGACGCGCTTGCGTTCCCGGTCCGCGACGGCATCCCCGTCATGCTCGAATCCGAGGCGCGCAAAGTCGAGCCGGCCGAGCTCGGACGCTGAGCGCTCGCCGGCCGCTGACGCGTGAGCTTTTCCGTCATCATTCCGGCGCGGCTGGCGTCGACCCGTCTGCCACGCAAGCCGCTCGCCGACATCGGAGGCGCGCCGATGGTCGTGCGGGTCGCGCAACGCGCACAGGCAAGCGGTGCGAGTCAGGTGGCGGTGGCGGCGGACAGTGAAGAGATCGCGGAGGCCTGTGCACAGCACGGCATCGCCTGCGTGCTCACGTCGCCCGATCACCCGACCGGCACAGATCGGATCGCCGAAGCCGCCACGCAGCTCGGACTTGCGGCCGAGTCGATTGTCGTGAATGTCCAGGGCGATGAGCCGTTGATTCCGCCAGAGGTCATCGCGCAGGTTGCTGCATGTCTAGAAGCGCATGCGGACTGCGCTGTCGCGACAGCCGCCTGTCCGATCGTGGAGGCGAGCGAATTTTTCGATCCGAATGTCGTCAAGGTCGTGGTCGACCGGCAAGGGCGCGCACTTTACTTCTCGCGTGCGCCGATCCCGTGGGCCCGCGACGCCTTTGCCAGCGACCGCGCGCAGCTGCCTGAGCATCTGGCGGCGCGCCGACACATCGGCATCTACGCGTTCCGCCGGAATTTCCTCGCACAGTTTCTGCAATTGGCCCGCGACCCGCTCGAGCAGCATGAAAGCCTCGAACAGCTGCGAGCGCTGGCCCACGGCCACCGCATCGCGGTCGTCGACCGAGATGGTCCTCTGCCACCGGGTGTCGACACGCCGGCGGACCTGCAGGTTGCACGCGCAGCCTGGACGCCGCCGCGATAGTGCGTCTCATCGGGCCCAAGCGCTCTGCGCTCGCGTCTTCGCCTGCGCCGGCAACAGAATCCCTCTGGCCCGTCCCACGATCCGGGTAGAATTCCGCCGCTTTGGCACCGGCAAACGGACCGGTTCGCCCATACAACAACGACGTTGTGCAGCAACAGAACGTCGAGCGAGGACGGGGATGCGACTGATACTGCTCGGACCACCGGGTGCCGGCAAAGGCACGCAGGCCGCGTTCATCAAAGAGCGCTTCGGCATCCCGCAAATTTCGACCGGCGACATGCTGCGCGCTGCAGTCAAAGCCGGAACGCCGCTTGGCGTTGCTGCCAAGAAAGTGATGGTTGCAGGCGGCCTCGTCTCTGACGAGATCATCATCGGCCTTGTGAGGGACCGCCTGCGCGAGCCCGACACCGCCAACGGCTACCTCTTCGACGGCTTCCCACGCACGATCCCGCAGGCTGACGCGCTGAAGCAGGCCGGCGTCGGCATCGACTACGTGCTCGAGATCGACGTGCCAGATGCCGACATCATCGATCGTATGAGCGGGCGTCGCGTGCACGCGGCCAGTGGCAGGACCTATCACGTGCGCTTCAACCCGCCACGCGCCGAGGGCCGCGACGACCTTACCGGGGAACCGCTGATCCAGCGTGACGACGACAAGGAAGAGACGGTGCGCAAGCGGCTCGACGTCTACCACGCACAAACGCGCGCGCTCGTCGATTACTACTCGCGCGGGGCGGCGTCCGGTGAGGCGGACGCGCCCAAGTACCGCAGGATTTCGGGCGTCGGATCGGTCGATGACATCCGCAATCGCGCGCTCACCGCGCTCGCGTCCTAGCCTTCGTCTTTGGCTTCTGCAGTTTCGATAAGGAGAACGTCATGTCTGCACTGGGACTCGCCCTGCTCTGCGGCCTTGCGGCCGTGGTCTTCGGCGCGTGGTCGATCACCTGGATCCTGAAGCAGCCCGCCGGCAATGCGCGCATGCAGGAAATCGCCGCGGCAATTCAGACCGGAGCGCAGGCGTACCTGAACCGCCAGTACCGCACGATCTCGATCGTCGGCGTTGTGCTGGCGATCGTCATCGCGGTTGTGCCGCAGCTGGGACTGTGGACCGCGATCGGATTCGTGCTCGGCGCCGTGCTGTCGGGCTTGGCGGGCTACGTCGGCATGAACGTGTCGGTGCGCTCCAACGTCCGCACCGCGCAGGCTGCGACTCAGGGGCTGAATCCCGCGCTGAACATCGCCTTTCGTGGCGGTGCAATCACCGGCCTGCTCGTGGTTGGGCTCGGTCTGCTCGGCGTCGCGGGCTTCTACTGGCTGCTGAAGGCGACTCACGCGTCGGTGCCGACGCGTGAACTGCTGCACCCGATGATCGGCTTCGCGTTCGGCGCATCGCTGATCTCGATCTTCGCGCGACTCGGCGGCGGCATCTTCACCAAGGGTGCCGATGTCGGTGCTGACCTCGTCGGCAAGGTCGAGGCGGGCATTCCGGAGGACGATCCGCGCAACCCGGCCGTGATCGCCGACAACGTCGGCGATAACGTCGGCGACTGCGCCGGCATGGCGGCGGACCTGTTCGAGACGTTCGCCGTGACCGTCGTCGCGACGATGCTGGTGGGCGGACTGGTGTTCAAGGGGTCTGACGCCGGCATCGTCTATCCGCTGGCGATCTCTGGCGTGTCGATCCTCTCGTCGATCGTCGGCTGCTTCTTCGTCAAGGCGCGTGACGGCGGCAAGATCATGAACGCGCTGTATCGCGGACTGCTGGTTGCCGGCGTCATTTCGCTGGTCCTGTTCTGGCCGGTCACGAGCTGGATCCTCGGACCGGTAGCCGCGGCGGCCAACGTCACCGTGATGAATCTCTATCTCGCCGCTGTGGTCGGCCTGGTGCTGACCGCCGCACTCGTGTACATCACCGAGTACTACACCGGCACGCAATTCAGCCCGGTCCAGTACGTCGCCCAGGCGTCGACCACCGGCCACGCCACCAACATCATCGCCGGCATTGCCGTCTCGCTTAAGGCCTGCGCCTGGCCGGTGCTCGCGATCTGCGCGGCGATCATCGCGTCCTACTGGCTGGCGGGCCTGTATGGCATCGCGGTGGCTGCCACTGCCATGCTCTCGATGACCGGAATCATCGTCGCGCTCGACGCCTATGGCCCAATCACCGACAACGCCGGCGGCATCGCCGAGATGGCCGACATGCCGAAGGAAGTGCGCGCGATCACCGATCCTCTCGACGCGGTCGGCAACACGACCAAGGCGGTCACGAAGGGCTATGCAATTGGTTCGGCCGGTCTGGCCGCGCTGGTGCTGTTCGCCGATTACACCGGCGGCCTGCAGCAGGCCGGCGTCAATGTCACGTTCGACCTGTCGAACCACATGGTGATCATCGGGCTCTTCATCGGCGGCCTGATCCCGTTCCTGTTCGGCGCGATGGCGATGGAAGCGGTCGGTCGCGCGGCCGGCGCGGTGGTCAACGAGGTGCGCCGCCAGTTCCGCGAGATCCCCGGGATCATGGAGTACAAGGCGAAGCCGGACTACAGCAAGGCCGTCGACATGCTGACCAGCGCGGCGATCAAGGAGATGATGATCCCGTCGCTACTGCCGGTGCTGGTGCCGATCGTCGTCGGCGTGATCCTCGGACCCGCGGCCCTGGGCGGCGTGCTGATGGGAACGATCGTGACCGGGCTTTTCGTCGCCATTTCGATGACAACCGGCGGCGGCGCGTGGGACAACGCAAAGAAGTACATCGAGGAAGGCCACCACGGCGGCAAGGGGTCGGACGCGCACAAGGCTGCCGTGACCGGCGACACCGTCGGTGACCCGTACAAGGACACCGCCGGACCGGCGGTCAATCCGCTGATCAAGATCATCAACATCGTGGCGCTCCTGATCGTGCCGATCATCGCAGCGATTCACGGCGGCACGCCGGCGCCGGTCGCGGCGGCGCCCGCGGTCGCGGTCGTGACCGAGGTCGCCGCGGTGGCGGTCCCTGTGATCATCGTGGTCGGCGTGCCGAACCGCGTTCACTTCGACAGCGCCTCGGACACGATCTCGGCCGCTGGCAAGCGGATCCTCGACGGCTACGGCAAGGCCATGAAGGCGAATCCCGACGCGAAGATCGAACTTTCCGGCTTTGCCGACCCCACCGGTGATGCGGTGAAGAACCTCGAACTCGCCAAAATGCGCGCGACGGTGGTGCGGGAGGCGCTGATTGCCGACGGTATTGCCGCGGAGAGAGTCACTCTGGTCAAACCCGCCGATGTGATCGTTGGTCAGGGCAACGACGCGGACGCGCGGCGCGTCGACATCGTTCTGCGATAGAAAGATCCCATGTTCGACGAAGAAGATCGCGACATTGGCCATTCACTGTTCCTGGCTATTGGGGTCGCGATCCTCGTCTCGATCTACACGATCGGCATGGCTGCGGGATCGGCAATAGGCCAGTTCGGCAGCAAGCCGAGAGCAAGAAGCACTGCGACGGCAACGCTGTCAGTAGCGCACGAGGCCGCCGCAGCCGGTCGCGCGACAGCAGCGCCCGCGCCGGCGGTGAAAATCTACTTCGAACTCGGCAAGTCGGACTTACCCACCGATGTGCAGGCGCAGGTGGCGCCGCTGCTCGCCACCGCGCGCGAGCAGCGCCGCGCTTGGGTGATCTCCGGCTATCACGACGCCAGTGGCGATGCCGCGGCAAACGCCGAATTGGCCAAGCAGCGCGCGTTCGCCGTGCGAGACCTGATCGTCGCGGCCGGCGCGCCGGTCGCAACGATCGAGTTCGCCAAGCCGGCGGTCGCGCTCGGCAGCGCCGATCCGCGCGAAGCGCGTCGCGTCGAAGTCACCCTGCGCTGAAGGTCGCGGGGCTGGCGGCGGGCGGTCGGCGGCGCTGCACCACCTGTCGGAGGCGAGATGCTGATCCGTGCGGCGACGACGCACGATATCCCGGCGATCCAGTCGATCTATGCGCACCACGTGCTGCATGGACTCGGCACCTTTGAGACCGAGCCGCCCGAGGTCGCCGAGATGCGGGGGCGTTTCGACTCGATCAGCGCCTCCGGTTTTCCGTATCTGGTGGCCGATGACCCGGCCGGGCGCGTCATCGGCTATGCCTACGTGAACCACTTCCGCACTCGCGCGGCCTACCGCTACACGGTCGAGGACTCGATCTACGTTGCGCCCGATGCGATGGGCCGTGGCCTCGGCAAGCCGCTGCTGCAACAGTTGGTCGCGCATTGCACCGCACTCGGGCTGCGCGAGATGCTCGCGGTCATCGGCGACTCGGCCAACGCCGGTTCGATCGGCGTTCACCGTGCCTGCGGCTTCACGCACGTCGGCACGATGACTGGTGTCGGCCGCAAGTTCGATCGCTGGGTCGATGTTGTGGTCATGCAGCGCACGCTCGCGCGTGACGGCAGCGGCTGAACGTCCGCGCGGCTTACTGGTTGCGCACGTGTTTCAGGGCCTGCGCGGCCGACTCATAAATGTGCGGCGCTACTCCGCGCTTCGTCAGCGCCTTGCCGAGCTTGGCGCGCAGGAATCCCGATGTCGTATAGCGGCTGACGTCGAAATAGTACTGGTCGACCAGCTGGCGAACCATCGCCGCGTACTCGTCCGCCACCTCCGGGGCCAGGTCGAAATTGTCGTAATTGACGATGCCGTAGACCTTGTGACCGATCTCGTCCAGCCTGCGCTTGATCTCGGCATGTACGGCGGCGATATCGTCGGCGTTGCGCACCGACAGCCGTTCGAAATTCATGTAGAGCACGTTGTGCTCCTCGTCGTAGGACACCCGCTGTGGCAGCGGGATCGCGAGCATGCGCTCGCGCAGATTCATCGGCTCGTCGCCAAAGATCGCCGCGTCCATCACCACCGGATCGTGCGCAATCAACGGCTTGAAATCCATGCGGGCCAGGACGTCGCGCTCGATGTCGACGCCGGGCGCGACCTCGGTCAGTTCCAGCCCGGCGTCGCCGAGGCGGAATACGCAGCGCTCGGTGATGTAAAGCACCGGCTGTCCCCGCCGGTGGGCTTCGCCCCCGGAAAACGTGCGGTGCTCGACCTGCGCCACGAACTTCTTCGGGCCGAGGTCGTTCAGCAGTTCGAGCCGGCCGCCCGCAATCCGTACCTGCAGATCCCCGGCACTGAAGGTGCCGACGAACACCACGCGCTTGGCCGACTGCGAGATGTTGATGAAACCGCCGGCGCCCGCCAGTCGCGGCCCGAACTTGCTGACGTTGAGGTTGCCTTCGCGATCCGCCTGCGCCAGCCCGAGAAATGCGAGGTCGAGGCCGCCGCCGTCGTAGAAGTCGAACTGGTACGGCTGATCGATGATCGCCTGGGTATTCACTGCTGCGCCGAAGTTCAGCCCCGAGGCGGGGATACCGCCGACCACGCCGGGTTCGGCGGTCAGCGTCAGCAGGTCGATCACGTTCTCCTCGGTCGCGACTGCCGCGACACCCTCGGGCATGCCGATGCCGAGATTGACGACGCCGTTCGCCTGCAGCTCGAGCGCAGCACGGCGCGCAATGATCTTGCGCTCGCTCATCGGCATTGGCGTGAGTGAACTCACCGGCACGCGGATTTCTCCGGCAAAGCCCGCGTTGTACTGCTCGACGAAGGTCTGCATGTGATATTCGGGCTTCTCGGCGACGACGACGCAGTCGACCAGCACGCCGGGGATCTTTACCTGCCGCGGATTGAGCGAACCGCGTTCGGCGATGCGCTCCACCTGCACGATCACGATCCCGCCGGAATTGCGCGCCGCCATCGCGATCGCAAGCCCCTCGAGCGTCAGCGCCTCGCGTTCCATCGTGATATTGCCGTCGGGGTCTGCGGTGGTCCCGCGAACAATGCCGACATCGATCGGGAACGCTTTGTAGAACAGGTATTCCTGGCCGCCGACCGTCATCAGCTCGACCACGTCGGCGATCGTGCGCTCGTTGATCTTGCCGCCCCCATGCCGCGGGTCGACGAACGTACCTAGACCGATGCGCGACAGGTGCCCGGGCTTCCCGGCAGCGATGTCGCGAAACAGATGCGTGATCACACCCTGCGGCAGGTTATAAGCCTCGATGCGGTTGGCCACCGCCAGTGCCTGTAGCTTCGGCACCAGCCCCCAGTGGCCGCCGATCACGCGTTTGACCAGGCCTGCGTGGCCGAGGTGGTTGAGCCCGCGATCCTTGCCGTCGCCCTGCCCGGCCGCATACACCAGCGTCAGTCCCTCGGGCCGGCCGACACCGTCCGGGTCCTTCTCGCTCGACTCGACGTAGCGCTGTTCAAGCGCAATCGCGACGTTCTCCGGAAAGCCGATGCCGACGAAGCCCGTCGTCGCCACCGTTTCGCCGTCGTTAATCAGCTGCACCGCTTCGCGCGCGGTGACGATCTTGCCCTTCTCGAAGCTCTTGAGCCCCTGCAAAAGTTCGCGCCCGCGTGCCATGGCTGCCCTTCCCCTGAGTCGCCGTGCCGCCGAGCGGACCGGCTGTTGTCTTCGTCCCGCAATGTAGTCATCCGATTGGACACTTGTCATCTGCGCACAGGTTGCCGCAGAGTAAATTGCGCCATCTCCGCTGCGAATCCCATGCCGTTCCTACGCCCGAGCCGTCGCTACCCGCCGTCACTGGCCGGGATGGCCATTGCTGTGGCGCTGGCCGCACCGCTTGCCCAGGCACAGGACACGGTCGACCCGATTCCGGTGTCGCTGCTGCGCCCCTACTCGATACGGGAGCCGGCGCCGTCGACCGCGACCGACCGGACGCCGGCGCGCTTCGAGTCCGTCGCGCCACAGCCGCGCGACATGAGCTGGCTGGGCGGCGCGGTCCAATACGAGGCGCCACGCGAATCGGTCAACGGCACCTATACCCGGCCGAAGATCGCCGTGGGTGTTCCCTCGGAGTCATTGAGGGAGTGGATGAACTCGGCGGGATTCAGCGCCGAGCAGTGTCTTCTGCCTATGGTGCGCGCACGCGCCCGGGTCAGCCCGGAAGGCGACGCCAACGGCACGCTCTGGCTGTCGGCACGCTGCAGTTTCCAGTAACGCCACTGCGCAGCAGATCTTCGACGCCGCTTCTCTGCGATCCCGCGCCGCTCCTCTACACTCGTTGGCTTGCCCGTAGGCACGCGGATCGGAGGCCGGCATGCAGATCAGAGACAACGTATTCATCGTCACTGGTGGCGCTTCCGGCCTCGGCGGCGCCACCACGCGCATGCTCGCGGCGCAAGGCGGCAAGGTGGTGATCGCCGACGTCCAGGCCGATCGCGGCGAGCCGCTCGCGCGCGAACTCGGCGCAACGACGCGCTTCATCAAGTGCGATGTCTCGAGCGAAACGGACGGCCTGACTGCAGTCGACGCCGCGTTGGCCCTCGGGCCGCTGCGTGGACTCATCAACTGCGCCGGCATTGCGATCGGTGAGAAGACCGTCGGCAAGGAGGGGCCGCATGCCCTTGCCGCTTTCGCGCGAGTCATCAACGTCAACTTGATTGGCACCTTCAACATGATCCGGCTGGCGGCCGACGCGATGAGCCGGCAGGAAGCAACCGCCGACCTCGAGCGCGGCGTAATGGTTAACACCGCATCGGTGGCCGCGTTCGATGGTCAGATCGGACAGGCCGCCTATTCGGCATCCAAGGGCGGCGTTGTCGGCATGACGCTGCCGATCGCCCGGGACCTGTCACGCAGCGGCATCCGATGCATGACGATTGCGCCGGGATTGTTCGCTACGCCGATGCTGCTAGGAATGCCGCAGGAGGTGCAGGACGCGCTCGGGCGGCAGGTGCCGTTTCCCTCGCGCCTGGGTCTGCCCGAGGAGTATGCGGCGCTGGTGCGGCACATCGTTGAGAACGTGATGCTGAACGGTGAAACGATCCGCCTCGACGGCGCGATCCGGATGCAGCCGAAGTAAGCGGGCCGGCAGGTGTGCGGATGATCCGCGTGATGCGCTTCGCCGTCGTTGCTGTAGCCGGGCTGGTTGCCGCCTGCGCCGCCGCGCCCGACCGCCCTTCCCAGCCCGAGCCGTCGTCGACATTCCGGACCGGGCTGGCCACCGTCACAGCGCGTCAGCACATGGCGGCTTCGGCCAACCCGCTGGCGACGCGGGCTGGACTCGAAATACTGCGCAGCGGCGGCAGTGCGGTGGATGCCGCGATTGCGACTCAGCTGGTGCTGGGGCTGGTCGAACCGCAGAGTTCTGGTCTCGGCGGCGGCGCCTTTCTTCTGTATTGGGATGGAAAGCAGGTCGTGGCGCTCGACGGTCGGGAGACCGCGCCGATGGCTGCCGATGAACGCTTGTTCCTAACGCCGGCCGGCACGCCGATGGCGTTTTACGACGCAGTCGTGGGCGGACGCTCCGTCGGCACACCCGGCGCAGTGCGGCTGCTCGAAACCGCGCACCAGCGTTACGGCAAGCTGCCCTGGCCGCGCTTGTTCGAGCCGGCGATTCGACTTTCCGAGGACGGCTTCGCGATGTCGCCGCGGCTGAATCAGCTGCTGGCGGCCGAGAAATACCTGAAGAACGATCCAGCTGCGGCTGCGTACTTCTATGGTGCCGACGGCTTGCCGAAAGCGACCGGCACGATCCTGCGCAATCCGGAATACGCGGCGACGCTGCGCGCGATCGCTGCCGGCGGCGCAGACGCCTTTTACTCGGGCGCGATCGCCGCGGATGTCGTCAAGACAGTTCAGTCGCAGAAAAACGCCGGCGGTCTCGCCACGTCCGATTTCGGCGCCTACCGTGCAAAGTGGCGCGAACCCGTCTGCACCGAATACAAGGCATGGCGTGTCTGCGGGATGCCGCCGCCTTCGTCGGGCGGCATCGCGGTGGCACAGATGCTGGGCATCTTTACTCACCGCAACATCGCGGTGTTTCCTCCCAGTGACGTCCCGGCACTCGAGCCCCGCGCCGACGCGATCCATTTGTTCTCGGAAGCCGGGCGCCTCGCCTTCGCCGACCGTGGCGTCTACGTCGCTGACAGCGATTTCGTACAGGTCAACGTCGCGGGCCTGCTCGACCCGAACTACCTGAAGCAGCGCGCGCAGCTGATCGGGCCGCGCAGCATGGGAGTCGCGGCCGCGGGCGTACCACCCGGCACTGTGGTCGCATGGTCGCCCGACCCATCGCCGCTGCGCACCGCGACTTCGCACATCTCGGTCGTCGACGACAACGGCCATGCCGTCGCGATGACGACGACGATCGAAGACGTGTTCGGTTCACGCGTGATGGTGCGCGGCTTCCTGCTGAACAACCAGTTGACCGACTTTTCGTTCGCGCCTCAGGTCGATGGCAAACCGGTCGCGAACCGCGTCCAGCCGGGCAAGAGGCCGCGCAGTTCGATGGCGCCGACGCTGGTGCTCGACCGAGCCAGCGGGGCACTGGTCGCGACGATCGGGTCGCCCGGTGGATCGCAGATCATTGGCTACGTCGCCAAGACGCTGGTGGGCGTGCTCGACTGGAACCTCGACATTCAGCAGGCCATCGCGCTGCCGAACTTCGGTTCGCGCAACGGCCCGACGGAGGTCGAGAAGGGACGCGTCAGCGGCGCGGTGATCGAGGCGCTGCAGGCGCGCGGCCATGATGTCCGCGAGGTCGACATGGGAAGCGGCCTGCAGGGCATCGTCCGCGTCCGCTTGCCAGACGGTCGGCTCGGATGGGCCGGCGGCGCCGACCCGCGCAGGGAAGGAATTGCGCTCGGCGATTGAACCGGATTGCTAGACTGACGCCCCCTCAACGAATTCATCGGGACGACGCACCATGACGATCAAGGTCGGAGACCGGCTGCCGGACGGCGAATTGCAGGAATTCATCGAAGTCGAAACTGCGGGCTGCTCGATCGGCCCCAACACATTCAAGGTGGCCGACCAGGTCAAGGGTAAGAAGATCGCGATATTCGGCCTGCCAGGCGCATACACGCCGACGTGCTCGGCCAAGCATGTTCCGGGCTACGTCGCGATGTTTGATCAGCTCAAGGCCAAGGGCGTCGATGAAATCTGGTGCCTCGCAGTCAACGACGCATTCGTCATGGGCGCCTGGGGCCGTGACCAGAAGGCGACGGGCAAGGTGCGCATGATGGCCGACGGCTCGGCCGACTACACGAAAAAGCTCGGGCTCGAACTCGACCTGACCGCGCGCGGCATGGGCATGCGCTGCCAGCGCTTCTCGATGCTGGTCGACAACGGCGTCGTCAAGACTCTGAACATCGAAGGTCCCGGCAAATTCGAAGTCAGCGACGCCGGCACGATGCTGAAGCAACTCGGCTGAGAAGCCGAATTGGAATGGAGACGCCGCGGCGGGCGGCGTCTTTCATAGTGCGGCCGGCCGATCGTGACGGAAGTCGCGCAGATTGAATCCGAGGATCCGCAGCGCCACGAAGTAGGCCGTTGCCGCGCCTACGATGACCGCCGCGAGCAGCGCTGCCCGCTGCCACGGCGTCCGCTCCAACGCGGTCCAGTCGATCGAGTGCTGCACCCAGGCGAGTAGCAATACCAGCGCGCAAAGCGCCACGGCAAGTCGCAAAAGGAAGCTGCGCCAGCCCGGCTGCCGTTGGTAGACGCCGCGGCCGACCAAGCCGGCATACAGCGCCAGCGCGTTGGCGCACGCCCCGAGGCTGACCGATAGCGCCAGACCCGCGTGCGCGAGCCACGGCACCAGCACGAGGTTGGCGATCTGCGTCGCCACGAGCACGCCGATCGCGATCTTCACCGGCGTGCGAATGTCCTTCTGGGCATAAAAGCCGGGCGCAAGAATTTTTACCGCGATCAGCCCGATCAGACCGACTGCGTAGCCGATGACGGCTGTGCTCGTCTGGTGCACGTCCTGTGCGGTGAACTCGCGGCCCTGGAACAGAACCGCAACGATGCCGTCGGCCAGCAGGCCGAGCCCGACTGCCGCCGGCAGCGCCAACAGGAAGATCAGACGCAGGCCCCAGTCCAGCAGGCGTGAGTAGTCGTCCATCCGCTGTTCGGAAAACGCCGCCGACAGGCTCGGCAGCAGCACCGTTCCCAGCGCCACCCCGAGCAAAGCGGTGGGGAACTCCATCAGGCGGTCGGCAAACGCCAACCAGGTCACGCTGCCGGTTGCCAGGTGTGAAGCGATGTTGGTGTTGATGATGATAGACAGCTGCGCGACCGACACCGAGAAGATCGCCGGCAGCATCAGCATCGCCACTCGGCGCACGTCGGGATCGGCGAACGCGGAGCGTGCGCCGCCGATGCGCAGCCGCAGCCCGGCGCGTCGCAGCGCGGCCCACTGCAGCCCGAGCTGCAGCACTCCGCCGAGCAGCACCGCAAACGCCAGCGCCATGATCGGCTGTGACAGACGCGGCGCGAGCCAGAGCGCACAACCAATAAAGGAGAGGTTCAGCAGCACCGGCGTGAACGCGGGGACCGCGAAGCGCCGATAGGTATTCAGCACGCCGGCAGCGAGCGCGACCAGCGACATGAACAGGATGTACGGAAACATCCAGCGCGTCATCACGGTGGCGAGGTCGAAGGCGGTCGGGTTGCGCGCCAGCCCGGAGGCAATCAGCCAGACCAGCGCCGGGGCCGCGACGACCCCGGTGACCGAGACCGCCAGTAGGATCCAGAAGAGTGCCGACGCGACGTGGCCCGCGAACGACGCGGTGGTGGCGTCGTCGCTGCGCGCCTTCACGTCCGCCAGCAGCGGTACAAACGCCTGCTGGAACGCGCCTTCACCGAACAGCCGGCGCAGCAGGTTCGGCAGGCGGAATGCGACGTTGAACGCGTCGGTCTCAGCGCTCGCGCCAAAGGTCCGCGAGATGATCATGTCGCGGGCAAGGCCGGTGATGCGCGACAGCAGCGTGAGGCTGCTGACGGTCGCGAGGGCGCGGAATAGAGTCACTGCGGGAGGCCTGGGCGGCACGGGCGCGGTGCGCGCCGGCGGCTGAACTGCGCTGAGTCGCGCCGGATTTTTGTGGTTAAGCGGTTGATTTGATATAGTTTAGGGCTTTTCCGCCGGGCGCTTAGCGCGTCAGGCTCCGTAACACCGAATCTGCCGCGGGAAAATTGCTCGCGCGAAGCCAGCATCCGCAGCAGACAACACGGCGCACGGACCGCGACCCGGTCCAACACAGGAACGAGAAATGGCGAATTCCAAGCAGGCTCGCAAGCGCGCGCGCCAGTCGACCGAGCGCAATGCCCAGAACGCATCACAGCGTTCCCGTGTGCGCACCGCGGTGAAGTCGGTGCGCAAGGCCGTTGCGGCCGGCGACAAGAAGGCGGCGATGGAGATGCTGAGCAAGGCCTCCAGCGTCATCGACTCGATCGCGGACAAGAGGGTGGTCCACAAGAACACCGCCGCACGCAACAAGAGCCGCCTCGCGGCTGCCATCAAGGCGATGGCCTGAGTTCTTTGGTTCGGGCGTCGACCCGAACTGACTGATCGACCTACCGACTCCCTGGCCGGCGACCCGCCGGCCGCTACGCCGTACTCCCGCTCGCTCGTTCCGGTCGAGTCGCGGTCTCCGGCAGCGAACAGCCTTCATAGACCGGCAGGTCATTGTCGCGCGCGAAGCTCATCACGAAGTCGAACGCCATCCGCTCAAGCTCGCGCAGGCGTTCGTCGACGACGACGCACTTGACCCCGCCGACAAGCGTCGGCCGGACGTACGGTGAATAGCCGATATGTGCATCGAGGCCGTTCGCAAGGCCGCCGGGTCGATAGCTCGACATCACTCCGCACAGCCGCTCGGCCCAGTCGCTTGGACGAAAGGGCCGGCCGGACGAAGTCACGCCGTGAATGAAGAACTCACGAGACTTGGGTTCGGGTGCAACGGAGTAGTCTGACACGACGATCGAGGCAGCGTGTCCGGAGCCGCCGTCCATATGGTGATCTACTCGACAGGCGCTGCGTAGGCAGATCGGAACGCAGAAGTCTATCGGAGCGCCGCGGTGCCTGAGCAGACACGCGCGCTGCCGGCCGTCGCATTGCGACCCGCAGCCGTGCATCGGATCGCCCTTATCGGCCGATCGCTTGCTTGCAATTGCCTCGCAATTGCCGCATAAAGCGGCCCTTCGCCTGCGCGCCACGTTCCCGCATGTCCAAGCCCGTTTCCAAGGTGCTCGTCATCAATGACGAGCCTCTGATCCTGCGCGAACTGCTGAAGGGGCTGAACTCGGCGGCACGTTCACTCGACAATCCCTACGGCATCACTTTCATTGGCGCGCTGACGGCGAAAGAAGGACTGGCGCATATCGAGCGCGACGGCGATGTCCAGACCGCGATCGTCGACGACAAGCTGTACGCGGTGCAGGACACGCGCAAGGCGGGCCGCAAGAATGGCAAGAACGGCAAGAGCGGACCGCGCAACTTGCAGGTGTCCGCGCTCAAGCTGGTTCAGCGCATCACGGCACTGCGCCCCGAACTCGACATTTACATCCTGATCGAGAAGGAAAAAGAGGACCAAGTGGTCGACGCGCTCTTTGCCGAGGCGGTCGACGGCTACTTTTACCGCGAGGAGCGCGACTACCGCGGCATGTACCGCATCCTGAACGCGCAGATCGCCGAGCGCGCACGCACGCCGTTCTACGATTCGCTGAAGGCCTACGTAATGGCGGCCAAGGACGCCTGGCACACGCCGGGGCACTCCAGCGGCGACTCGATGCGCGGCAGCCCGTGGGTGAACGAGTTCTACGACTTCATGGGCGAACACGTCTTCGACGCCGACCTGTCGGTCTCGGTCAAGGCGCTCGACTCGCTGATGGAGCCGACCGGAGTCATCGCCGAAGCGCAGCAGATGGCGGCCAAGGCGTTCGGTGCGCGCCGCACCTTCTTCGCGACCAACGGCACCTCAACCGCGAACAAGGTGATCCTGCAGACGCTGATCGCTCCCGGCGAAAAGCTGCTGCTCGACCGCAACTGCCACAAATCGGTGCATCACGGCGTCGTGCTGTCGGGCGCGCAGCCGGTGTACCTGGATTCCTCGGTCAACCGCAAGTACGGCGTGTTCGGCCCGGTGCCGAAGAAGACCATCCTGCGGGCGATCGAGGAGCACCCGGATGCGCAGATCCTGGTGCTCACCTCGTGCACTTATGACGGGCTGCGCTACGACCTGAAGCCGATTATCGACGCCGCGCACGAGCGCGGCATCAAGGTCCTGATCGACGAAGCGTGGTTCGCGCACGCGCGCTTCCACCCGGCGCTGCGTCCCACCGCGCTCGAGTCAGGCGCCGACTACGCGACGCAGTCGGCGCACAAGACGCTGTCAGCGCTGTCGCAGGCCGCCTACATCCACGTCAACGATCCGACTTTCAACGAGCACATTTTCCGCGAGAACTTCAACATGCATACATCGACGAGCCCGATGTACAGCATGATCGCGAGCCTGGACGTGAGCCGCAAGCAGGCGGTGCTCGAGGGCTACAAACTGCTGCAGCGGACGCTGATGCTGGCCGACGAACTGCGTGAGCAGATCAACTCGACCGGGGTCTTTCGCGTCCTCGAGCTCGAGGACCTGCTGCCGGACGAGGTCAAGGACGACGGCATCCGACTCGACCCGACCAAGGTGACAGTCGATATCTCGTCGTGCGGCATGACCGTCGACGACCTGCAGAGCGAGCTGTACACGCGCTTCAACATCACGGTCGAGAAATCGACGTTCAATACGCTAACGCTGTTGCTGACTATCGGCACGACACGTTCGAAGTGCTCGCGCCTGTACGACGCGCTGATGCGCATTGCGCGCGAGAAGCGCGCGCCGCGTCGCCTGTACCGCACGCCCGATCTGCCGACGTTCACCGAGCTGGTGTCACTGCCGCGCGACGCGTATTACGCGACCGGCGAGCTGGTGCCGCTGCTCGACGAGAACGACCAACTCAATGGCAAGCTCGCCGGCCGCATCTGCTGCGACCAGATCGTGCCGTACCCGCCGGGCATTCCGGTGCTGGTCCCAGGGCAGCGCATCACGCCCAATATCGTCGATTTCCTGGTGCGCTACCTGCGAGTGCAGAACAAGGTCGAGCTGCACGGGGTCGTCTACCAGGGCTATGTGCCGTCGATCCGCGTGCTGGTGGATGCCGAGGAGCGGCAGATCGCGGCGCTGGCGCCTGTCAAGGCGCCACGACGCCGCGCCGCATAGCGCAGCTTAGAAGTTCAGGCGGCCTGACCGAGGTCGCGTACGACCAGCGCCGCGCCTTTTTCCGCGATCATCAGCGTTGGCGCATTGGTGTTGCCCGACGTGATCGTCGGCATGATCGATGCGTCGATCACACGCAGCGAACCAACGCCGTGCACGCGTAGTTCCGCGTCGACGACCGCCGAGTGATCCGCTGCCGGTCCCATCTTGGCGGTGCCCACCGGATGAAAGATCGTCGTGCCGACGTCGCCTGCAGCGCGTGCCAGATCGTCATCGGACTGCAGGTGCGAACCGGGCAGGAACTCCTGCGGCGAGTAGCGGGCGAGTGCGGGGGAGGCGACGATGCGCCGCGTCAGCCGTAAGGCATCGGCCGCGACGCGGCGATCGGCTTCGGTCGTCAGATAGCGCGGCGCGATGGCGGGCGGCATCAACGGATCCGCGGATCGGAGCCGCACGGTTCCGCGCGACGTCGGGCGCAGATTGCACACCGACGCCGTGAACGCGGGGAAAGAATGCAGCGGCTCGCCGAAGCGATCCAGCGAGAGCGGCTGCACGTGATACTCGACGTTCGGGCGCACATGCTCGGCGCTCGAGCGGGCGAACGCGCCGAGCTGGCTCGGACTCATCGTCAGCGGCCCGCGCCGCGTGCAGACGTATTGCAGCACCATCGCCAGCTTGGCCAGCGGATTGGCTGCGAGTGTATTCAGCGTGCGCACCCCGGTGACCTTGAACGCCATACGCAACTGCAGGTGATCCTGCAGGTTGCTGCCGACGCCCGGAAGATCGGCGAGGAGCGGCAGTTGCAGCGATTGCAGCAGCGCCGCTGGCCCGATGCCCGACAGCTGCAGCAGCTGGGGTGAAGCCACCGCTCCCGCAGCGAGGATGACCTCGCGTCGGGCACGCACCGTTTCGCGCACGTCTCCACGCAGCACCTCGACACCGACGCAGCGTCGGCCCTCGAAGCACAGCCGCGTCGCCTGGGTATCCGTCAGCACTGCCAGATTCGGCCGCCGCCGCGCTGGCTCGAGAAAGGCCCGAGCGGCGTTCCAGCGGACGCCACGGCGTTGGTTCACGTCAAAGTAGCCGCAGCCGAAGTTGTCGCCGCGGTTGAAGTCATCGGTGGCAGGAATCCCCTGTTCCGCGGCCGCCTGCCTGAACGCGTTCAGCACCGTCCATTCGACGCGCGGCTTCTCGATGCGCCACTCGTTACCGGCGCCGTGGACGGCGTCAGCGCCGCGGTGATAGTCCTCGTGGCGCATGAAGTGCGGGAGCGCGTCCTCCCAGCCCCAGCCCGGGTTGCCGCCATAGCCTTCACCGTCGCGCCAGCCGTCGTAGTCCTCGCGCTGGCCGCGCATGTAGATCATGCCGTTGATCGAGGAGCATCCACCGAGCACCTTGCCGCGCGGATAGCGGATCGCGCGACCATTGAGCCCCGATTCGGCTTCGGTCGTGTAGCACCAGTCGGTGCGTGGATTGCCGATGCAGTACAGATAGCCGACCGGCACACGGATCCACAGATAGTCATCGTCACCGCCGGCTTCGAGCAGCGCGACCCGGCAGCGCGCGTCAGCCGACAGACGGTTGGCCAGCAGGCAGCCGGCCGTCCCGGCGCCGACGATAACGACGTCGAACTGCTCAAGCGCTTCACGCATGTGAAATCGAGCTGTCTTTATAATCGTTCAAACGCGGCTGCCGGCAACGCTAGCGCCGCGTTTTTCTTTCGCCCGTCGACTGGAAGCACGCACCTATGACGCACCTGATGAACACCTATAACCGGCTTCCGGTCGCTTTCATTCACGGACGCGGTGCCTGGCTGACCGACGAGCAGGGCAGAGAATATCTCGACGCGCTCGCCGGCATCGCGGTCAACGGCCTTGGCCACGCACATCCGCGGCTGGTCGCAGCATTGACCGAACAGGTCGGCCGGCTGATTCACACCTCCAACGTGTACCGCGTGCGCGAACAGGAGCTGCTCGCCGACCGGCTGTGTGCGCTGTCGGGTCTGCAGGAAGTCTTCTTCGGCAACTCGGGTTCCGAAGCGAACGAGGGTGCACTCAAGCTGGTGCGCCTGTACGGCCACCAGCACGGTGAGCCCGAGGCGCAGACGCTGGTGATGGAACGCGCGTGGCACGGGCGCACGCTCGCGACGCTCGCCGCCACCGGCAGCGAGAAGGCGCGCAAGGGCTTTGATCCGCTGCCGAGCGGCTTTATCCGCATCCCGTACAACGACATCACGGCGGCCGAACGCGCAGCGGCGGCCGACTCCCGTGTACGTGCGGTGTGGATCGAAGTGCTGCAGGGCGAAGGCGGCATCCAGGTCGCTGACCTCGACTACGTGCGAGCGCTGCGCCGGCTGTGCGACGAGCGTGGACTGCTGTTGATGATCGACGAGGTGCAGAGCGGTATCGGCCGCACCGGCAAGTGGTTCGCGCATCAGTGGGCAGGCATCACGCCGGACGTGATGACGCTCGCGAAGGGGCTGGGCTCCGGCATGCCGATCGGGGCGCTGCTCGCCGGCGGGCGCGCGGCCGGCGTCTTCGGCCCGGGACAGCACGGCACGACGTTCGGCGGCGGACCGCTGGCGATGCGTGCCGGTCTGGAAACACTGGCGATCGTCGAAGGCGAAGGCCTGATGCAGAACGCTTTCGAGCAGGGCGAACGCGTACGCGCGGGTCTGCGGCGCGAACTGACCGGTGTGGCGGGCGTCGTCGAGGTACGCGGCATGGGACTGATGATCGGAGTCCAGCTCGACCGGCCGTGCGGCGAACTCGTCAAACACGCGCTCGCGGCCGGACTGCTGATCAACGTCACGAACGACACCGTGATCCGCCTATTGCCGCCGCTGATCCTGACGGCCGCCGAGGCCGACCAGATCGTCGGACGACTAGCGCCCGTGATTCGCGGTTTCCTCGCGCCGGCAGCACAGGCTGCCTGAGCCGGTGGCACAGCCGATCCGCCACTTCCTGCAGTTCGGCGATCTCTCGCGCGAGGAACTCGCGTGGGTGTTCGAGCGAACGCGCATCATCAAGGAGCGGTTCAAGCGCTACGAGTTCTACCAGCCACTGCGCGACCGTACGCTGGCGATGGTGTTCGAGAAGGCGTCGACACGCACGCGCGTGTCCTTCGAGGCTGGCATGTACCAGATGGGCGGCTCGGTCATCCACATCACGACCGGCGACTCGCAACTCGGCCGCGCCGAGCCGATCGAGGACACCGCGCGAGTGATTTCGCGGATGGTCGACATCGTGATGATCCGGACTTTCGAGCAGTCGAAGCTCGAGCGCTTTGCGCAGTACTCGCGAGTGCCGGTCATCAACGGCCTGACCAATGAGTACCACCCGTGCCAGATCCTCGCCGACATCTTCACCTACCTCGAGCAGCGCGGGCCAATCAGCGGGCGCACCGTCGCCTGGATCGGTGACGCGAACAACATGGCCTATGCGTGGATCCAAGCCGCGCACCTCCTTGATTTCCGCGTCAACGTCTCAACGCCACCCGGCTATCGACTCGACCCGCGGCTTGCGCCCGCCGGCCCGCACCTCAA
>DATEZE010000262.1:0-28052 GCA_035255845.1 Burkholderiaceae bacterium | reverse complement strand
GCGATCTGCTCGAGAAGGGCGCCGAGTGGTTCACCTCCCACGGCCGCAACGGTCGCAAGGGTTTGCGCTCGTTCTCGGTCTCGGGCCGCGTACGCGAGCCCGGCGTCAAGCTCGCTCCCGCCGGCATTACGCTCGTCGAGTTGATCGACGAATACTGCGGCGGTATGTTGCCGGGACACACGCTCTACGGCTATCTGCCCGGGGGCGCGTCGGGCGGCATCCTGCCTGCGTCGCTCGCCAACGTCCCGCTCGACTTCGACACGCTGCAGCCCTACGGCTGCTTCATCGGCTCGGCTGCCGTCGTCGTGCTGTCGGACCACGACAGCGCCGTGGGCGCCGCGCGCAACACGATGCGCTTCTTCGAGCACGAGTCGTGCGGCCAGTGCACGCCGTGCCGGAACGGCACGGCGAAGGCGTCGATCCTGATGGCGAGCCCGAAGTGGGACCTGCCGCTGCTCGAGGACCTGTCGCTGGTGATGCGCGATGCTTCGATCTGCGGCCTCGGCCAGGCAGCGCCGAACCCAATCGACTGCGTCGTCAAGTACTTCCCCCAGGAACTGCAGCCATGAATGCCCTCACACGCAGCGAGATCGCCAGCTTTGATGCTCCGGTCGTTCGCTTCGATCTGAACGGGCGCATCGTCGAAGCGCCCGCGAATCGCACGCTGATCGAGATCGCCGACGCCGAAGGCATCGAGATCCCGCGCCTCTGCTACAAGCCTGGCCTCGACAAGGTAGGCAACTGCCGCGCGTGCATGGTCGAGATCGCCGGCGAGCGCGTGCTGGCGCCATCGTGCTGCCGCATGCCGACCGACGGCATGAAGGTCACGACCGACAGCGAGCGCGCGCGCAAATCGCAACAGCTCGTCCTCGAACTGCTGCTCTCGGACATGCCCGAAGCCGAGTACACGCGCCACAACGAGCTCGACGAGTGGGCGGCCCGGATAGGCGTCGGCAAGCCGCGCTTCGTTCCGCGCGCGCCGGTCGCGCCCGACCTGTCGCATCCGGCGATGGCGGTCAACCTGTCGGCATGCATCCAGTGCACGCGCTGTGTGCGCGCGTGCCGCGACGAGCAGGTCAACGACGTGATCGGCCTCGCCTACCGTGGCGGCGCCGAGAAGATCGTCTTCGACATGGACGACCCGATGGGCAACTCCACGTGCGTCGCGTGCGGCGAATGCGTGCAGGCGTGCCCAACCGGAGCGCTGATGCCGGCGCGCGACGTCGCGCTGACAGTCCCCGACAAGCAGGTCGCATCGCTGTGCCCGTACTGCGGCGTCGGCTGCCAGCTGACCTACAACGTCAAGAACAACAAGATCCTCTTCGTCGAGGGCCGCGACGGACCCGCCAACCATGGGCGGCTGTGCGTCAAGGGTCGCTACGGCTTCGACTATGCGCATCACCCACAGCGCCTGCGCGGGCCGCTGATCCGCCGCCCCGGCGTGCCCAAGGTTGCCGACACCGAGATGGACCCCGAGCGCGTTCTCGACATCTTCCGCGAGGCGACTTGGGAAGAGGCGCTCGAGCTCGCCGGCGGCGGCCTCGCACGGCTGCGCGACGCGCACGGCCCCAAGGCGCTCGCCGGCTTCGGCTCGGCCAAGGGCAGCAACGAGGAGGCCTACCTGTTCCAGAAACTGGTCCGGATCGGCTTTCGCAGCAACAACGTCGACCATTGCACGCGCTTGTGCCACGCATCGAGTGTCGCAGCGCTGCTCGAAGGGATCGGATCGGGCGCGGTCTCGAATCCGGTGATGGACGTCGCCAAGGCCGAGGTCGTCATCCTCATTGGCGCCAATCCGACGGTGAACCATCCGGTCGCGGCGACTTGGATCAAGAACGCCGTGGTCAACGGCACCAAGCTGATCTTGTGCGACCCGCGCCGCTCCGACCTCGGACGCCATGCGCATCGCTTCCTACAGTTCAAGCCCGACACCGACGTCGCTCTGCTTAACGCGGTGATGTACGTCATCGTCGAAGAGGGCCTCGTCAACGAGGCGTTCATTGCGAGCCGCACGATCGGCTACGACGAGCTGCGCGCCAACGTCGCCGGCTACAGCCCGGAAGCGATGGCGCCGATCTGCGGCATCGACGCCGACACGATCCGCTACGTCGCACGCCTGTATGCCACGTCGCGCGCATCGATGATCCTGTGGGGCATGGGAATCTCGCAGCACGTGCACGGGACCGACAACGCCCGCTGCCTGATCGCGCTCTCGCTGATGACGGGTCAGATTGGCCGGCCCGGTACAGGGCTGCACCCCTTGCGCGGACAGAACAACGTGCAGGGCGCCTCCGACGCCGGCCTGATACCGATGATGTTCCCCGACTACCAGCGCGTGAGCGACGCCGCGGCCCGCGCGCATTTCGAGCGGGCCTGGAAGCTTGCTCCGGACACACTCGACGACAAGCCGGGGCTGACCGTGGTCGAGGTGATGAACGCGATCAAAGCCGGCATCGTGCGCGGCATGTACATCATGGGCGAGAACCCGGCGATGTCCGACCCCGACGCAAGCCACGCGCGCGAGGCGCTCGCCAAGCTCGAGCACCTCGTCGTCCAGGACATCTTCTTCACCGAGACCGCCTACCTCGCCGATGTCATACTGCCGGCGAGCGCGTTCCCTGAGAAGACTGGCACCTTCACTAACACCGATCGCCTCGTGCAGATGGGGCGCCAGGCGCTCGACCCGCCCGGCGACGCGCGCCAGGACCTGTGGATCACCCAGCAGATCGGCAAGCGCTTGGGCCTGCCGTGGCACGACGACCCAGTGTCGGCCGTCTTCGACGAGATGCGCAAAACGATGCCCAGCATCGCCGGCATCACCTGGGAGCGGCTCGAGCGCGAGCACGCGGTCACCTATCCGTGCACGCACGAGGGCGACCCTGGCGAGTCGGTCGTCTTCACCGAGGCGTTCCCGCGCGAAGGCGGCCGCGGTCGCTTCGTTCCCGCCGACATCATTCCTGCAAACGAACGCCCCGACGCCGAGTATCCGATGGTGCTCATCACCGGGCGCCAGCTCGAGCACTGGCACACCGGAAGCATGACGCGCCGGACCGCGGCACTCGACGCACTCGAGCCCGATCCGGTCGCGTCAATCCATCCGCTCGATCTCGCCGCGATAGGCGGAAAGCCGGGTGACGTGGTGACGATCGAATCGCGGCGCGGCGAGGTCGCGCTGTTTGCGCGCGCCGACGACAGCTCGCCGCGCGGCGCGGTGTTCGTCCCGTTCTGCTACTACGAGGCGGCGATCAACAAACTGACGAACCCGGCGCTCGACCCATTCGGCAAGATTCCGGAGTTCAAGTACTGCGCCGTGCGCCTCACGCTCGGCGGCGAGCTGGCGCCGCAGACGAGCTTCGGCGGCGGGCGAGTGCTGGAACGGCTGAACGCCGAACCTGGATGATCGCGCTGGGCCGAGTGATCCGTGCGGGTTACGTTCATCGGCGCGGTCGCGCCGACCCGCGGCCCCGATCCCGTGCGCTCGGATCGAGGCGGTGCTGCCCGGAAAGTAGCCGGTATTCCGGCCAATCCGCCCGGCGCGGCGGCCGCCCGAGTTGGGCGACAATAGCGGTCCGATGAACGCCCCCGATACCCTGTACCTGCCCGACGTGCAGTCCGCGGCGGATCTGCGCAATCTCTCGATCCAGCGGGTCGGCGTGAAGGCGCTGAAGCAGCCGATGGCGGTCGCGACAGCGCGTGGACCGCAGCCGACTGTGGCCCTGGTCGACATGTACGTCGCGCTGCCGGCCCACCAGAAGGGCACGCACATGTCGCGCTTCATTGACGTGCTGCAGAGTCATCGGGAGCCGTTGTCGCGCGCCTCGGGCCACGCCCTGCTGCAGCGCATGCTGAAGAGGTTGGATGCGGTCGACGGGTACGTCGAGCTGCGTCTGCCGTACTTCGTGCTGAAAACCGCGCCAGTGTCCGGCGTCGAAAGCCTGATGGATTATCAGCTGACGCTGGCGATCGAGCGGCGCAACAGCCACACCAGCTTCCGCCAGAAGGTGGTTGTTCCGGTCACGAGCCTGTGTCCATGCAGCAAGAACGTGGCCGACTATGGGGCCCATAACCAGCGCGCCCATCTGACGTTGACGCTCTTGCTCGAAGCCGAGATGCCGGTCGAAGAACAGATCCGCATCGCCGAAGACGCTGCGTCGTGTGAAATCTGGGCGCTGCTAAAGCGTACCGATGAGAAGTACGTCACCGAGCGGGCCTACGACAATCCCAAGTTTGTCGAAGACGTTGTGCGCGACATCGCCGTCGTGCTCGACGCCGATGCGCGGGTATCGAGCTACACCATCGAGGCCGAGAACTTCGAGTCCATTCACAATCACTCGGCCTACGCGCTGATCGAGCGCGACAAGACCCGCGCCGCCTGACGGCGACGGGATCCGGGGGAGGACGCCATGCCATTGCTCTATCCAGAGTTGTTCAGGTCGCTCGAATCGGTTCGATGGAACATGGAAACCGACGTGCCGTGGCAGGAATTCGATGCTGCACGCCTGTCCGACGAGCAGGCCCGCACGATCAAGATGAACGCGATCACCGAGTGGTCGGCGCTGCCGGCCACCGAGATGTTCCTGCGCGACAACCACGGCGACTCGGATTTCTCCGCCTTCATGTCGGTATGGTTCTTCGAGGAGCAGAAACACGCGCTCGTGCTGATGGAGTACTTGCGTCGTTTTCGGCCCGACCTCGCGCCCAGCGAACCCGAGCTGCAGGCCGTACGCTTCGAGTTCGACCCGGCGCCGCGGCTAGAGACGCTGATGATGCATTTCTGCGGCGAGATCCGGCTGAACCACTGGTACCGGCGTGCGGCCGAGTGGCATACCGAGCCGGTGATCAAGGTGGTGTACCGACTGCTATCACAGGACGAGGCGCGCCATGGCGGCGCCTACCTGCGCTACATGAAGAAGAACTTGGTTGAGCTGGGCGACTCCGCGCGCGCGGCATTTGCCAAGATCGGCGTGCTGATGGCGTCAGCCCGGCGCACGGACAAGGCGCTCCACCCCACTAATCTGCACGTGAATCAATCGCTTTTTCCGAACGACACCGTACAATCGCGCCTCCCGGATCCGGGCTGGCTCGAACGTTGGCTCGACGAACAGATCAATTTCGACAAGGAATGGGAGACCAAGGTCGTCGATCGGATCCTGCACAACCTGTCGCTGCTGTTCGAGCGCACGTTCGACTCGGTGCAGGACTTGAACCGGTACCGCAAGGAACTGGCGGCAAGGTTGCGCGACTCCGGTTCGGGTCCGCTGGCACAGCCTGCCTGATTTCTCCCGACCGTGCGCGTCGCCTGCAAGCGCGGCGCTGGCGCCACAGCGTAGGGAGATCCGTTTGATACCTCGCCACGTTCCGCTGGTCGAGACCACCCGGGGCGGAACCACCGAGTGCGTGCACTACGGCTCGATCGCCGTCGTCGATGTGCAGGGCCGGCTGATTTCCGCGCTCGGTGATCCGGACTCGCTCAATTTCACGCGCTCGGCACTAAAGCCGCTGCAGGCGTTGCCTTTCGTCGAGGACGGCGGACTCGGACGCTACAACTTCACTTCGCACGAGCTTGCGCTGATGTGCGCGAGCCACAGTGGCGAGGCGATCCATGTCTCGATCGTGCAGCGCATGCTTGCGGCGGCTGATGTCGATGAAGCCGCACTGCAGTGTGGGTGCCATCCGCCGGGGTACTTCGCCGCGACCGAGTCGCCGGCACCCGCCGGCGCAAAGTGGAATGCCTTATCCCACAACTGCTCGGGCAAGCACGCCGGCTTCCTCGCCTACGCGCGCATGCACGAGCAGCCGCTCGAGACCTATCTGGACAGCGGCCATCCGCTGCAACAGCGCATCCGCACGACGGTGGCGCGCTTCGTCCAGGGTGACGCGATGGCGCAGGGCATCGACGGCTGTACTGCGCCGAACTTCGCGATGCCGCTGCGGCGACTGGCGCAGACCTATGCCCGACTCGCGGCGCAAGAGACGCCGGAACTGGCAGCGCTGTTTTACGCGATGACGCGGCACCCCGATCTCGTGTCGGGCACGCGCCGTACTGACCTCGCGATCATGCAGACCGGCGCGGGTGACTGGATCAGCAAGGCGGGGGCGGACGGCATGCAGGCCATCGGCGTGGCAAGCCACGGACTGGGCATCGCGATCCGCATCGCCGATGGCAGCCCGCGCGCACTGCATGCTGCCACGGTAGAGGTGCTGCAGCAGCTGGGCGTGCTCGAGGATTCGAGCGGGACGGCTCTCGCCGTCTACGACTGCCCCCCGATCCGCAACTATCGCGGGATCGAGACCGGCGGCTTCGTTCCGGTTTTCAAGCTGCGGCGCCAGCCTGGCTAACGCGGCGCAGACGGTTGTCATGCGCGTTGCGGCCGCGGCGCTTGCGCTTGCTTTCGCCGGCTGCCTCAGTCTGCCTGCGGGCGAGCACGTCGTCCACTCCGAACGATCCGCGTATCAGACGCTGATCGTGACCGACACTCCGACCCGCCGCTGCCTGCGCTTCGATGACGTCAACAGCGCGTTGAACCAGTCGTGCCAGCAGCTGACCGAGCCCGATCAGCTGGTCTTCGACTACACACGCGCGATGACCGCGCTGCTACTGCTGTGGCAGCCGCCGCCGCAGCGTGTGCTGCTGATCGGCGTCGGCGGCGGCTCGATCCCCAGGGCAGTGGCGCGGACTCGGCCGCAGGTCGAGCTCGACGCGGTTGACATCGATGAGGCCGTGATACAGGTCGCGCAGCGCTACTTCGGCCTAACTCCACAGCCGCAACTGCGGCTGCATGTCGCCGACGGTCGCGAGTTCGTCGCCGCCACCCGCAGCCGTGGCCAGCACTACGACGCGGTCCTGCTGGATGCCTTCGACGCCCACGGCATTCCGCCGGCACTGTTCAGCGAGGAATTTTTGCGCGATATCCACACCGTGTTGACCCCGGATGGAGTCTTTCTCGCCAACACGCTCGCCGGCAGCGTCTCGTACGCGCAGGAGACGCGAACCGCCACCGCTGTGTTCGGCCGCATCTACAGCGTGCAGCTTGCGGTGAGCGGAGGCAACCGCCTGATCGTTGCGGCGCGCGACCCGGCGCGGCTACCTACCGTGGAGCACCTGCTGTCCGGCCTGCCGGAGCAGGCGCCTGCGCTGGCGCGCATCGGCATCGATGCCGCGTGGGTCGACCGAATGAAGTTCATGAGCAACTGAGTCCGCGGAAGTCCAGGCGGCCCTACTCGCGAATGCCAGCAAGGTCGAAGAAGAAAGCGTATTCGCGCGCCACTTCGGCGAGCCGCTCGAAGCGTCCCGACTTGCCGCTGTGGCCGGCCTCCATCGTGATGTGGAACAGAAGCGGATTGCGATCGGTCTTGCGCGCGCGCAGGCGCGCGACGTACTTCGCCGGCTCGTAGTACTGCACCATCGGGTCCCACAGTGCGGTGGTTACGAGCATCGCCGGGTAGTCCCGCGCCGCCAGGTTGTCGTACGGCGAATAAGCGAGCATCGCGTCGTAATATGGCTTCTCGCGCGGGTCGCCCCACTGTGCCCACTCGTTGGTCGTCAGCGGGATCGATTCATCAAGCATCGTCGTGACGACGTCGACGAACGGGACGTGCAGTGCGATGCCGCGAAACCGATCCGGTGCTTCATTGGCCACGGCGCCCATCAGCAGGCCGCCCGCCGAACCGCCGGCAGCGAACACTCGGTCTTTCGCACCGTAGCCCTCGCGCACGAGGTGATCGGCGACATCGACGAAGTCTCTGAACGTGTTGCGCTTGTTCAGCAGGCGCCCGTCCTCGTACCAGCCCTGGCCGAGTTCCGACCCGCCGCGCACGTGGGCGATCGCGACGACGAAGCCGCGGTCGAACAGCGACACCCGGTTGCTGCTGAAGTAGGGATCATTAGCGATCCCATAGGCACCGTAGGCCTCGATGTAAAGCGGTGCCGAACCATCGCGCTGGAAAATATCGCGCCGGTAGGCGAGCGAGACCGGAATGCGCTTGCCGTCGCGCGCCGGCGCCCATACGCGCTCGGTGGCGTAGAGCGCCGGGTCGTAGCCGAGCACCGGCTGCACCTTGCGCAGCTGGCGCGCGCCGGACACGAGATCCACGTCGTAGATCGTGGCCGGCGTCGTCATCGACGTGTAGCTGTAGCGCACGCTGCGCGCCGCCGGATCCGGGTTTGCGCCGAGGTTCATCGCAAACGCCGCCTCGTCGGCAGCCACCGTGAACGTCGCGCCGTCTGCGGGCAGCACACGTACGCGGCTCACTGCCTCGACCCGCTCTTCGATCACGATCGCCCGCTCGAACAGCGCGAAGTCGTCCACCGCGGCGTCGTCGCGCGCAGGCACAACGTCACGCCAGCGTGCACGCTCGGCCGGTTCGTCGTCCGGTGCGGCTACCAGACGGAAATTCGGCGCTGCGTCGTTGGTCCGCAGGATCCAGCGATCATCGAGATGATCGGCGTACGTGCGCACGCCATCGCGGCGCGGTAGCACGGTCCGGGGCGTGGTCGCCGGCGCATCCAGCGGCACCACCCGCGTTTCGGTCGTGTCGTAACCCTCGAGTTGGATCATTAGATGACGCCGCGATGCGCTGCGCGCGATGCCGGTGTATAGCTCGGGGTCCGCTTCGTCGTAGACCAGCACATCCGTCGCCGGATCAGTGCCGCGCAGGTGCCGATAGACCGTGCCGCGCACCAGCGTCTGCGGATCCTGGCGCAGATAGAACACGGTCGAACTGTCAGCCGCCCATTCGACATCAGCGAGAACGCCGCCAATCGCCTCGGCGGCTGGCGCGCCGGTCAGCAGGTCGCGCAGGCGCAATGTGTACATGCGGCGACCGACCGTGTCCTCGGTATAGGCGAGCCAGCGGTTGTCCGGGCTGACCGCGAGCGCACCGAGACTGAAGTAGGCATGGCTGCGCGCGAGTTCCGGAAGGTCGAGCAGCACTTCCTCCGGCGCGGTCGCGTCGGGCCCCTCGGGACCACCGCGTCGGCGCAACAACGTCGGGTACTCGGCCCCGGTGGTGAAGCGCCGCCAGGTCCAGTAGCCGTTGTCGTACACCGGCACCGAGCTGTCATCCTCCTTGATGCGAGCACGCATTTCGGCGACCAGCGACTCGCGCAACGGTGCAAGCGACACAAGCATGGCCTCGGTGTAAGCGTTCTCGGCCTGGAGGTGCTCGACGATCTCCGAGCGTTTGGCCTGCGGATCGTCGTCCCGCATCCAGTAATACTCGTCGACGCGTGCACCGTGGGGACTCGCCACAAGATGCGGCCGCTGCTGCGCGACCGGGGCAGTCGGCGTGCCGTCATCCCCAAGGGCCGAAGTCATTGCGGCGCCCCCCTTCGTCCAGACCACGACACACGGTGATGCAGACACAGCGTCGTACTGCCGCGATTCACAATGCGCATCGTGTTCAAAGCGAGACCACGCCCTGCGGCGTGCTGATGCTTGCAGACACCTGGACCGGACCGGGACGAAGGTTCACCGGCCCGACGATGCGCAGTTCACGGAACATGCCAACGATGTCCGGCGTACCGAGCACCGCCGCCGGATGCGAAAGCTCGAGCGCAAGGACCCGGCATCCGCTGTCGGGCAGACGATCGCAGGGATGCGGTGCCGTGCCGTCGGCCGCGGTGTCCCACTGGATCGCCGCGGGGAGCACCCCGCTGAACGGCAGTGTGCCATCTTCCGGAATCGCGATCTGCCAGCGCAGTTCGCCCCGGGCCATCGGAATGATCTCACCCAAATCCGGAACGCGCGCGCATGCTGCGGCGAGCGATTCGCAGCGCACAGCCCAGGTGACCAGCGCCGGTCCGGTGGCCAACCGCGCCCGCATCGCCGGCTGATCGAGTGCAAACCAGCGCGGCCGCGACGGAGGCGTGCCCTCGGGATCGATCGCGATCACTTCAAGGTAGGTTTGCGCGCCAAGCTTCAGCAGCGCGTTGTGCGTGCCCATCGCCACGTGGCTTCCGCCCGGCTGCGGCCGCAAGCCAAGACGCTGCTCGACCCAATCCACGCCCTCGTCCAGGCGCGCGCTCGCGACGACGATGTGATCGAGTTCTGCGCGCTGCATCGGGCGATTCTAAGTGGGCCGCGGGCGGCGGCGAAAACGTACACCCTCCGGGAGCCGGCGCTTCGAACTGAGCCGTCAGAGCCGTCCCCGTAAAATCGCGCCTCCGCCTCCGGATAACCTGAATGCTGCCCCAACAAAAACAAAAGATTGCCGCGTTGATCGAGCAGGCACTGGCCGGCCTTGGGGTCACCGGAGCGTCGGTCGTGCTCGAGCGGCCGAAGGTCGAATCGCACGGCGATATCGCGTGCAACGTCGCGATGCAGGTCGCGAAGTCGCTGCGCCGAAATCCGCGCGAAATCGGCCAGGCGATCGCCGATGCACTGCAGGTCAATCCTGCAGCCGACGGACTTGTCGCCGCGGCCGAGGTCGCAGGCCCCGGCTTCGTCAATGTGCGTCTGACCGCGGCCGCCAGGCAGGAGGCCGTGCGGCTGGCCTTGCGCGAGGGCGAATCCTTTGGGACGCAGTCGGCGCACGCCGGCGAGCGCGTGATGGTGGAATTCGTCTCGGCCAACCCCACCGGGCCACTGCACCTCGGCCACGCGCGCCAGGCTGCGCTCGGCGACGCGCTCGCCAATCTTCTTGCCGCTCAGGGCTGGCAAGTCGCGCGCGAGTACTACTACAACGACGCCGGCGTTCAGATCGCCAACCTCGCTCTCTCGGTGCAGGCGCGCGCGCGTGAACTGCGCGGCGACAAACTCGAATTCCCGGAAGCCGGCTACCGCGGTGACTACATCGTCGACATCGCCCGCGATTTCCTTCAGAAGAAAACGGTCACCGCACGCGACGGCGATCCGATAACCGCGAACGGCGATCCGGACGACCTCGAGGCGGTACGCCACTTTGCAGTCGCCTACTTGCGCAACGAGCAGGACGCGGACCTCGCGGCGCTCGGCGTCAGTTTCGACCACTACTTCCTGGAGTCGTCGCTCTACACCGACGGCAAGGTCGACGCGACCGTCTCGGCGCTGATCGATTCCGGTATGACTTACGAAGCCGAATCTGCGCTCTGGCTTCGAACCACCGAGTTAGGCGAGCTCGCGGGTCACGGCGGACCGTCGGCGGACGACAAGGACCGCGTGATGCGCAAGTCCGACGGAACATTCACCTACTTCGTGCCGGACGTCGCATATCACCTGAGCAAGTTCGAGCGTGGCTTCCGCAAGGTGATCAACATTCAGGGCTACGACCACTACGGAACCGTGGCCCGGGTCCGCGCCGGTTTGCAGGCGGCCGCGCGCAGCCTGAAGCTCGACGTGCCTCCAGGCTATCCCGACTACCTGCTGCACAAGATGTTGCGGGTGACCAAGGGCGGCGAGGAAGTGAAGATGAGCAAGCGCGCGGGCACCTATGTGACGTTGCGTGACCTGCTCGACTGGGTCGGCCGAGACGCGACGCGCTACTTCCTCGTTGCACGTAAAGCCGATGCGGAGTTCACGTTCGATGTCGACCTCGCGCTATCGCAGTCCGAGGACAATCCGGTCTACTACGTCCAGTACGCGCATGCGCGCATCTGCTCCGTCTTTTTGCAGGCCGGCGAGAAAGGCTACGCGGTGCCTGATACCGCCTCCGCATTGAACACCGACCTTTCTCCGCTCGCGACGGCACGGGAGCAGACGCTGCTCAATCGGCTCGCCGCCTATCCCGATGTGCTCGCCGACGCCGCAGAGGAACTCGCTCCGCACCAGCTCGCCTACTACCTGAAAGAGCTGGCCGCGGACTTTCACGGCTACTACAACGCGGAACGGGTCCTGGTCGACGACGACGCGTTGCGCAATGCCCGCCTGGCCCTGCTCCTCGCGACGCGGCAGGTGCTGAAAAATGGCTTGGCGCTACTCGGCGTTTCTGCGCCCGAGAAGATGTAGATGTAGTGCAGAACGCGAGCACGGAACGCGCGCCGCTCAGGCGCTGAAGTCGATCCAAGTAAACTTCAACCATGATCCGATCTTCCATTGGTCATCAGCGCGGCCGCACGCTGCTCGGCTTCATCGTCGGGCTCGTCGTTGGTCTGGGCGTCGCAGTTGCGGTGGCTCTTTACATCACCAACGCACCGGTCCCCTTCGTCAACAAGGTCCGGCCGGCCAGCGAGAACATTAATCCGGGCGCCGGCGGACAGCTGCCCGATCCGAACAAGCCGCTGCAGGCGCCGCCGCGCGGACCAGATACCGCGACGATTCCGCCGCCGAAGCTCGACGCTGCGACCGACCCGAAGGCCGCGCCGCCGCCACCCGAAAAGGGCGTGACGCCCCTGCCGGATGACGGAGCGCGCTACCTGTTGCAGGCGGGCGCATTTCGCACACCGGAGGATGCCGACGCGATGCGCGCGCGCCTGGCGTTGCTCGGATTCGACGCCAAGGTCTTCCCGCGTGAGCAGGACGGCCAGACGCTGTACCGGGTGCGGCTCGGACCCTACGGCAATATCGAGGACGTCAACCGCATGCGCAAGACGATGGCCGACAACGGCATCGAGGCGCAGTTGATCAAGGTCCGCTGAGGGTGGCCGCCGGTCGGCGCGGACTTACCCTGACTGAACGCTTGTCGGCAGCTGCGGTCGCATTTGCGTTGTACAAACACTGCCCGCCCCACTTTGCCTGGAGAAATTGAGCATGCCGCTGTCACGACGCCATCTTCTGGTTGCCACTGTCGCCTCCGTGGCCGCGCCAATCCGGGCGCAAACCCAGACGCCCCGCGCCCCGCAGGTCGGCAAGGACTACATGGTGCTGAAGAAGCCCGTGCCGACCGATAGCGGCGCCAAGGTCGAGGTGCTGGAGTTCTTCCAGTACTCGTGTCCGCATTGCTTCGCCTACGACCCGTTTCTGACCACCTGGCGCAAGAAGCTGCCACCCGACGTCGAGTACAAGCGCATTCCGATCGCCTGGGACAACAGCACGATGCCGCACGTGCGCATCTACTACACGCTGGAGGCGCTGGGCAAGCTGCCCGAAATGCACGAGAAGATCTTCGCTGCGATCCAGAAGAACAAGCAGCCGCTGCTGGACCCGGATCAGATCGCCGAGTTCATGGCTGCCAACGGCATCGACCGCAAGCAGTGGATCGACACCTATAACTCGTTCTCGATCGCGGCTCGCGCCAATCGCGCAGGTCAGATCTGGCGCGCTTACAACGTCGACGGCACGCCAATGATGGGCGTCGACGGCAAGTTCACGACCGCGCCGTCGATGGTCGGATCGCGCGAAGGCAGCCTAATCGTGCTCGACTATCTGGTGCAACAGGCGCGCGCGGAGCACGGCAAGAAGTGACATCGGCGCGCGCTGCGTGAACGTCTTCATCACCGGCGCTTCGAGCGGCATCGGCGAGGCGCTGGCGCGCGAGTTCGCGGCGCGCGGCGCTCGTCTCGGCCTTGTCGCACGCCGCGCCGAAGCGCTGCAGGCCCTGATTGCGACGTTGTCTGGCGAGCACCTCGCGTACGGCGTCGACGTCACCGACAGCGACGCGCTGATCGCCGCGGCCGGCGCGTTCGAGCAGGCCGCCGGCGGCACCGATATCGTGATCGCCAATGCCGGCATCTCGGTCGGCGTAAAGACCGAGCATCGCGAAGATCTGCGGCAGTTCCGGCGCGTATTCGAGACCAACGTGCTTGCGCTGCCGGCGACGTTTCATCCGTTCATCGCGCCGATGAAGGTACGCGGGCGCGGCACACTGGTTGGCATCGCCAGCGTCGCGGGCATCCGCGGTCTGCCGGGCTCCGAGGCGTACTGCGCGTCGAAGTCGGCCGTGATCACCTACTGCGAGAGCCTGCGCGTCGACCTGGCCAAAAGCAATGTACGGGTCGTGACGATCTCGCCCGGCTTCATCCGCACGCCACTCACCGCGGAGAACCCGTATCGCATGCCGTTCCTGATGGATGCCGACGACTTTGCCCGCAAGGCCGTCGACTCCATCCTCGCCGGCGTCCGCTATCGCACGATCCCATGGCAAATGGGCTGCGTCTCGGCGCTGCTCAAGGTCATGCCGCGGTGGCTCTTCGACCGGATGACCCGACGCCGCAAACAAAAGCCACGCGCGCTGGCGTAGTCAGTGGCACGCGCGTCCTTGCGCGCTGCTTCAGCTTCGCATGCAACAGCGGACAACCGCGCTTTATTCCAACGCGCCGCGGTGCGGACACGGGAGTGACGTCCGCTGACGAGCCGTAGCAGCATGCAACCTGCATTTGCCGGGAACGAAGCAAACCCGGCGCAGGAGCTCTTGTTCATGAATCCATCGCGTCGATTGTTCATGGCGAATACTGCAGGCACTGCGGTCGCCATTGCGCTGAGCGGATGCGGAGGTGGTGGCGGCGGTTATGGCGGAATGCCAACCCCCGCCCTCGTGCCGCCGCCACCTGCCGGTGTGCCGCCGCCTCCCCCACCTGCCTCGATGCTGCCGCCCGGTTACGGCGGAACGCCTCCCCCACCTGCCGCGGCGTTGTCCTGTGGTGCGAATGCGATCACCGGCAACCATGGGCATGCGCTCACGATCGCTGCCGAAGACGTGGATTCACCCATTGACATGGTCTACAGCATCATGGGGTCAGCCGATCACAACCAGTTCGTGACACTGACCGTAGCGCAGCTGGCGCAGATCAAGGGCAAGACTGCAGCGACGGTCATGTCCACGATGGGCCCCGACGGGCATACGCACTTGGTCACCGTGAACTGCGCGTAGCGTGGCGTCACCGTGATCGGCACTACCGCAATCCGGGCGAATGCGACCCGCTTCGCTTGCTCGAAAGCATTGCGCGTCGGCAGTGCCCCGATCTAACGACAAGCTCAGTCGTTACGGCATCCCTGCGCCGTCGGTGTCCCTGACTGGTATTCCGTCCGGGTCGAAATCCTCGAGGCAGAACACGTTAACGCCGAAGTAGTCGGGCGTCACCCGCTTACGGTGGAACGGATAGATGCCACAGATCCTGCAAAAGTGGTGGCGCGCGGTGTGCGTGTGAAACTGATACTCCGCGAGCGACTCGCCGCCAGCCAGCAGGCGGAAGCGATCCTCGTGGACCTTGACCATCAGCGCGTTTCTGCGCCGGCACATCGAGCAGTCGCAGGTCGTCAGCTCCGGAAAGTCGGTCTCGATCTCGAAGCGGATCGCGCCGCAGTGGCAGCTTCCGAGGTACTTCCGCATCGGCCGACTGCCCATCTTCCCTCCACGATCAGCCGATTTGGTCTCGACGAGCGACCTGTTCATTCCGGCGCACGCACATAGGTCAGCACGTGATGTGCGAGCAGCCCCGAATCGTCGCCGCGGCATTCGGCCGTGCCATAGGCGGAGCGCGACCCGAGCTTGAGCACGCGCGCACTGCACTGGAAGTCCTCGCGCCGCCCGCTTCTTAGGAAGGCGGTCTTCATGTCGGAAGTTACCCAGTGTTCGTCGACGCCCCGCTGCGTCATGATCGCGAGCCACATCGCAACGTCGGCTGCGCCCATCAGCGTCATACCGCTGACGATGCCTCCCGGCCGCTCGAGCGTCGCGGCGAACGGAACATGCACAACGCACTCACCCGGCGCGCACGATCGAACACTGAACGCATACGGTGCGAGAAACGCGGTGCGCTCGAGCACGGCGTTCAGATCCTCGACCGTCGCTTTGCAGCTTTCCACGCGTGCCCTCCTTCCCGCAGATTGTCGCGGCACCAATCGCGCAAAGCTTAGCGCCCGTCGAGTCGGCTGCTCGCATGCCCTATGATCTAAGACCCTCGCTGGCCTGCCCACTAGCGCAACGACCAGCCGCGGCTCCGCACTTCGGCGTAGCGGAATTCGCGATCACAGGGCCGGCAGTGGAATCGGTCAAAGATGTGCACGATCGGGAAACCCGTCAACGCGAGGAGCGCGAGCGCTATTACCCAGGCGAGCGGGCCAGTCACCAGACCGAGCCGGTCCATCGTGCTGCCGAGCACGAGCACGAGCGCACATGCGCCGACGACGAGAGCGGCCTCGAGCGCGAGCCTCTCGGTAAACGTCGCGTGCCTGCGCGCCAGCCGCACATCGCACACGGGGCAGTAGTGCTGAGCCAGTGCCTTGCGCCAGGGGTTCATGTCGAGCGGGGCGTCGGCAGCCGTCACGCCGGCCGACGCAGCCGTTCAAAGCCCTCGGTCAGATCATCGATCAGGTCGTCGGCGTCTTCGAGCCCGGCAGAAATACGGAACAGCGAGCCCTTGAAATCAAGCGGCGCCGCCATGCGCTCGGGGAAAGAAGGAATCAGCAGGCTCTCGTAGCCGCCCCAGGAGTAGCCGCGGCCGAAGAGCTCGAGCCCATCGATGAACGCATGGAAGCGCTCGTCCGGCACCGGAGCCAGTACGACGCCGAAAAGTCCGGACGCGCCGCGCATGTCGCGCTTCCACAATGCGTGGCCCGGATCGGTCGGCAGCGGCGGAAACAGAATGCGCTCCACTTCGGGCTGCGACTGCAGCCACTCGATCAGCCGCCAAGCGGTGGCCTCATGCTGCCGCAGCCGCGCCTGCATCGTGTGCAGGCCGCGATGCGCGAGATACACATCATCCGGACTCGTCGTCAGGCCGTAGTGATGAATGGTCTCGCGCAACTGCGGCCAGGCCGCGGCGTTGCTCGTCACGGTACCCATAATGACGTCCGAGTGACCGCAGATGTACTTGGTCGCGGCGTGCACCGAGACGTCGACGCCATGTGCCAGCGGCTGACAATAGAGCGGCGTGGCCCAGGTGTTGTCCATCACGCTGACCGCGCCTCGCGCCCGTGCGACCTCCGCAAGCAGAGGCACTTCCTGCATCTCGAAGGTCAGCGACCCGGGCGATTCGAGGAACAGCACCCGCGTCGTCGGACGAAACAGCGCCTCGACCGCCGCGCGCCCCTGTTCGCCAACGCGCGGGTCGTAGAAAGTTGTCTCTACGCCGTAGCGCACGAGCGTGTCGCGACAATAGCGCCGCGTCGGCCAGTAGACCGAGTCCGGAACAAGCACATGGTCGCCGGCCCGGACGTAGGCGAGGATCGCGATCGTGCAGGCGGTGAGTCCCGAAGGAAAGGCCCAGCTCGCATGTCCGCCCTCGAGTTCGTTCAGTGCCGTGTAGAAAGCATGATGCGTCGGTGTGCCGTATATGCCGTAGGCGACCGGGGCGGAATCGTCGCCGGCCATGCGTCGACCGACCCGCGCCTTCATGTCGCCGACGCCGGCATGCAACACGGTGGATCCGCGCACCAGCGGCGGATTGACGAAACCAAAACTCGCTTCGGTCTCACGCCCTCCGGTGACCAGTACGGTGCCGCTGCGTCGCCGTTTCATGCTGATGCTCCCGATCAGGCTGCTTGAAACCAGAACACACCGTCGCGTTCGTGGCGCACCAACGCGCCGTCCTGCCACAGCGCGTGCAGATGCGCCAGGCTTTCCCCGAGCGCGAAAGTCGTCTGGTGCAGATCGAGCGCGCGCCGGAACAGCACCGGCACTATCGTGGCCGCGTTTTGCGGCGTGGCGCAGGCGGCTTGTACGTCCTCCAGGCGTGCCCGATGGTGCGCGTGCTGCTGCGCCACGCGCTCGTGCAAGCCGGTGAACGGCAGCCCGTGCGAAGGCAGCACCAGAGCGTCGGCAGGCAGTACCAGCAGGCGGTCAAGCGAATGGAGGTAGCGCGGCAGCGGATTCGCTTCTGGCTCGATCTCGAACACGCTCACGTTGGTCGATATGCGCGGCAGCACCATGTCGCCCGCGATCAACACACGATCCGCCTCGCAGTAGAGCGACGCATGCTCCGGCGAATGGCCGAAGCCGACGATGATCCGGAACACGCGCCGGGCGTGCGCCGGGCCGACCGCGATCTCGTCGCCGTCGTGCAGCCGCCGGTAGGCCAGCGGCACTGCGGGGACCAGCTTCGGGTAGTAGCCGACACCGCGCGCACGCACCTTCGCCAGAGCATCGCCATCGGTGAGCCCGTTGCGCTGGAAGTGCTCGGCGGCACCGTCGCCGCTGACCCCGCCACCACCGATCGAAAGCAGCCGGCCGGTCGTGTACTCGGTGGCCGTCATCCACAGCGGCGCGTGCCAGCGCGCCCGGTCGCCGCCGGTGGTCAGCCAGTGCGCCAGGCCGAGGTGATCCGGATGGAAGTGTGTGCAGACCTGTCGCAGCAGTGGCCGGCCCGCGAACAGCCCGTCGAAGATCTGTTCCCAGGCCGACTTCGTCGGGTCCGACGCAATGCCGCTGTCGATGATCGTGAATCCGGCACGGCCGTCGATCTCGTCGTCGAGCACCCACAGATTGATATGGTCGAGCGCGAACGGCAGCGGCATCCGCACCCAGTGAAGTCCCGGCCGCAGAGTGATCCATGCACCGGGTGCCGGAGGCGTCGGCGACGGATAGTGCAACCGCTGCTCGTCGGGATTCATGCGCTTCGCGCCGGCTTGACGTTGACGTCAACTGCGGCGATTCTACGCGGCAACGACGAGCCACCGACCGCGACATGTCTGCCCGCGCACGCACGCCGCGCACCGACGACCCCGAGTCGCGCCCGTACTCGATTACCGAGCTCGCGCGCGAGTTCGACATCACTCCGCGCGCGATCCGCTTCTATGAAGACCAGGGCATCCTCGCCCCCGCACGCAGCGGCAGTTCGGGCCTGACCCGCGTGTATTCGCCGCGCGATCGAACACGACTCAAGCTGACGCTGCGCGGCAAGCGACTCGGTCTGTCGCTGTCGCAGGTGCGCGAACTGATCGATATGTACGAGTCGCCGAAGGATGCAACGGCGCAGGCGCGGCGCTTCCTTGCGGTGCTCGCCCAGCACCGGGCCGCGCTGGAGCAGCAGCGCGAGGACATCCAGGTGACGCTCGCGGAAATCTCGCAGCACGAAACCGAGTGCCAACGAATACTGGTACAGGGCAAGAAGCGCTAACAAAAATCTCTCCTGGGGCCCGCATGGCACTTCGCGACCCGAACGAGGTACGGTTTCGAGCACCTCGCAGGCATCACGCGGCTCTCTGGGTCGCGGTTTTCGATGCGCTCGCGACGGCGCAGGTTCAAGCCGCCGATCCGCCGGACAGCGTGGTTGAACTTCCTACCGTGCAAGTGATCGGCACGACCCCACTGCCCGGACTTGGCGTTCCGCTCAAGGATGTCCCGGCCAATGTGCAGACGTTTGGCGCGCGCGAAATCGATCGGCAGCGCTGGCCAACCCTGGGCGACTTCATGCTCAACAACGCCGGCAGCGTCACGACCAATACCGCACAGGGAAATCCGTACCAGCCCGACATCTACTTTCGTGGCTTCGCCGCTTCTGCCGTTCTCGGCACGCCGCAGGGATTGTCGGTGTTCCTCGATGGCATGCGCGTCAACGAGTCCTTCGGCGATGTCGTCAACTGGGATCTGATCCCGCGCGCGGCGATCGGGCGGGTCGATCTGATGCCCGGCTCGAACCCGGTGTTCGGGCTTAACACCCTCGGCGGCGCGCTGTCGATACAGACCAAGAACGGTCGCCAGTTCCCCGGCGCATCGATCGAGGCGTCCGGCGGATCGTTCGGTCGAAGCGAAGTCAATTTCGAGATGGGCGGTGCACTCGAACGCTGGGATGGTTTTCTGGCGGGGACCTACGCGTCGGACAACGGATGGGCCGATCACAACTCGAGCACCGTCAGGCAACTGTTCGGCAAAGTCGGCTGGCGGGATGCGCGCACGAGTGTCGAAGCCAGCCTCAACTTTGCCGACAACACGCTCGAAGGAAACCAGACGATTCCACTCTCGTTCCTCGACGACGTCCGCCAGGCATACACGTTTCCCGATCGCAATACCAACAAGGTGAGCGCCTTGAATCTGGTCGGGCAGCACGCAATTTCAGAACGTCTGAGCCTGGCTGGCAATGTCTACTACCGCAGCTACCGCAACACCAACGTCAGCAGCAATGTCAACGACGAGTTCGAAACGGACGATGACGAACCGCAGGGCTTCAACGACCGGTCGACGCTCGATGAACAGACCTGGGGGGTGGCACTGCAACTGATCGTGCGAGATACCTTGGGTGAACAGCGAAATCAGCTTGTCCTGGGCATGAGCGGCGACTTCGGGTCCGATCAGTTCACACAGGACTCGCAACCTGCCGAGTTCACCTCCAATCGTGCAACGATCGGTATCGGAGACTTCGAGCCCGAAACCGCGGCTTCGACCCGCAACCAGTACTTTGGCCTCTACTTCGCCGACACGCTCGAGCTCGGTGCGGACTGGTCGCTGTCGGTATCCGGTCGGTACAACGTCGCGCGAGTCACGATTCTTGATGAATCCGGCGAATCGCCCGAGCTTAATGGCGTCAACACTTTTCGACGCTTCAACCCCGCGGTCGGCGTTACGTACAGCCCGAGCGAACGCCTGACTGCGTACGCGGCGTACAACGAAGGCACGCGCGCGCCGACCGCGCTCGAGCTGACCTGCGCCGATCCGGAAGCGCCGTGCAAACTGCCAAACAATTTTCTCGCCGATCCGCCGCTCGAGCAGGTCGTTGCAAAGACCGTCGAGATCGGTGCGCGCGGTCGCGCATCGCCGGCACTCCAGTGGAGCGCCGCCCTCTATCGAACCGAACTGGACAACGACATCCAGTTCATCAGCAGCGGCGGCGCCGCCCTGAATACGGGGTACTTCGCCAACGTTGGTCAGACACGCCGGCAGGGCCTGGAACTCGGGGCCATCGTGCACACCGAGTGGATGGAATTGGCCGTGCACTACAGCCTGATCGACGCCACCTACCAGACGGCCTTCGTCGAGCACAGTCCGAGCAACTCGAGCGCCGACGCCAATGGCGACATTGTCGTGCAGCCTGGCGACCGCATTGCCGGAATTCCGCGCCAGAGCGCAAAGCTGCGCGTTGACTTCCGGATCACGCCGCAGTGGGATCTCGCCTTCAGCGCGGTCTACAACAGCGGTGTCTACGCGCGCGGCGACGAAAACAACCAGGACGTCAATGCCAAGGTGCCCGGATACGCGGTCGTCAATTTCGATACCCGGTGGCGGATCACTAACGCGCTCGAACTCTTCGCCCGCGTCGACAATGTCTTCGACAACCGATACGCCAGCGTCGGCGTGTTGGGCCAGAATTTCTTCACGGGCCCCGGGCACATTTTCGGTCCGACGGTCGGGGTTGGGCCGGTTGCGGAACAGTTCCGCGGCATGGGAGCGCCGCGCGGTGCGTGGATCGGCCTGAGATATGCGTTCGACGCCGATCGTTGACCCGGCCGAGCCACCGCAGCAGGCCTGACACGCGCACCAGCTTCGCCGTCGCGTTCCTCAAACTGCGAGCTGCTGGCGCATGCGTCGGTCCCTCTCTTCCGCAAGTGCGTCATCAACTTCGCGCATGATGGCTCCGAGATCGACCGGGGCGAGCCTTGGGTCAAACTGCCCAGTTAGCATCGAGTCGACCTGTAGGTCGCCGCGCAAATACAGATCCCAGATCTCGGGACCGTAGTTCGTCCCAAGCAGCTCCGGAGCGAAGCGGCCGAAGAAGTTGCGCAGGTTGGCCACGTCGCGCAACAACATGCGGCTCGCGTGGTTGTTGCCGGCCGCGTCCACCGCCTGCGGCAGATCGATGATCATCGGTCCATCGGCGGCCAGCAGCACGTTGAACTCCGACAGGTCGCCATGAACGACGCCGGCGACCAGCATGCGGACCACCTCCCCAAGCAGCGTCGCGTGGTGCGTGCGCGCCTCGCCGGGCGTGAAGAGGACATCGTTGAGCCGCGAAGCTGCATCCCCGTGCTCATCGGTCACCAGTTCCATCAGCAACACGCCGTCGAGAAAGTTGAACGGCTTGGGGACCCGCACGCCAGCCGCGGCCAACCGGTACAGCGCATCGACCTCGGCGCTCTGCCATGCCGCTTCGGTCGCCTGCCGGCCGAAGCGCGTGCCCTTGGCCATGGCGCGCGCCTCGCGCGTGTTTTTGACCTTGCGATTCTCCGTGTAATCGACGGCCTGCCGGAAGCTACGATGCGTGGCCTCCTTGTAGACCTTGGCGCAGCGCGTCTCTTCGCCGCAGCGAACCACGTAAACCGAGGCTTCCTTGCCGCTCATCAACTGGCGCACGACCGCATCGATCAGGCCTTCCTCGAACAGCGGCTGCAGTCTCTTTGGAGTTTTCATGGCGCCATTGTGCGGGACAGCTCCGTGCGCGAACGCGATTTCACGGCCGCTCACTCCTGATCAATTCGATCAATGAGGCGCCATAGCGCTCGAGCTTCTTTTCGCCGACACCTGAAATGCCGCGCAGCTGATCGACTTCTAGCGGCCGCGACTGCGCGATCGCGTGCAGCGTGTTGTCGTGAAACACGACATACGCTGGAACACCGTGTTCCTTGGCGACTGCACTGCGCCAGGAGCGGAGCTTCTCGAACAGTGGATCGCCATCCGTGCCCGCAGAGACGCTTTTGCGCTTGCTCCGCCGCGGCGGGTCCTGCCAGTGCCGCAGCTCGATCGTTTGCTCGCCGCGAAGCACGGCGCGGCTCGCTTCGGTCAGCCGAAGTACGTTGTAGGTGTCGTAGTCGACTTCGACGATGTGCTGTGCGACCAGTTGCCGCAGCAGCAATCGCCACTCGGCCTCGGAAAGCTCCGCACCAATGCCGAAGGTGGACAGGCGTTCGTGCTTGAACTTCGTGACCTTCTCGCTCACCCTGCCGCGCAGCACGTCGATGACGTGGCCGGCGGCAAAGCCGAACCCGGAAGCCTGCTGGCAGCGATAGATCGTCGACAGCAGCTTGCGCGCGTCTTCGCTGGCATCGCGCAGCCGCGGCGGGTCGAGGCAGTTGTCACAGGAACTCTGATTCGGTGCACAGGGCGCACTCCGCTCGCCGAAGTAGGCGAGCAGCCGCACGCGGCGACAGTCCGCCGCCTCCGCCAGCGCCAGCATCGCATCGAGCTTCGCCCCTGACAGGCGCCTGTAGGTTTCGTCGGCCTCCGACTGTTCGATCAGACGGCGCAACTGCACAACGTCAGCGAGGCCGTAAGCCATCCAGGCGTCCGCCGCCAAGCCATCGCGACCGGCACGGCCGGTTTCCTGGAAATAGCCCTCGATGCTCTTCGGCATGTCCAGGTGAGCCACGAATCGGACATCGGGCTTATCGATGCCCATGCCGAACGCGATCGTCGCCACGATGACGCACGCGTCCTCACGCTGGAACCGCGCCTGATGGGCCGTGCGCATCGCCGGCTCCATGCCGGCGTGATACGGCAGCGCATCGATGCCGTGGCCCGCGAGGAACTGCGCGACCTCCTCAACCGTGTTGCGCGCCAGGCAGTAGACGATGCCGGCTTCCCCCGGATGTTCCTCGCGGATAAAGCGCAGCAGTTGCTCGCGCGGCTCGCGCTTGGCGACGATGCGGTAGCGGATGTTGGGCCGGTCGAAGCTCGCGACAAACTGGCGCGGCTCGAGCAGCAGCCGCTCGGCGATCTCGCGGCGCGTCGGTTCATCGGCAGTCGCGGTCAGTGCGATGCGTGGCACGTCGCTGTAGCGCTCGCGTAGCAGCGCCAGCGCGCCATAGTCCGGTCTGAAGTCATGGCCCCACTGCGAGACGCAATGCGCCTCGTCGATCGCGAAAAGCGCGATGCCGGGCCCAGCAATCAGGTCGTCGAGCAGGCGCAGACAGCGATCGGTCAACAGGCGCTCGGGCGAGATGTAGACGAGGTCGATCGAACCAGCGCGCATGCGTCGCTCGATCAACGCGGCGTCGGCCGGTGCGAGTGTCGAGTTCAGCGCTGCAGCCCGTACGCCAAGTTCGTCCAGCGCCGCGACCTGGTCCGCCATCAAGGCAATCAACGGCGACACGCAGATGCCAACGCCGGTCCGCAGAAGCGCGGGGATCTGGTAGGTCAACGACTTGCCACCGCCGGTTGGCATCAGCACCAGCGCATCGCCACCGCCGATGACCTGCTCGATCACCTCCTGCTGGCAGCCGCGGAAGCGGTCGTAGCCGAAAACCTCTTTCAGGACGGCGGCGGGGTTGGAATCATGCACCGGCGTAGCGTAGCGAACTGCGCCGGCGTTACGATTCGCGCCACCGTTTCGTCTTCCCTTGCCGCAAATCGTCGATGAGCAGTCCCGCACCCGCCGTCCCGCCGTCGCGAGAATTCGTATTGCTCGGCATCACCTATGGCCTGTATACGGTCGGCCTGCTGCTGTTCTGGCCCGCCGTGGTCGGCGTGATCATGGCCTACGTGAAGCGAGGCGATGTCACCGGCACGTTCCTCGACTCGCATTACGGCTGGCTGATCCGCACGTTCTGGTGGTGGACCGCGGGATTCATCTTCGCGGTCGGCGCGATCATCGCGATGGTTCTGCCCGGTGCGATCGCCCTCGGCCGGACGATGCCCACCGACATTGTCCAGGTGCCGTGGAGCGTGCTCGGCGGCGCCATCGGTGGTGGACTCTTCATCGCCTGCGTCTGGTTCTGGGTCGTTTACCGGCTGGTGCGCGGGACGCTGCGCCTGGCGGACGGCCGCGCCGTTCCCTGAGCGGAGTCGAGACGGGCGAAGTTGACGTTAACGTCAACCTCGCCGTAGAGTGACCGGCCGGCACGGACCGTGTGCCGTAACGCCGTCCCGATCATCCACCGCGCGGATCACCGTGTCGTTCGTCGCCGCCAATCCCGATTTCGCTGCGCGGGTGCGAGATTCCTTTGCTCGCCAGGCGGCGATGCGGCTGATCGGCGCGCGCCTCACCGAGGTCGAACCCGGTCGTTGTGTGATTGAACTGCCGGTGCGCGAAGAGCTGACGCAGCAGCATGGCTACGTGCACGGCGGTGTGGTCGCCATGATTGCGGACAGCGCCGGCGGCTACGCCGGTTTTACGCTGATGCCGTCGGATGCAAGCGTGCTCACTGTCGAGTACAAGATCAACATATTGGCGCCAGCCAACGGCGACCGGCTGGTTGCAACCGGAGAAGTGCTGAAGCCGGGCCGCTCGCTGTCGATCGTCCGCGCCGAAGTCGTCGCCGTGAAGGGCGATCGGCACGTCCGGGTAGCCGCGATGCAGCAGACGCTGATGGTGATGCACGGAGTCGCCGACGAACGAATCTGAGGAACGACAATGGAGTTGCCCGGACTGAATTTCCAACTTGGCGCGGACATCGATGCGCTGCGCGAGACCGTGCACGATTTCGCGCAATCCGAGATCGCGCCGCTCGCGGCGGAAATCGATCGTACCGACCAGTTTCCAATGGGCCTCTGGCGCAGGCTGGGCGACCTCGGCGTGCTCGGCATCACGGTGGAGGAAGCCTACGGCGGCGCCGACATGGGCTACCTCGCGCACATCATCGCGATGGAAGAGATCTCGCGCGCCAGCGCCTCGATCGGACTGTCCTATGGCGCGCACTCGAACCTGTGCATCAACCAGATCAAGCGCAACGCCAACGCAACGCAGAAGCAGAAATACCTGCCAAAGCTGGTCAGCGGCGAGCACGTCGGCGCACTGGCGATGAGCGAGCCAAACGCCGGGTCCGATGTCGTCAGCATGAAGATGAGCGCCGACTTCAAGGGCGACCACTACCTTCTGAACGGCACCAAGATGTGGATCACCAACGGTCCCGATTGCGACGTGCTGGTGGTCTACGCCAAGACCGAGCCGCAGATGGGCGCGCGCGGCATGACCACCTTCATCGTCGAAAAAGGCATGAAGGGATTTTCGGTCGCGCAAAAACTCGACAAGCTCGGCATGCGCGGTTCGCACACCGGTGAACTCGTGTTCGAGAACGTCGAGGTGCCGGCGGAAAACGTGCTGGGCGATGAAGGCGGCGGTGCGAAAGTGCTGATGAGTGGACTCGACTTCGAGCGGGCAGTGCTTTCGGGCGGACCGCTCGGGATCATGGCGGCCTGCATGGATGCCGTACTGCCCTACGTGCATGACCGCCAGCAGTTCGGCCAGCCGATCGGCGAGTTTCAGTTGATGCAGGGCAAGCTCGCCGACATGTACACCATGCTGATGGCGAGCCGTGCCTACGTCTACGAGGTCGGCCGCGCCTGCGACCGCGCCACGCCGCAGACAGTGCGCCACATTCGAAAGGACGCGGCCGGCGCGATCCTGTTCGCGTCGGAGAAGGCCACCTGGATGGCAGGTGAAGCGATCCAGGCGCTCGGCGGCAACGGTTACATCAACGACTACCCGACGGGCCGCCTGTGGCGCGACGCCAAGCTCTATGAAATCGGGGCCGGAACTTCGGAAATCAGACGAATGCTGATCGGTCGCGAACTCTTCTCCGAGACGATGTAGTCAGTAGCGCCGGCGGCGCATTGCGCCCCTGATTGACTGAGGCCGAGCGTGCCGGCCCTCTCCTGACGCGTTTGCGGTCGCGTTTCACTGCGCCGCAGCATCAGATTTTCTTGACAGCCGGGGCGTTTGTTTACTTAAATAAACATAGGTAAGCAAAGCGCTCCTTGCCTCCGACAGCGCCGTGCTACCCGCGAAGTCCGTGCTCATTGGCGCCACACATCAGCGCGAACCAAGGTCGGAGACGCAAGGAGACCCCCGTGAAGCTGTCGAAAACCATCGCGGCCGCCGCCGGCGTGGCAATGCTGGCCGCGCTTGCTTCGCCCGCTGTCCATGCGCAAGCCAAGGCCGGCGGCAAGACGATCACCCTGTGTTGGGCCGCGTGGGATCCGGCCAACGCGTTGGTCGAACTGTCGAAGGATTTCACCGCCAAGACCGGCGTGCAGATGAAGTTCGAGTTCGTGCCCTGGCCGAATTTCGCCGATCGCATGCTCAACGAGCTCAACTCCAAGGGCAAGCTGTGCGACTTGATGATCGGCGACAGCCAGTGGATCGGCGGTGCGGCGGAGAGCGGACACTACGTCAAGCTCAATGATTTCTTCGCCAAGGAAGGCATCAAGATGAGCGACTTCCTTCCGGCGACTGTGACCGGCTACTCGGAGTGGCCGAAGGGCACGCCGAACTACTGGGCGCTGCCGGCGATGGGCGACTCGGTCGGCTGGACCTACCGCAAGGACTGGTTCAACCGACCCGAGATCAAGGCCGAATTCAAGACCAAGTACAACCGCGACATCGCGCCGCCGAAGACCTGGGATGAATTCAAGCAGGTCGCCGAGTTCTTCCAGAATCGCACGATAGACGGCAAGAAGGTCTATGGCGCATACATCTTTACTGAGCGCGGATCCGAAGGCATCACGATGGGGGTGACGAACACGCTGTATCCCTACGGTTTCCAGTACCAGGACCCGAAGAAGCCGTACGCGATGAACGGCTTCGTCAATTCGCCGGGCGCGGTCAAGGGCCTCGAGATGTACAAGGCGCTCTATAAGTGCTGCACCGCGCCCGGACTGACCAACGCCTACATGCAGGAAGGGCTCGATGCGTTCAAGTCGGGTCAGGTGGCGATGATGATGAACTGGTTCGCCTTCTTCCCCGGCCTCTACAAGGATCCGAACGTCGGCGGCGACAAGATCGGCTTCTTCATCAATCCGTCGGAAACCACCAAGGGTGTACAGCTCGGCGGCCAGGGCATCTCGGTCGTCGCCTACTCGCCGAACCGAAGTGAGGCGCTGCAATACATCAAGTGGTTCGCCTCGAACGACGTGCAGAAGAAGTGGTGGTCGCTGGGCGGGTACTCGTGCGCTAAGGCGGTCCTGCTGGATCCGGGTTTCGCCAAGAGCGCGCCGTTTGCCGAGCAGTTCCTGCAGTCGATGGAGATGGTCAAGGACTTCTGGGCCGATCCCTCCTACGCGCAGTTGCTGCTGGCGATGCAAAAGCGCGTGCACGATTACGTCGTGGCCGACAAGGGCACCGCCAAGGAAGCGCTTGACGGCCTGATCGTCGACTGGACCAAGGTCTTCAAGGAAGACGGCAAGATCAAGTAGCGCGTGGGCGGCGCCGCCTGCTTTGCGTCAGCGGGCGGCGCGCTACACCACATGTTGCGCGCGACAGCGCTTCCGGCGCATCTGAGCGCCGCCGACAATCGCATTTCGCAGCCACTTCCAATGAGCTCGCTCGATTCGCTGGCCGGCCGCGTCGCCGGCGCCACACCGGGTCCGATGGCGCGCCGTGTGCGCGGCCTGTC
>DATEZE010000261.1:0-3217 GCA_035255845.1 Burkholderiaceae bacterium | reverse complement strand
AGCCGCTCTTTTTCCTGCGCGACCACGGCGGCCGGTGCGCGCTCGACGAAGCTTGCATTGCCGAGCTTGCTTTCCGCCTTGCGAACCTCGTTTTCCAGTCGGGCGACTTCCTTGCCGAGCCGGTCGCGCTCGGCTTCGAGGTCGACCTCGATCTTCAGCATTAGGCGGAAGTCGTCGACGACTTTGACAGGTGCGGCAGAGCGGCTCGCCTCACGGTTGACATCCACCACGACTTGAACCTCAGACAGCCGAGCGAGCGCACGCAGGTGCGGCGCGAACGTCTGCAGGGTGGCAGCATCTCCGGCTGCGAGCAATGGGACCTTCTGTGCCGGCGAGAGGTTCATCTCGCTGCGCAGGTTGCGCAACGCATCGACGATGCGCTTGAGTTGGCCGACCTCGCGATCGGCCGCCGCATCGATCTTCTCCGGCTGTGCGCGCGGGTACGGTTGCACCATCACCGACGACTCCGCGCTTGCCGCCCGCTTGCCGGCCAGCACGGAAACCGGTTGCCACAGTTCCTCGGTGATGAACGGGATGACCGGGTGAGCGAGGCGAAGCGCGGCCTCGAGCACGCGCACGAGGGTGCGGCGGGTGCCGCGCTGCTGCGCCTCGTTGCCCGTCGCAAGCTGCACCTTGGCGAGTTCGAGATACCAGTCGCAGTACTCGTTCCACACGAAGCTGTAGATCGCATTGGCGACGTTGTCGAGCCGGTACTGCGTAAATCCTTCCGCGACCGCGGCCTCGGTGCGCTGCAGTTCACCGATGATCCAACGGTCGATTGCAGACAGCTCCACCGGCAGCGACTCGTCCAGCCCGCAGTCACGCCCTTCAGTGTTCATCAGCACGAAGCGGGTTGCGTTCCACAGCTTGTTGCCGAAGTTGCGGTAGCCCTCACAGCGCTTGGTGTCGAAGTTGATATTGCGACCGAGAGTCGCGTACGACGCCATCGTGAAGCGCAGCGCGTCGGCACCATACGCTGGCATGCCTTCGGGAAACTGCACGCGGACGCGCTTTTCGATCTTCGGTGCGTCCTGTGGCCTGCGCAGCCCGGTGGTCGCCTTCTTCAGCAGCTCGTCGAGCGGTGCGCCCTGGATCAGGTCGACCGGATCGAGCACGTTGCCCTCGGACTTGCTCATCTTCTTGCCTTCGGCGTCGCGCACTAGGCCATGCACGTAGACGTCGCGGAACGGCACGCGTCCCGTGAAGTGCAGCGTCATCATCACCATGCGCGCGACCCAGAAGAACAGGATCTCGTAGGCGGTGGTCAGAACGGTCGACGGCAGGAAACGATCGAAGCCGGCTACACGCATTGCAGCCGGATCGGGCCAGCCGAGCGTCGAAAACGGCACGAGCGCCGAGGAAAACCACGTGTCCAGCACGTCCGGATCCCGCGTCAGCGGCCGGCCGCCGGCCTGCGCCAGAGCGTCGGCTTCGCTGCGTGCCACGTAGACGTTGCCGTCGGTGTCGTACCACGCCGGGATCTGGTGGCCCCACCACAACTGGCGTGAGACGCACCAATCCTGGATGTTCTGCAGCCACTGGCAATACACGGTGTGCCACTGCTCGGGAACGATGCGGATCTCGCCGCGCTCGACGACATCGAGTGCAGCCTGGGCCATCGAAGTTCCTGGATGCAGCGTCCCTTCAGGTGCCGGCTTGCTCATGGCCATGAACCACTGATCGGTGAGCAGCGGCTCGAGCGCCACGCCGGTACGGTCACCGCGCGGCACTTTCATCAGATGTTTTTCGATCTTTTCGATCAGACCAGCGGCCTGCAGATCGGCGACAACTGCTTCGCGCGCCTTGAAGCGGTCGAGTCCGCGGTACTTTGCCGGAGCGGCATCGTTGATCGTCGCATCGAGCGTGAAGACGTTGACCAGTGGCAGGCCGTGTCGCTGTCCGATTGCGTAGTCGTTGAAGTCGTGCGCCGGTGTGACCTTGACGACCCCGGTGCCGAACTCGCGGTCGACATACGCGTCGGCAATGATCGGGATCTCCCGCTCGGCAAGCGGCAGGCGGACGCGGCGACCGACGAGGTGTGCGTAGCGCGCGTCCTCCGGATGCACCATGACAGCGGTGTCGCCAAGCATCGTTTCGGGCCGCGTGGTCGCGACCACCAGATGGCCGCTGCCGTCTGACAGCGGATAGCGCAGGTGATAAAGCCTGCCTTCCTCTTCCTCGTTGACGACCTCGAGATCCGACACCGCGGTCTTCAGCACCGGGTCCCAGTTGGCGAGCCGCTTGCCGCGGTACAAAAGCCCCTGTTCGTAGAGGCGCACGAACACTTCGGTAACCGCAGCACTGAGATTTTCATCGAGCGTGAAGTACTCGCGGCTCCAGTCGACCGACGCGCCCAGCCGTCGCATCTGCTGGGTGATGGTTCCGCCGGAGTATTCGACCCAATCCCAGACCTGTTTCGTGAACGCCTCGCGACCCATCGTGCGGCGGTCGATGCCATTGGCCTCCAGCTGGCGCTCGACCACGATCTGCGTCGCGATGCCCGCGTGGTCGGTGCCCGGCAGCCAGAGCGTCGCGTAGCCGAGCATCCGGTGGTAGCGCGTCAGCGCATCCATGATCGTCTGGTTGAACGCGTGGCCCATGTGCAGGATGCCGGTCACGTTCGGCGGCGGCAGCTGGATCGAGAACGCTGGCTTCGACGGATCGAGCTCGGCGCGGTAGTAGCCGCGTTCTTCCCACATCGCCGTCCAGCGCGCCTCGATCGAGGCGGGCTCGAAGCTCTTGGCGAGTGGCGTGAAATTCGGTGCGGCGTCGTTCATTGCGCTGCCGGCAGGTCCCGGCCATCGGGCAAAGGTCGAATTTTACGTGGCGTGCGGCTGAGACCAGGCTCAGCTGCGATTGCGCAGGCGTTCAATCTCGCTGGCGAGCGTGCGCCCGAGTGTTTCGCGCAAACGCGCGTCCAGCGCCTGCCGCAGTTCGGCCGTCAGCGCAACGATCGCACGGTCCACTGCCGGCTGCAGCCGTTCGCGCAGCACGCGCGTGACTTCGTCGGCCAGCGCCGACTGCAGGTCGCGCAGAACCGCATCGCGAACCGAGGCCTCGATACGGGCCCAGTCGATCTCGCTCGCGACCGGGGCCCGCGTCGAGCTGTAGGTCGGAACCGTCGGAGTTGCGGCTCGTGCGGTGGAGGCGCGCGCAGCAGCAGCCGCCAGAGTTGCGGCCATCGCGACCGGCGGCGTCGCGGTCGCCGAGGCGGTTG
>DATEZE010000260.1:0-25669 GCA_035255845.1 Burkholderiaceae bacterium | reverse complement strand
TCAGCGATCCGGAAGTGCGCGACGAACTCACGTCACTGGGCTTCCGGCTGACGAAGAGATCGCGACCGTAGCCGTCCGGATGCTGCAGGTACGATGGGCCAACCTGGGATCGATGACGTGACTTTTGCTTTCATACAAGTTCGCGATCGGTTCGTCATCGCCGTCGGCGCAGCGCTGCTATCCGCCTGCGCGTCAGTGGGCACTGGTCCATCAGCCACAGGTCCTGAAAAAGCGTCCGCGGCCAAGGCACCGAGCCTTGGGTTTTTTTCAAGCATCAAGGCGCCCTCCGATCGCGAGCCGGTGTTGCAGTTGTCGGCGCAGGGTGTGCAGGTCTTCCGCTGCGAAAAACGCGATGGAGCGTTCGTCTGGACCTTCCGTCAGCCGGACGCGCAACTGCTCGATGCTTATGGCAAGGCCGTCGGACGTCACGGCGCCAACTTTTCGTTCGAACACGTCGATGGCAGCCGCCTGGTGGCGACGATCTCTGCTTACGACGACGCGCCAAATTCTGCAGACTTAAGATGGTTGCTGCTGTCGACGCGGAGTTTCGGCAAGGGCGCCTTCGAGGGCGTGACGCACGTTCAGCGGGTTAACACGCGCGGCGGGATGCCACCGGAGCGCTGCGACAGCGGCCACATCGACCAGTTGCTGCGTGTGGATTTCTCCGCGGACTTCATTTTTTACCGCCCGCGGTCTACCGCCGGCTGACCGCCGTTCGTCTGCAATTCTCCTGCCGCTTACCGCGCGCCTCGGCGGCAACTCGAGTCGGTTCTCAAAAAGCGTTAAAATTCAGCGTTTTCGGACGCTGTGCGCTGGAGGAACCCCATGAACACGACTGCCTCGACGGTAGGCGCCTATTTGCGCGACCTGCCGCCGGACCGTCGCGTGGCAATGGCGCGCCTGTGCAGCATGATCCGCCGCTCCGCCCGCGGAGTGCGCGAGAGCATGCGCTATGGGCTCGCGTTCTACGAACTCGACGGGCCGTTGTTCGCGCTGGAATCCGGCCGCCGTCACATGTCGCTGTACGTCGCGGAAAAAGACGTGGTGCTCAAGCACAAGGACGCGCTGCAGGGCGTCAACGCGGCCAAGAGCTTCATCAAGTTCTCGGACCTGAATCGCTTGCCGCTCGATGTCGTTGAAAAGATCGTGCGGGACTCGGTCGCTGCGCGCCGCCAGCGGCTGGCGCAGGGAACGGTTCCGACGCAGAGCGAACTCCTGAAACTCTGGGGCATTAATGAAGAGGCCGCCGCCCCGCCGGCGACGACCGTGAAGCTTCCGGTGGCGAAACCTGCCGCAGCGATGAGCGATGCGATCAATGCGATGGCGACCAGCGTGCGCGACGCGATGATTGCCGCGATCGACATTGCAACGGGAGTTCCCGCGCCGAAGTCTTCGAGCCGCAAGGCCGCCGTTGCACGAGCTGCGACGCCACGCGCGGCCAAGCGCGTCGAATCACGCGCTTCGACACGCAAAGCGGTCGCGAGCGCCGCAGCAAAGAAGGCTGGTGCCAAGAAGGCGCCCGCCCGACGACGCTGACCTGATACGCAGCAGTAATTGCCAGAGCGGCGCCCAACGGCGCCGCCTTTTTCTTCACGCGACTCGCCGCGGCCCGTCAGACCGAGCGCGTGTCTTCGATCACCTTGCCGTCGTTCGGCAAGGCGCCCGGCCCGACCAGCTCCACCGTGCCGCTCAGCTTGGTTACCGCGCGAAGCGTGTCTGCGACCGCGGCTTCCAGCGTGCGATCTTTCTCGGCGCTTTCAGCGCGCAAGACCATTGTGTCGACTTCGCCGCTGCGGCCGACAACGAGCCGCAGACGACCGATGCCTGGATGGCGGCGCCCGACCTCCGCGATAAGTTCCGGTCGAACGAACATGCCTTTGACCTTCGTGATCTGATCGGCCCGTCCCAGCCAGCCGCGAATACGGCGGTTCGTACGTCCGCAAGGAGACGTTCCGGGCACGATGGCTGACAGGTCGCCAAGCGCCAACCGGATCCAGGGGTGGTGCGTATCGGTCGTCGTGACGACCACTTCGCCGACTTCTCCGTCCGGTACCGGATTGCCGGTGCCGGGCCGCACGATCTCTACCAGAACGTCTTCGTTGACGACCATGCCGGCCCGCGCCTCCGTCTCGTAGGCGATGATGCCGACGTCGGCCGTTGCATAGAGCTGGTACGCGTCGACTCCACGCTCGCGGATCTCGTCCTGCAGCGAAACCGGGAATGCAGCTCCGGACACGGCGGCCCGTCGGATCGTCGACTCCACTCCGGATGCCGCAGCCGCATCGAGCAGGATCTTCAGGAAATCCGGAGTGCCGGTGTACGCCGTCGGATGCAAGTGTCGTATCAGTTCAATCTGCTGTTCGATATTGCCGGGGCCGGCAGGAATGACGGCGCAGCCGAGTGCGCGCGCCCCGCCGTCGAGGACGAAACCTCCGGGTGTCAGGTGATACGAAAACGTGTTCAGGACCAGATCGGAAGAGCGGAATCCGGCCGCATGCAGCCCGCGAGCCGCGTGCCAAGGGTCCTCATGTCGCGCCTCGGCCTCATAGATAGGCCCCGGCGACGTGAACAGCCGCCCGAACTTCTCGACCGGATCGATCAGACCGCCGAATGGAGGAGTTGCCTTCTGCAGCGCCGGAAGGTCGGATTTGCGCAGGACCGGCAGGCGCGCGAGGTCGGCGCGCGTAGCGATGGCCGCGGCATCGATATCGCCCAGGTGCTTGCGCCAACCCGGCGCCTTCAGCGCTTTGGCAATGAGGCCCGGCAAATGCCCGAGGAGGTCGAGTTCCCGCTGGCGCGGGTCACGCGATTCGCGGGTGTCGAAGTGATGATCCATGGCGTACCCCGGTGCCACCCTATTGGCCGGCTCGCTCGGCCTCGTTGCGGCGACGCTCGGCCTCCTGTTGGGCGGCATCGAGCTTCTGCTTGACCGGATCGATCGTCGACTGCCGCGTCGGCAACGGCGTCGCCGCGGGCTCGCCTTCGCGCGGTGTACAACCGATGCCGCCCCCGAGCAGCGCGGCTGCCGCCATGACGCCGGCGACGAGCCGCGATGCCCTACCGCCGGTCCTGAATTGCACGAGCGACATCGACTGCCCCGGCTCAGTGGATCGGATAGCTAACGCTTCGCACGTTTGCGAGCGACCGTCTTGCGCGGCCGCTTGACGAGGGAGCCGGCGGCCTTCCTGGTGCGTTTAGCGGCCCGCTGCAGGACGCCCTTGACGGCCTTACCCAGCGTGGCTCGACTCGTCGTCTTGCGAGTCGTTTTCTTCGCAGTCTTCTTCCCGGCGGCCTTTTTCGCGGCGGCCGCTCTTTCGGCACTGCTGCCGAGCTTGATGTCCATTGCGTGCGCACGCGAGTACTGCTGGATGTCTTTGAACTTGCCACTGGCGTCCCGCACCGCATAGAGCTTCTTGCCGCCGCTGCTATACATCACCGTGCGCCTGGACTTCTTCTTTGCCGCCTTGCGTGTCGCCATCTCAGCTCCTCGAAAGGTGCGGGACAACGTCCCGCGGTTGCAACCGGCGCGTGTCGCTACAGGTGCGGGCCCGCGCCGGCGATGTGACTGCTCGGGCTACGCCAGCCAGCGCTTGCGCCGCTTGTAGAACTTGACGTCGCGGAAACTCGTGCGTCCTGCTTTGGAGACACCGAGGTAGAACTCCTTGACGTCCTCGTTCTCGCGCAGTGCGCCTGCGTCGCCGTCCATCACCACGCGACCATTTTCCAGTATGTATCCGTACCCTGCGAAGCGAAGCGCGATGTTCGTATTCTGCTCGGCAAGAAGGAACGAAACCCTTTCCTGACGGTTGAGGTCCTGCACGATCGCAAAGATCTCCTCGACGACCTGCGGCGCGAGACCCATTGACGGCTCATCGAGCAGGATCATCGACGGCCGCGCCATCAGTGCGCGCCCTATCGCGGTCATCTGTTGCTCGCCACCCGAGGTGTAACCGGACTGGCTCGTGCGCCTTTGCTTGAGCCGCGGGAAATAGGCGTAGACCTTCTCAAGGTCGCCAGCGACATCGGCGCGCGACTTGCCGCGACCAGAGGCGCCACGCGAATATGCGCCCGACAGCAGGTTGTCCTCCACCGTCAGGTGCGCGAAACAGCGGCGCCCCTCCATCACCTGCACGACACCGCGCTTCACCAGCTCGTACGCGGTGAGTTTCTCGATCTTCTCGCCACGGTACTCGATCGAACCCTTGGTCACTTCACCGCGCTCGCCGTGTAGCAGGTTGGAGACCGCGCGCAACGTCGTCGTCTTGCCGGCGCCGTTGGCTCCGAGCAGCGCCACGATGCCGCCCTCGGGCACGCTCAGCGAGACTCCCTTGAGCACGAGAATGACGTGGTTGTAAATCACCTCGATGCCGTTTACGTTGAGCAGCGGTGTCGTCACCGTCGGACTCCGTGGGTGCACCGGCCGCCGCAGCGGCCGGGTCCCGCAACTACTTCTTGGCCGGGACGACGGCCGCGGGCGCAGGCGTCTTGCCGGCCATCGCCTTGTCGGCATCCGCCATTTCCGATGCGCAGCTGCGCATGGTGAGCTTCTTGTCGGCGACGTACTTTTCCGCCGCGGTCTTGATCATCGGCTTGATGATCTGGTTGTCCGCTTCATAGAAATCCGAAGTGAACACCCATTTGGTGCCGTCCCACTGCTGGATGCGCGCCATGCGGGCGCCGGCGTGGTCGCGGCAGTTGGTCGCGAGCGGTTTCATCACGCCGGCAAGCCCGAGCGCTTCGAGCCGCTTGGCGTCGAGGTTGAGGTTTTCCAGGCCGTAACGTACCTGCTCGCCGGTCAGCGGCTTCTGGCCGTAGCGCAACTGGGCCTGGCGAACGCCTTCGACCGCCAGCATCGCGCTGATCATCCCGCGCGTGTACAGCACCGTGCCCACTTCATCCTTGGGACCCGAACCCTGTCCCTTGTCGTGCACCTGCTTCAGGATGTCCTCGTGTACCTTGGCGCGGCCAGCTCCGTGCTGCAACGCCAGCCCGTTATAGCCCTTGGCATCGGCGCCGACCGGAGTGACGTCGGGCTCCGCTGCGGCCCACCACACGCCGTACATCTTGTCGCGCGGGTAGCCGGTGGCCACCGCCTCGCGCAGGGCTGTCGAGTTCATCACTCCCCAGCCCCACAGGAAGACGTAGTCAGGGCGGTTCTGGCGGATCTGCAGCCATGCCGCCTTCTGCTCGACGCCCGGATGCGTGATCGGAATCGTGATCAACTCGAATCCGTGCAACTTGGCGCGCTCCTGCAGCAGCGCGATCGGTTCCTTGCCATACGGCGAGTCGTGGTACACGAGCGCGATCTTCTTGCCCTTCAGCTTGTCAACGCCGCCATTGAGCTTGCCGACGTGCTGTACCAGAACGTCCGCGGCATCCCAGTAGGTGCCCATCAACGGGAAATTCCACGGAAACGCCTCGCCTTCGACCGACTCCGAACGACCATAGCCGGCGGTGATCAGCGGAATCTTGTCGTGTGGCGCCTTGTCGGTCAGCGCGAATGTGATGCCGGTCGACAGCGGCTGCACCGAAGCGACGTTCTGCTTTGTCTTCAGCCGTTCGTAGCACTCGACTCCGCGGTCCGTGGCGTAGCCCGTCTCGCACTCTTCCCACGTGACCTTCACGCCGTTGATACCGCCCTGCGCATTCACCAGCTTCAGGTAGTCGACAAAGCCGTTGGCCCATGGCGTGCCGTTGGGCGCGTAGGCCCCAGTGCGATACACGAGGACCGGGAAGAACTGCTCTCCCTTGTTAGCGGCTGCCGGCGCGGCTTTGGTTTGTGCCGCTGCGTCGACCGGACACGCGAGCGAAGCAACGGCGGCAAGTCCCGCCACCGCTATCGCCGCCGCGTTCAATTTGAACGTCTTTGCCATCGCTGTCTCCCATCAAATGAACCGGTCCAAGCTCGTTATGTCGTCGGCTCGTTCCGTGGACCTCAATGCGGGAACGGCCATAGTCTCAACTTTTCCTTGCCAATCGCCCATAGCCGCGCGAGACCGTGCGGCTCGACGATCAGAAAGAACACGATCAGGCTGCCGAAGATCATTGCCTCCAGGTGCGACGCCAGGGCCGTCGAGATCCCGACGCCAAACCACCCTGGCGCCTGATTCAGCAGCAGCGGAAGTATCACGATGAACGCAGCACCGAAGTACGAGCCCAGCAGCGACCCCATGCCGCCGATGATGATCATGAACAGCAGGTTGAGCGATAGATTGATATTGAATGCCAAGGGTTCCCAGGCGCCGAGTCGGATAAACCCCCACAGGGCGCCTGCGACACCAGCATAGAACGAGCTGACCGCGAACGCCGACAACTTTGCGTACAGCGGCCGGATGCCGATTACCTCGGCCGCGACGTCCATGTCGCGGATCGCCATCCACCCTCGTCCGATGTGGCCGCGCACGAGGTTCTTGGCGGCGAGCGTCATCACAACTGCTATGGTCAGCACGAACAGGTATTTCTGTGCCGGCGTTTCGATCGACCAGCCGAACATCTCGATTGGAGCCGTGGAGACAGAACCGGACGACGAATAGTTCGTGAACCATTTGACACGCGCGAACAACCAGTCGACAAAAAACTGCGCAGCTAGCGTCGCAACCGCTAGATAGAGACCCTTGATGCGCAGGCTGGGAATGCCGAACAGCACGCCCACCAGCGCAGCGACCCCTCCTGACAGCACCAACACGAGCAGGAAATTGAGAGAGGGCACGCGGACAACGAAGTTGTACGCCGCGTAGGCTCCGACCGCCATGAAAGCTGCGGTCCCTAGCGAGATCTGTCCACAGTAGCCGACCAGGATGTTCAGTCCCATGGCGGCGATCGTCAGGATGAGGAACGGAACGACCAGGGACAGGATCAGGTATTCGTTACCGATCGCGGGCATCACCAGGTAGGCGAACGCGAGCAGCGCGAGCATGAACCAGCGGTCCTGCACGATCGGCAGGATCTGCTGGTCTTGTGCGTACGAGATCTTGAACTGGCCGTTTTCGCGATAGAGCATCGTCGTTGTCTACTGTTTAAACCCGGTCGATGTGCTTTTCGCCGAAGAGGCCTTCGGGCCTGACCAGCAGGAACAGCAGCGCCAGCACGTAGGCGAACCAGTTCTCGATGCCGCCGCCGGCGAGATCGAATTGCTTGACGAGGACGGGACCGAGGAAGACCTCGGCGAACTTCTCGCCAACGCCAATGATCAGTCCTCCGAGGATCGCGCCCGGCACCGACGTGAACCCGCCCAGGATGACGACCGGTAGCGCCTTAAGCGCGATCAAAGCCAGCGAGAATTGCACGCCGAGCTTGGAACCCCAGATCATGCCGGCCACCAGCGCGACGACTCCCGCGACGGTCCAGACGATGACCCAGATCCGGCTCAATGGAATGCCGATCGACTGGGCGGCCTGGTGATCGTCGGCCACCGCGCGTAGCGCACGACCGGTCGGCGTCTTCTGAAAGAACAGCGCGAGCGCGAGCACCAGCAGGGCAGCGATCGCCGCCGCGACCAGGTCCTCGGTGTTGATCAGGATGCCGCCTTCAAAGATTTTCTCGGCAACCAGCAGGGGCGTCTTCGGCAGTCCCGTGTCGATGCGGTAGATGTCGCTACCCCAGATCGTCTGCCCGAAGCCGTCCAGGAAATAGGAGACCCCCAGCGTCGCCATCAGCAGTACGACGGCGTCCTGGTTGACCAGGTGACGCAGCACCAGCCGCTCGATCAGCCATGCGAGCAACGCCATGATGCCGACGGTCAGCACGAACGCGACCGGCAGCGGCATCACCTCACCGATGCGCGCGACCGAGAGCGCGGCGAAAAGCACCATCGCGCCTTGCGCGAAGTTGAACACGCCGGACGCCTTGAAGATCAGCACGAGTCCCAGTGCGACCAGCGAATACATCACGCCCGACATCAGGCCGCCGAGCAGCACCTCGACGTAGAAGCCTGGCGCCGCTGCGCCGGACGCCAGCGGCGCGATGAGGCCGGCCGCGAGCAGCAGCGCCAGCACAAAAACAGGCCAGTTTCTCGTCAGCGTCTGCATACCGATTCTCAGTGTGCGACGCCCAGGTAGGCGGCGATGACCTGCTCGTTGCCGCGGACTTCGTCGGGAGTGCCGTCGCCGATCTTGCGGCCGTAGTCGAGGACGACGACGCGGTCCGAGATGTCCATCACCACGCCCATGTCGTGCTCGATCAGGACGATCGTCGTGCCGAATTCGTCGTTCACGTCGAGCACGAAACGCGACATGTCCTGCTTTTCCTCGAGATTCATGCCGGCCATCGGCTCATCGAGCAGCAAGATCGATGGTTCCATCGCCAGCGCCCGGGCTAGGTCAACGCGCTTCTGCAGCCCGTACGGCAGCCGGCCGACCGGCGTCTTGCGGTAGGGCTGGATCTCGAGAAAATCGATAATGTTCTCGACGAACTCGCGGTGGCGCAGCTCCTCGCGCCGTGCGGGACCGATGTTGATCGCCTGCGCCAGCAACCCGGTGCGCATCCTCAGGCCGCGGCCCGTCATGATGTTGTCGAGCACGCTCATGCCCTTGAAAAGCGCGAGGCTCTGGAAGGTGCGACCAAAACCCTGCGCGGCGGCGTGGTGAGGATCCATCGCGCTGCGGACTTTGCCGCGGTAGGTAATACGGCCTTGCTGCGGGTGGTACACGCCGTTGATGACGTTCAGCATCGAGCTCTTGCCCGCGCCGTTGGGCCCGATGATCGCGCGGATCTCGTGTTCGCGGACATCGAAGTTGACGCCCTGAATTGCCTTGACGCCGCCGAACGAAAGCCAGACGTCCTCGACGCTTAAAAGCACGTCACCGACCTCGCGCCGGGTCATAGCGTCGGACCGTCGCGGTGCCGACCGTCCGACGGCGGCTGGTCCTTCATGTTCCACGCCGGCGTTTCGGACTTTGGGATCTCGTGCTTCGGCTTCGCCGCCTGGTTCATGGCCTCGATCACGAGAAACACGAAGACCAGCACCAGCGCGAGCCCGGCCAGGCCGATCAGCATCATGCCGTTGGCCAGTCCCCAGGCGGCGACCGGCACGCCAATCACGAGACACGCGATCGCGGCCCAAACGCGCCCGCTCATCTCAGGCCGCCTTTTGCATTGGCGTGTAGGTCTTTGCGTCGCCGACCTTGACAGTCGCCGCGATCTTGCCGGTGCGCCCGTCCTCGAACTTGACCATCGTCTCGATGAACTGCTCGTTGCGGCCGCTGTACATCGCATCGACGAGTGCGCAGTACTTATCCTGGATGAAGCGCCGCCGCACCTTGCGCGTACGTGTCAGCTCATCGTCGTCTGCGTCGAGCTCCTTGTGCAGCACGATGAAGCGGCGGATCTGCGCGTTGGCGAGCTTCGGGTCGGCCGCAAGATCCGCATTGACCTTCTCGACCGACTCGCGGATCAGCTCGATCACTTCGGGCTTGGCGGCGAGATCGGTGTAGCCGGTGTAGGGCAGGTTGTGCCTTTCGGCCCAGTTGCCTACTGCTTCCATGTCGATGTTGATGAAGGCGCAGACCATCTCGCGCCGGTCACCGAACGCGACCGCCTCCTTGATCGTCGGGAAGAACTTGAGCTTGTTCTCGATGTACTTGGGTGCGAAGAGCGTCCCGTCGACGAGCTTGCCGACATCCTTGGCTCTGTCGATGATCTTCAGGTGACCTTCGGCGTCGAAGTAGCCAGCATCGCCGGTATGGAACCACCCGTCCGGGTCCTTGGCCTCGCGCGTGGCGTCGGGCGACTTGTAGTACTCGCGGAACAGTCCCGGTGAGCGAATCAGGATCTCGCCGGCATCGGTCAGCCGGATCTCGACACCGGTGACCGGCGGGCCGACCGTGTCCGGCTTGACGCCGCCATTGGGCTGAACGCAGACGAACACAGAGGTCTCGGTGGATCCGTACAGCTGCTTCAGGTTGATGCCGAGCGAACGGTAGAAGGTGAAAAGATCCGGCCCGATCGCCTCGCCGGCGGTATAGGCGACGCGGATGCGACTCATGCCGAGCGCGTTGCGCAGCGGCGCGTAGACCAGCCAGCTGCCGAGTGCATAGATCAGCCGATCGCCGACGCCGACCGGCTGCTTGTCGAGCAGCCGCCCGCCGACGCGCCGGGCGACGTCCATGAAGCGGTGGAACATGCTCCGCTTGAGCGCCGACGCATCTTCCATGCGGATCATGACCTGCGTCAGTAGCGCCTCAAGCACGCGAGGTGGGGCGAAGTAGTAAGTGGGTCCGATCTCACGCATGTCCGCCATCACCGTGGCCGCGGATTCCGGGCAGTTGACGGTGAAGCCACAGACCAGCCATTGGGTGTACGAAAAGATGTTCTGCCCGATCCACGCCATCGGCAGGTAGGCGAGCACCTCTTCGCGCTCGGTCAGATGCTCCATCGTTGCGCCGGCGCGGCCGGCCGCCAACAGATTGGCGTAGCCGAGCACCACGCCCTTTGGATGGCCGGTCGTACCCGAGGTGTAGAACATCGCAGCCACATCGTCGGCGCGGCCCTTCGCGATCTCGTCGTCGACGACTGACGGACGCTCCTTCAGAAGTTGCTCGCCGAGCGCGCGGATCTGCTCATAGGACGCCAGGCCCGCCTGATCGTACTTGCGGAGCCCGCGCGGATCCTCGTAGATGATGCGCTTCAGCTGCGGGACGGTCTCGCGCACCTCGAGCAGTTTGTCGACCTGCTCCTGGTCCTCGGCGACCGCGAAACGGATCTCCGCGTTGGCGAATACGAACTCCATTTCCGCGGCAACCGCATCCTGGTACAGGGGCACCGGTATGCCGCCCAGGCACTGCGTCGCGACCATCGTGAAGTACAGCCGCGGGCGATTCTCGCCGACGATCGCCAGATGCTCGCCGCGCTGGAATCCGGCCTGATGGAGCCCCGCGGCAATGTGCTGCACTTCACGCAGCGCCTCGGCCCAGGTCCAGCTCTGCCAGATCCCGAGGTTTTTTTCACGGATAGCCGTGGCGTCCGGCCGCTGGCGGGCATGCCACTGCAACAGGCGCGGGAAGGTGTCCGCGGTCCCGGTCTCCGACACGATCGCTGTCTCCGACTGTTGTCTTCCGAGCCTCGTGCGGGCCGGTGGCCGGCTAGCTTACGCCACCGACCGCAGAGTGCACGCACCTCGGCGAGTGGCTTAACAGGCGGCCGACGTCACCGCTGTCGTCCGGATGACGGTCTTACGCCAGAATAGATGCTCACTGCTCCGGACTCGGCACAGCGATCCCGAGCTCCGCACCGAACACGAGCGCTTCTCAGATGGCTGACCACGATTTCTTGCAGTTGACCGCCATGCGGGCCGTGAGCGCGTGGCGAGGCCGCGTGTGAACATTCTCGAGATCGCAGGCCTACGGTGCTTCGGCAGCCAATGATGTTCGACTCCAGCATCTGGGAAGTGGCCAGCTATGTGGTGACGGTCATCGGTCTGCCGCTGGCGATCTTCGTGTTCCTCTACGAGCAGCGCAAAGAGCGCGCCACCGAAGAGGACGAGGTCTATTAATTGCTCTCCAACGCGTACAACGACTTCCTGAAGGTCGTCATCGACAATCCGGACCTGCGCCTACGCAGCGAACCGGCGACGATGGATCTGACCGCCGAACAGCAGGAACGCATGCTGGCGATATTCGACATGCTGGTGTCACTTTTCGAGCGCGCCTACCTTACCGCATACGGCGAGCACATGACGCCGTTGCAGCGGCGGCGCTGGAATTCCTGGGAGGACTTCATGCGCGAGTGGGTGCGTCGCGACGATTTCTATCACCGGTTGCCCCGCTTGCTGAAGGGTGAGGATCCGGAGTTCGCCGCCTACCTGCGTCGAATCGCCGAGAACGAACGGGGCGGCCCGCTACCGCGTCCGGCCGCCCCATGATGAGGTCGATCACACTCGGTGCAAAAGGCGGGGCGAGCGTGCCGGCGCTGGGGCTCGGAACCTGGCGCTTCGGCGAGTCCGGGCGGACGCGCGCGGCAGAGGTCGCTGCGGTCCGGCACGCGCTGGAGCTCGGCTATCGCCTGATCGACACGGCTGAGATGTACGGCGATGGCGGCGCCGAGGAGATCGTCGGACAGGCAGTGGCCGAGGCCATTGCGGCCGGCGGCGTGCGACGCGAAGAGCTTTTCATCGTCACCAAGGTGTTGCCGCAACATGCAGATTCGAAGGCCGTAGCGCGGGCCTTCGACGCCAGCCGGCGACGGCTGCGCAGCGACACGATCGACCTCTACCTACTGCATTGGCGCGGCGGCGTGCCACTGTCTCAGACCGTCGCCGCATTCGAGCGGCTGCTCGCGTCGGAGCAGCTGCGCTTCTGGGGCGTCTCGAATTTCGATCTCGACGACATGCAGGACCTAGGCAAGGTCGACGGCGGCACTCACTGCGTCGCAAATCAGGTGTACTACTCCGCAAGCCATCGCGGCATCGAGTACGACCTGCTGCCATGGCAGCGTGACAATGGCGTGCGGGCGATGGCGTACTGCCCAATCGACCAGGGCGCGCTGGCTTCGGATCGCAAGCTGGCCAGCCTTGCCGGCGAGCATGGATTGACCGCAGCTCAGCTCGCATTGGCGTGGGTGCTGCGTCATCCCGATCTCATTGCGATACCCAAGGCGGGCCGACCAGAGCATCTGCGCGAGAACCTCGACGCAGCTCGAGTCGGACTCGAACCCGATCTGCTCGCGAAGATCGACCTAGCGTTCCCTCCTCCGCGGCGCAAGCAGCCGCTGGCGATGACCTAGGGCACATGAGCGCTCCGTGGCGCGGGCTCGCCGCGATCGGATGCAGCCTGCTCATTGCTACAGCGCACGCGGCTCCATACCAACCGATCCCCGCCTCGCCGGAGGCGCTGTCCGCCGCGCTCGCGACACGGCGTAGTGCCCTGCTTGGCGAGGTCCACGACAACGGCGGACAGCACGCACTGCGGCTGGCCGCGCTGAAACTGCACATTGCAGCAGGCGCGCGCCCGGCGATCGCCTTCGAGCAGTTCGACCGCGAACGTCAGCCCGACATCGATCGGCTGCGGATCGAGCAGCCCGGCGATGCCGGGGCCATCGTCGCCCTCGGTGCCCCGGGGTGGAACTGGAAGTACTACCTGCCGTTCGTCCAACTCGCGCTCGACTACGGCCTGCCGATCATCGCGGTCAACCTTTCGCGTAACGACGCGATGCGCGTTGGCAACGAAGGGTGGAACGCGGTGTTCGAGCCGTCAGATCGCGTAGCCCTGGGGCTCGACAGGCTCCCACCGAAACTCATCGCCGGCCATGAACGTGCGGTCGCGCGCGGCCACTGCGACCTGTTGCCGCCGGGTGCCGTCGCGGCGCTTGCACAGGCGCAGATCGCCCGCGACATCGTGATGGCACGGGCCATCGCACCGTACATGGAGAACGGTGTCGTGCTGCTCGCCGGCAACGGTCATATCCGCAAGGACATCGGCGTTCCGATCTGGCTCACGCCCCGCCCGCGCGCGACCACGACATCGATCGGCCTGATCGAGCGGGACGGCGCTCCGCCCATCGAGGTGCTCGAAGAACAGTTCGACGCGGCGGTGCTGACCGACACTGCCGAACGCCCGGACCCTTGCGCGCCGCTGCGGCAACGATTGTCGCCCGCCGGGCCTTAAAGCGTCCTATGACGACGCCGTGACGGCAGGCGCGCGCCGCACCGGCGCTTCCTGGATCGGCAGGTTCACGAGAGCAGCAGCCAGCGCGAGCAGCGCATCCGCGTACCACATCCACAGGTAGTTGCCTTGCACGCTGACTGCAATGCCGCCGAGGTACGCGCCGAAGAAGCCACCAATCTGGTGCGACAGCAGCGTCAATCCAAATAGCGTTGCCAGGTAGCGGGTGCCGAAAAGCTTGGCGACCACGCCCGCGGTTGGCGGCACGGTCGCAAGCCAGGTGAGACCGAGGCCGGTGGCGAAGAGATAGAACGTCAGCGCCGTCTTGGGCGCGAAAAGGTAGGCCACCAGTAGCACCGCGCGCGAAAAGTACATCCAGAATAGGATGTATTTGCTGCGATAGCGGTTGACGCACCAGCCCGTGATCAGACTGCCGGCGATATTGGCAAGGCCAATGATCGCGAGCGACCAGCTCGCGACCGCGGAAGGCAGTCCGCACAGGTCGACTTCGCCGGGAAGATGCGTGACGAGGAAGGCAATGTGAAACCCACAGGTAAAGAACCCGAGGTGCAGCAACAGATAGCTGCGGTCGCTAAGCGCGGTAGCGACGGCGTGCCGCAAGCCGCGGTCACCCGGTGCGGCTGCCGCACCCGTTTGTGCGCTCCGCCCCCGCAAGGCGCGCGCCACCGGGAGCGTCGCCAGAGTGATCAACGCCAGTGCCCACATCGCGCCCATCCAGCCCAGCCCGGCGATCAGCTTTTGAGCTACCGGCGCAAAGACGAACTGGCCGAACGAGCCGCCGGCGTTGATGACGCCGGAGGCCGTACCGCGAGACTCAGCCGGAGCGCGCTGCGCCGCTGCGCCGATCAGTACCGAGAAGCTTCCCGCGCCCGAACCGGCCGCCGCGAGCACGCCGAGCGTCAGCACGAGCGCCACTCCGCTGGTCGCCAGCGGCGTCAGTGCCATGCCGATAACCAGCACCACAATGCCTGTCGCGAGGACACGCGCTGGGCCAAAGCGATCTGCGAATGCTCCTGCGACCGGCTGCACCGCGCCCCAGACGAACTGCCCGATGCCGAGCGCCAGACTGATGGTGACGATGCCGAGACCCGTCGTCGTGTTCATCGGTGACACGAACAGCCCGAGCGACTGTCGCACACCCATCGTCACCATCAGAAACGCGGCCGCAAATAGCGTCACACCCCACCAGCGCTGCGGCCGCGTGCTCAAGCCTCTCTCCCCTCCAGGCATGCCGCAACCAGTGCGCGGTCGGCAGCGTCCGCAGTGCGCTCGAGCATCGCGCGCAGCCGCGCGCCGAGAAGTTTGCCGACGTCGTGCTGCGCGCGGCGCCACGCAGGAATCGCCGCGCCTAGTCGTCGGCGCCCCTTGGGCGTCAACTGCAATGGGCGCGCGCGGCCGTCGCCAAGTATCTTGCGACCGTCGAGCCGAGCGAGCAGGCCGCCGGCCAGCAGCGGCGCCACCAGCCGTGTCGTCGTTGTGCGCTCCATTTGCAGTCGGCGCGCGAGCTCCGCGACAGGCAGCGCATCGCTCGCTCGCGCCAACGTAGCCAGCGCCGCATACTGGGTAACAGTCAGGCCGTGGGCCGACAGCACGACGTCGTACAACCCGGTCAGGCGTCGTGCCAGGCCACGCACCTTGGCGCAGGTGCTTGATTCGGGCGCCGGCAGCGCAACGGAAAATGGTTCAACCTTTGCGTGCATATGCACGGATATTGCCGCAGCGACGCGCAGTCGTCCAACCGGATCGCACCAGCGGCAGATAGCTGCGACAATTTGCACATCACGAGAATTCATGCGCGGTCGCACCGCTTCGGGGAGGCCGGCGTAACGACGCCCGACCGCGCAGGGACTGAGCGCACCAGGGATCAGCGCATAAAGCGCGCGCCGGCGCGGCCGTCCGCGTCGCGAATCCGCGCGATGGCTCCATGCGAAACACCCTTCGATCGCACGACCCGCCCGAACGATGAAGATCTTCATTTCGTATTCCTCGCGCTACCGCGACCTGGTCGAACGCCTGAGGCTCGCTCTGCTGGCGGAGGGTCACGAGCCGTTCGTCGATCGGGACGAACTCGAGCCCGGTGAAACTTTCGACGCTGAACTGCGCGAGGCGATCGAGCGCTGCGATCTTTTTATCTTCTTGCTGAGCCCCGAGTCGGTGGCTTCCGGCAGCTACGCACTTGCCGAACTCGCGCTGGTGCAATCCCGCTGGCGCCATCCGCGCGGGCGCGTACTGCCGGTGAAGCTCGCACCGACGCCGATCGAAAGCGTGCCGCCTTATCTGAGGGCCGTCACTATCCTCGAACCGCAGGGCGATCCGGTCCCGGGCATCATCGCCGCGGTGGCCCGCCTCGGGCCCGGCCGCGCCAGACGCCGCTGGATCCTGCTGGGAGTCGCACTGCTCGCAGTCGCGCTCGGCGGCGGATGGCTGTGGCGCGAGCAACAGCGCGACGCCGCACTGCTGCAGCAGTCGATCGCGACAGCGCGCGATCTATGCACCGGTGGCGCCTATGCGGCCGGCTGGAAGCAGCTCGAAGAACTGACGCGGCCGCAGGCGCAAACCACGGCGGCGTCCGCGCGCGAGGACTGTGCGATGGCGTGGCTGCGCAACATCCGGATCCGCTCCGACAAGCAGACCTTCAGCGAGGTCGTCGATCCGCTGACACCGGCGCTCGTGCAGGGACTGGCGACGGCGCGCGGCGCACGCGCCGCAGACCTGCGAGCGCACCTCGGCTGGGCCGACATGCTGCGTAGCCGGGATGGTGCCGCCGATACTGATCCCGATGCGCAGTTCCGGCGCGCGCTCGCGGACGATCCCGGCAACGTGTATGCCAATGCGATGCGTGCCCACTTCCTGGCGCAGCGCAATCGCGAGGACGAGGCGGCCGCGCTCTTTGCAACGGCGGTGGCGTCCGGCCGCGATCGGGAATTCGTGCGCCAGCTGCAGCTCGGAGCCTGGCTGTGGCGCGGCGGCTATTCAGTGCGAGCGCTGCAGACGGTCAACGACATGCGCAAGCAGGGTGAAACGCTGACTGGCGATCAGCGCAGCGCCCTGTGGAGCCCGTTGTACTTCGCCAACCTGATTTCGTACGAAGACGACCGCACTTTCCTCGCGGCACTGCCCGGTTCTGAACAGCTCGCCACGTACGACTGGCTCTTTCCGCAGCCGCGCAACGAGGGAGAAACCGCGTCGTGGCGCTACATCAGGGCGATCCTTCAACTGCAGGCGGGCCAGCACGAGCAGGCGATCAGCACACTCGAAGCGCTGCGCGCCGAGCTCGTCGCCAGTCGCCAGGGCGGCCGCATTCTGGACCTGACGCAGCGCGCGCTGGCCGAGCTGAAGAAGAAAAAGGCCCCGTGAATCAGCCGCGGCCGACGAAGGGCATCTTGGTGGCCATTACCGTCATGGACAGGACATTTGCATCGAGCGGCAGCGCGGCCATGTGCAGGACCGCATCGGCCACTATCTGCACATCCATCACCGGTTCGACGGCGAGTTCGCCGTAGGGCTGCATCACCCCCTGACGCATGCGCTCGGTCATCGGCGTGGCAGCGTTGCCGATATCGATCTGGCCGACCGCGATGTCGAATGCGCGGCCGTCGAGCGACGCGGACTTGGTGAGGCCGGTGACCGCATGCTTGGTCGCGGTGTACGGGGCCGAGTTCGGTCGCGGCGCGTGCGCGGAGATCGAACCGTTGTTGATAATGCGGCCGCCTTGCGGCTTCTGCGCCTTCATCACGCGGAACGCCTGCTGCAAGCAAAGAAACACGCCGGTGAGATTCACATCCACCACCGACCGCCACTGCGCGACCGTGAGTTCGTCGAGCGGCACCGGCGGCGCTCCGCTGCCGGCATTGTTGAAAAGGAGATCGAGCCGCCCGAACGTCGCGACCGCCTCGTCAAACAGCGCGCGCACGGCTTCGGGCCGGCTGACGTCAGTTGGTGCAACCAGTGCCGCGGTCGGGGCGGCCTGCGCCAGCGCCAGCGTTTCCTTCAGCGCCTCGGCGCGGCGCCCAGCCAGGGTCACGCAGTAGCCGGCCCGCAACAACGTGATCGCAACGGCGCGGCCAATGCCACTGCCTGCTCCGGTAACTATGGCGGTCTTCTTCATCGAGCCTCCGCGTTCCACACCCCATCGATGCCGGCGCGCAGCTTACTGCGTACGCACGAATCCTTCCGCGCAGCGCTGTACTCGACGCAGCTAACAATGCCGCGGATACGGTGTGGCGTGCGTCTCCGGGCACCTGCCGCGCTTGGCACAATGGGGCAATCGTGGCGCGACCCATTCTCACCTTTTGCCGCAATGCCGCTTGCGCCGCGCTGTCGGTTATCGTGCCGCCCGCCTGGGCAGAAAGCCCTCAGGTGCTCCTCGACCAGGCCAACGCCGAGACCCGCGTCGACCCCGAGGCGGCCCGCCGGCATGCCGAGCAGGCGCTGACGCAACTCGCGACGCAGCCCGACGCGGATCAACAGATCCGCGCGCACGTATTGCTGTGCGAGTACCACTCCGAGCGCGACCGCTCGGCCGCTCAGCGCCACATTGATGCCGGCCGGGCACTGCTCCCGGTGGCGCAAAGGCCCGGACTACGCGCGCCCCTCGCCACCTGTGAAGGCGAACTCAACGAATACGCGAATGACAACGGCCGCGCCGCTGCGCTATACCAGGAGGCGGTCACGATCGCGGAGCAGCACGGTGAGCGGGAACTGCTCGCCGATTCGCTGTTCCTGCGTGGCTACCTAGTCGGTGTTCAGGGCGGGTTCGCTGCGGGTCTCGCCGACCTGCAGCGGGCGCAGGAACTGTACGAGCAGCTCAATCTGCCGCAGCAGGTACGCAATACCGTCAACGGTATTGCAAGCCTTTACAGCCGTGTCGGCGACTATCAGCAGGCGAGGGACTACTACGAGGCGTCGCTGAAACTGCAGGAACAGGCCGGCCTGACCCGCGACCTCGTCGTTACTCGCTACAACCTCGGCCGTGTCCAAGAGAGACTGAATGACTGGACCGGCGCCGAACAGGCCTACACCGAGGTGTTGCGGCTGAGTCGCCAGATCAGCTACGTCCGCGGCGAGGCCTACGCACTGCGCGGCCTCGCGTGGGTGCAGAACTCGCGCAGTAACTACATCGATGCGCTTGCGCTGCTGGACCGGGCGGCACTGCAGCAGGGCGCCACGACCGACGAGATGTTGCGTGCGCAGATCCTGCTACAGCGCGGCATCGCATTGCGCGGCCTCCAGCGCCCGCGCGAGAGCGTCGATGCACTCAAGACGGCACTTGCCCTCTTTATCAAGGCCGACTCGGTGCACGAGGTCGGCAGCGCCCGCGCCGAACTGGCGCGGGGCCTCGCGGCCATCGGCGACTGGCAGGGCGCGTACGAGCAGCACCTTCAGTTCCATACGGCCCAGGACGCGTTGCTGCAGGTGCAACTCGACCAGCGCTATGCGAGCCTGACCGCGGCCAAGGACAAGCAGAACGCACTGCTGCTGCAGCAGAAGGATGCGACGGTGTATGCGCTGAACCAGGAAAAGCGCGCGTCGCGGCTGCAGGAGGCGATGATCGTGCTGATTATCGTGCTCGCGGCAGTGCTGGCGACGCTGGCCTGGCGTGGCCGGACGACGAGTCGGGCGATGCGCACGCTGGCGATGACCGACGAACTCACCGGCCTGCCGAATCGCCGCCAAGTACTGGCGCAGCTTGATCAGCTGCTTCAGCCCGGCAGGGGCTGCTGCGTGCTGATCGTCGACATCGATCATTTCAAGTCGATCAACGACGAGCACGGGCATCTGGTCGGCGACGAGATCCTGCGCTCGGTTTCGGCAGCGTTGCGGGCGATCGCCGCCGGACCGGTCAAGATCGGGCGACTCGGCGGTGAAGAGTTCTTGATCGTGAGTCCCGAAACGCACGAGATCGGGACGCGGCGGCTCGCCGAGCAGTTGCTGGCGCAGGTGCGCACGCTCGACATCAGCCGGCACGTGTCCGGCCGACGCGTGACGATCAGCATCGGCCTGACCGTGTCGGCGCCGGGCGACACCGTCACTCACCTGCTGCGACGCGCCGATGAAGCGTTGTATGCCGCCAAGGCGAGCGGGCGCGACTGCGTAGTCTCGCGCCTGCCGGCGAGCCCGTCGCCGACGCCACGTTTCAGCGCGGCCTGATCGACGTCACAGGAGCGCGCGCTACGGCCGCGCTTCGACCCGGCTGCAGACCTGGACGATCAACTTCCATTCATTCGCGTCCCGCTGCCACAGGTTCAGGTACGCGAGTTCGCCCGAAGCGTCCGTCTGTTTCCCCTGCCAAAGGCCGCGCCCGTAGACGAGGCCAAAGTCCCCGGACTCAGCCACCGCCACGCCCTCCGGTGACCACTCGTACCGATAGTCCAGCGCCTCGAGCAAGGCCAGCGCTGCTGCGCGACCCACAACCGGTATCTGACCGCCGAGATGGATACGAGCCCCGTCTGCGATCACGCGGGCCAATGCGATTGCGGTCGCGTCGCGCGCAGACGCTCCCGTGTGCATGTCGAGCGCCCGCAAAGCGGCTGCGGCTCCGCTCTGCTTGCGAGCGTCCTGCGACGGCAGTGACGGCGCGGCCTGGCGCAAAGACCAGTCGTCGATGCGCGTTTGCGGGGCAGCGTGGAATATCCCGATGTCGATGAGGACGCGATAGCTCCCGTCCTGTTGGCGCTGCCACACCGAGGTGTAGTGGCCATAGCGCATCGGCGCGTCCCCGGGTGCGCTACGGTATTCGGTGGGCCCAGTGGTGAAGCCCATGTCAGCAGCGCCAGAGATGGCGGCAGCCACCGGTCGCCACTGGATGTCGACGCCCCAGTCGGGACCCTCGCGTAATCGGGAAACGCGGGCGTCGCAAATGGAGCGAACAGGATCGCGTCGGCCGCGAAGAATTCGACAAAGGCTTGGCGCGCATTGACCTGCCGCGCCCGCGCCGCAAACTCGCGTTCTGTCGCCACCAGCTGACTTAGCTCAGCCGAGCGATCTGCCGACAAGGCAGCAGCGCCAGCGACGGCGCCCAGCAGGATTGCGACGACGGTTCTCATCGGACCCCATGCGCTCATGCGGAGGCCGACGGTAGTGCCGAGCGCGGTAGCCCGGCATTTGCTGCGACGAAACCGCGACTGCGGCTGCTGAAGGCGTCACAGTCAGGGCCGAATGCCGGCTCAGGGCGCGCTGCCCGAAGGTGCGAGGCCTGCGTCGTCCTTGACGGTTGGCAGCACGCGCGTTTCGCGGATGACTGGCTGACGCCACGCCGCGTACGCGATCAGCAGCACTGTGCAGCCGGCGAATGCGAGCGCGGCACGCAGGCCGAGATGCTCACCCAGCCATCCGCCGAGCAGTGCGCCCGGCCCGGCCGGCAGCAGGATCAGCCAACGCATCGTGCTGGTCATCCGGCCCAGCAGCGGCGCGGGCGTGACCGACTGCCGCAACGAGAGGAAGGTGATAAAGATCAACACCGCACCGACGCCGAACAGCATGAGCATCGCGCCGAACATCGCGACGCCGACCGACGATGCCGGCGCGGCGGCCCCCAGCAGCCAGCCGACACCGCAGACCGCGAAGCCGAGGACCAGCGTCGGGCCGGGCCCGAATCGACGCGAGACTCTGTTGCCCACGGTGCTTGTGACGATGGTGCCGACGCCCAACGCGATATACGCCAGGCCGACGCCCCCCTCGGAAAGTCCTAGCGTGCGGGTCGCGAACAGGATCTGCACGACCAGCGCGGCCTGATGGCACATCTGCCAGCCGCCGACGATCAGCGCCATCGTCACCAGCAGCCGATGGTCGGCGACGAAGCGCATACCGGCGCGCAGAGCCGGCCAGAACTCGCTCGCGACATGCAGCGGGCCTTCGGCTACGCGGATGCCGCGCAGGATCAGCGCCGACACCAGCAGCAGCACCGCATCGGCGAGCAGCGCGAGCGGTGCTCCGACCAGCTTGATCAATGCGCCCGCCATGCCGGGTCCCGCGACCTCTGCCGATGAGCTGGCGAGTGCGTTCTTGGCATGTGCTTCGACCAATCGCTCGCGCGGCACGATCTGCGTCAGCACGATCTGCGCCGCGCTGCCGGCAATCGTGTAGACCGTGCCGATTGCGAAGCCGACGAAATAGAGCCACTTGATCGATAGCCAGCCCGCCCACCAAGCGAGGGGGACACTGGCGACGAAGAGAGCCAGCAATGCTTCGCCCCAGACATACACCGGCAGCTTGCGCACACGGTCGAGCCATACACCAGCGGGCAGGGAGAACAGCACGAACGGCACCACCTCCATCGCCGTCAGCACGCCCATCTGTGTCGGCGTTGCGTGCAGCAACACCGCCGCGGTCAGCGGCAGGGCGAGCATCGTCACCTGTGCGCCGAAGGAGCTGATGAAGATCGACGTCCAGAGGCGGCGGTAGGTCGCGTCGCGCAGCAGGTCGTCGGCGGCGAGCGACAGGCGCTGCCGCCAGGCGTGTGGCAGCAAGAGGATTGGCGACTTCACGACGGACAAACAAAGACCCGGCCGCAGCCGGGTATCGAGAGGGCGAAGCGTAGCCGATGTCGCGGTCGCTGCAGTGGTCAAGACTTGACTGGCGAAGTGGTCTAACGATGCGCAGCAACTTGCGAACACATGAGGATCGAGCCGCGCATCCGCGGCGGCGACCGCTTAACTCCCAGGCGCGACAGGCTGACCCAAAGCTACGTCAGCAGCGCGAGCACTGCTGGCGTCGTCAGCGCCGCGAGGGCCGTCGACACCAGAATGCTCGTCGCTACCGCGCCCTCCATCGCGCGGAATTCGCGCGACATGAGGTAGACGTTGATGCCGACCGGCAGTGCCGCCAGCAGCACGGCGACCTGGGTTTCAATCTTCGGCAGGCCCAGCGCCCGGCACAACAGCCACACGGCCAACGGCTGCACGACGAGTTTCAGCAGCGTGATCGCGAGGCCGGCGCGCCAGCCCTGACGCATGCCGTACTCCGCGAGCCCCATGCCGAGAACAAACAGCGCCAGCGGCGCTGCTGCATTCCCGAGGAACTGAAGCGGCGCGTCGACGAGTGCGGGCAGCGTACCGCCGGCGAGGCCGAACATTGCACCGGACAAAATCGCGGCGACGATTGGGTTCGTCAGCACGCTGCGCAGCGTCGCGCCGATGCCGCGCAGCGAAAATTCGCCGTGGCGCGCCCACTCGACTGAGACCGTCACCAGCGTCCACAGCAGCAGCGTGTTGAAAACGAGGATGAGGGCCACGGCCGGCAGTGCGGCCTCGCCCAGCGCGGCGCGCGCCAGCGGAACGCCAAGCAGCACGTTGTTGGAAAAAATGCCGCCGAGCGCGAAGACGGACTGGGCCACGCCGTCAAGCCCGAAGGCGGCTCGGCCCCACGCGCGACCGATCGCGAACACGGCTAGGCAGCCTCCGAAAAAGGCGAGCAGCAGCCGGGCATCAACCGCAGGCAATGTTGCCAGCCCGCTCATCAGTCTGAAAAGCAGCGCAGGTAAGGCCACGACGAACACGAACTTCGACAGGCCTGTGCTGAGCCAACGGGGCCACCAGCGGAAGCGCGCCAGCAGGAAGCCGATCAGCACCAGCGCGAACAGCGGCGCCGCGAGCTCAAGCTGTTGCAAAAAGATTTGCACGTCGCGGCAGAAATGAGGGCGCTGCAGTGTAGAAGCCGGTCGGGTTCAGCCGACCACGCCGCGGTACGTGCCTACCCGCGGCGCTTCAACGCGTGATCGTCGCGACCTCGCTCTGCGTCATCGCCTCGCGCAACACCTTGGCGTGCTGGGCCCCGGACACCGCGACCCGCTGATTGAAAATGAACAGCGGCACCCCGGTGACGCCGAGTGCGTGCGCCCGGCGCTCGGCGGCCGCAATTGCCGCGCTACCCTCATCGGAGGTCAGCAGCGCCTTCGCGCGAAACGCATCGAAGCCCGAGAGGCCAGCGATGCGGGCCAGCTCCTCGATATTTCCGACGTCGATGCCCTGCGTGAAATAAGCCCGGAAGAGATTCTCGACAAGGTCGTGGGTCAGTGCCGGTCTGACCTTTTGCGACCATGCGATCAGGCGATGGGCGTCAAGCGTGTTGGGTTGGCGCTCGATTCTTTCGAATTCGAACCAGACGCCGGCATCGCGTCCGGTCGCCTCGAGGCGCTCCTGCGTCTCGCTGATGCGCTCCGGCCCGCCGAACTTTTGGTCAAGATAGCTGCGCCGGTCGGCGCCGCCACGCGGAATATCGGGGTTCAGCTGAAACGGGTGCCAACGCACGGTCGCCTTGCCCCCGGCGCGTGCGGCCAGCGCCGCGTCGAGGCGGCGCTTGCCGATGTAGCACCATGGACAGACGACGTCGGAGACGACGTCGACGACCAGGGGTTCCGTCAGGTTGTTCATGCGGTTACAGGATAGCTACCGTGCATCGGCTGTCCAGAGGGCCCACGCACCGCCACGATGGCATCGCGCATCGCTGGCTACCGCAAGCGCGGGATCAAGCGAGGAAGCCTCAGCGCGGCACGCTGTAGTTCACCGGGATCCAGTCGTAACCGCTTCCGTCGTGGCGCAGATGACCCAGCCCCGGAAAGGGCAGATGCGAGGCGCCGACCCACTGCCCCTGTTTGGCCGCAGCGGCGAAGGCCTTCTTCCGCTGTGCTGCTGCTGCCTTCGAGTCAGTGTCGAACTGGATCGTCACCGACGGCTCGGGAAATTGCACCGCAGCCACATGCATAAGGTCGCCCCACAGGACGAGTTTCTGGCCGCGACTCTCGACGAAGAAAATCGCGTGCCCTGGCGTGTGACCGCGCGCCGCGAGCGCGCGCACGCCCGGAACCAAATCCGTATCGCCATCGAACGGACGGAACCGGCCGGTATCGACATAGGGACGAATCGAAACCATCGCACCTTCGAAAAAAGACTTGGCATCGGCCGGCGCGGCCTCAAGATTCTTCGGGCTGAGCCAGTAGTCGGCCTCACGCTGGTCAGCGCGCACGATCGCGTTCTGAAAGACCGCCTTGCCGTCCGCGGCCAGACCTCCCACGTGATCCGCGTGCATGTGGGTGATGTAGATCTCGTCGACTTGCTCCGGCTGGTAACCGGCCGCGCGCAGGTTCGCCACGAGCTTGCCGAGAGTCGGGCCGAACAGGCTGCCCGAACCGGCGTCGACCATGACCAGCTTCGACCCGGTGTTGATCAGATAGGCGTTGACCGACGTCTCGACGGGATCCTGCATGTACTGGCGGGCGAGCGCCCGGGCCACTCGGGCGGGGGTCGTGTTGGTCAGTATCTGCGCGATCTGAAGGTCGACCGTGCCGTCGGAAAGCGCGGTCACTTCGAAGTCACCAAGCATCATCCGGTAGTAGCCCGGCTGGATCTTGACCGCCGGGCCAGCCGCGACGACCGACCCGACCGGAGTCAGAGCAGCGGCCAGGGCGACGAGAACAAAGACGGTCTTCCGCACGAGAGCGAGCGCTGACATGGCGTATCCGGTCCGTCAAGACGAGGCGTGAAGGATAAGGACGAGAGCGCGGCGCGGGTAGTCCTCGGCCGCGCAGCGGGCCTGCAACCGCCTCGCGGATCGAGGGGATTGGCTCATGCGTTCGGTCGGTTCGCGTTACGACGTTTGTACGAGGGAAAAACCGGCCCGCTCTCCATAGACTGCCTGTCCAAGACTCCAACGCTGCGAGCCTGCCATGTCGAATCGAAAATCGCTGTTTCACCTGCGGTCACTGCCCCCCGCCGTCGCGGCACTCGCGGCGGTCGGATTGAGCGGTTCGGCGCTGGCACAAAACGCCGCTAACGGTGCGACGCTTTACAAAACGCCGGTGGTGAACTCGGCCGGCACGGCTTTGACCTGCGAGAACTGCCACGCAGCAGCCAACATCTTCCAGGTGCGCGAAGGCACCGACGCCACCGGGATTTTGGGCAGGATGAGCGCTGCGATCGCTGCGCCCGGCAATTCGAAGGGCATGGCCCAGTACTCGGTGTGGACTCAGGCGATGCGCGCTGACGTCGCCGCATACATCGCGACCGCAACCGGCGCGCCGCCGCCACCGCCGCTGGCGCAACCGCCGGGCACGCCGG
>DATEZE010000259.1:0-4484 GCA_035255845.1 Burkholderiaceae bacterium | reverse complement strand
GGTGACGGGCCGCCACTGTGGCGCGCCGTCGAACACCGGAGTGAACTTCGGACCGTCGGTGCGTGATACTGCGGCCGTCTGCGGAATCGAGTTGGCGATCACAGCTTCCTGCGCCTGCGGCGTGCCCGCTACCGAAGCGAGCACGATGGACGCTGGCGAGCCCTTGGCCGGAATCTGCTTGAACGACGCGGGTAGCGCGCTGCTCGCGACGAAGGTCCACGGGCCGCTGAGCTGCGGCGCGCGGAACCAGCGCCCCGCCATCAGCACGTAGTAGTTGTTGTTACTGGTGTCGACGATCACGTCTGTCGCGCTGTTGCTCGCCCACAGCAACGGCGTACCGGTGATCGGCACCAGGTTGGGCTGGCCTTTGAATTCAACCAACTCGGTCGGCACTTCGGTGACGTGTATGGCCGGCACTCCGGCCGCCAGCGTCGGCTTGGGTGTCGCACCCTCACCTCCGTCGAGCAGATCGACCGTGCGCGACTTGGCCAGCGACTCCGCAGCTTGACTCAAACCCGGCGGAGTTGATTCCGCACGTGCCCACGGCCCCGACAGTGTCGAGGCTGACACCCAGCCGTCATAGACATGCAGGTACCAGGTATTGCCGAAACGCGTCCGCGCAATCATCGCCTGCGTATTGATCACGCGCTCGAAGCGACTATCGGGCATGCTCTTGACTACCGGCTTGCCGTCGATCGGCACCAGCAACGCTGGACCGTAGGCCACGATCACGCGCGGCGGCTCATTGCGGACTGCCTGTCCCTGCGGCTTCACGGTCTGTGACGCAGCCAGCGACGCCTCGAGGCTGTCGAGCGCCATCGTCTGCAGCGCCGGCACGATCGCGGTACGGAACGACGCAAGGTACTGCGCGCCCTTGTCGGGCAGCGTCGGGAAATTGATCTTAGAAATCGTCACGTCATTCAGCTCGACTGAGCGCGTGCCGCGATCGACATCGGTGCGCGCGGTGCCCCAGAGCACACCGAAGGTCTCGTCCTTCTGCCCGGCAGGGCGCAGCGCGACCGCGACCCTCCAAGCGAGTGCGTTGCCGGTCCATGACTCGACCTGCGGCTGATAGATCAGCGCGTCAGCCTTGTCGATGGCGATGTCGCGCGGCCAGGGATCTGCCGGCGCGGGCGGTGCCGCAACTGGGGTATTGGTAGGTGCGGCCATCGGCGCAGCGGGCGGCGCGGCGGCCGTGCTGTCATAGACGACGGGTCCCTGCCCCAGCAACATCGGCCCGCCCGCTTCGGCTTTCGCGACCGGGTTGTCCGGCGGCGGTGGCAGGTCGGAACCCGACCGGCTCGCGCAGCCCGCGAGATTGGTACTCGCAATGAATGCCGCAAGCAGCACTGCACTGACTCGTGTCTTCGTGTGTTGCGCAATCTTCATTGCTTCCCCACCGATAGTCCCAAACCGTCTAAATCATGCCCGATTCAAATGACTGCGGCCGCTGATTGTCCCTGTCGCTTGCACGGCGTGGTCTCACCCGCTGCCACGACGCTGGTTGGAATCGAGACCACCTCAGGCTGCCTGGACGGCACGCCCCTGCAGCTGATCGATCTGCCGCTTCAGGCGCCCGACGATCAGCCGCACCAAATGAAATCCGAACTCGGGGTTCTGGAAGTACAGCTCTTTCAGTTCTTCGTTCGTCATGTACAACACTTCGACGTCGGTGTCGCAGACGCAGCTCAGCGTGCGCCGACCCTCGTGCGTGAAGATCGCGATCTCGCCGATGAGCAGGCCGCTGCCCGCCTGCTCGTTGACTTCGGGAAACCGTACCTGACCAGACACGATGAAATAGACGCCGTGCGCCGGTTCTCCCTTGGCGAAAATCGACTGCCCTTTGGTAAACGACATCCGCTTCATGTAGGGTCGCAGCCATTCGGCCTCGAAGACATCGGCATGCGACGCGGCCGCGACGCGGCCGATCAGCCGGCGCATCGCCAGCAGGCGGTGAATGTTGAGCGGCAGCAGCAACGCATGCAGAAGAGCCGGCGGCCAGAAGCCGCTGAGCAGTCCGTAAGAGATGAAAAGCAAATTGCTGCAGATCGCGGCGATGCGCAGCGGGATCATCGTTCGCGCCGAAAACGCCACGAATGATGCGATCGCTGCCGAATAGCCGACGACTTCGACCAATGTCATGAACAGTCTCCACAAGGTTGAGGCGTCGGCAGCGGTCCATTCGGCTGGCGCGCGCCGCGCCCCGCGTGCCCTCGGTGGCTGCGGACCGTTGAAATCCCCGCACGGATTGTGCCGCCCGCGCGTACGGTTGCCTACATCGACGCGAAATTAGCTGACACGGGACCTGGCATGGTTGCCGCCGAGATGAGATGGACATCGGCGTGGCGGTCGGCACAATGCAACTGCGGCATGCGTCGGAGACGCCGCCGAATCGAATGGAGCCGACATGCATATCACCGAGCTGCCCGCGCACGCGCTGCTGCAGGCCATCCAGGCGCGCGAAGTGTCGTGCCGCGAGGTGATGGCAGCCACGCTGGCGCGCATCGAAGCCGTCAATCCGACCCACAACGCTATCGTCAGCCTGCGCGCCGCCGATACCCTGCTCGCCGAGGCCGACCAGCGCGACCGTGAACTGCACGACTCTTCGGATGCGAGCGCGATCGGTGCCTTGCACGGCTTGCCGCAGGCGATCAAGGACGCCGCCCAGACCGCCGGGTTGCGCACGACCTTCGGTTCGCCGTTGCTGCGTGACCACGTGCCGGCGCGCGACGGCCTGATGGCCGAGCGCATGAAAGCAGCCGGCTGCATCGTGATCGGCAAGACCAACACGCCGGAATTCGGGCTCGGATCACACACCTTCAATGAAGTGTTCGGCGTGACACGCAATGCGTACGATCCGGCTCGCTCGGCCGGCGGCAGCAGCGGTGGTGCCGCCGTTGCGCTGGCGCTGCGGATGCTCGCGGTGGCCGACGGCAGCGACACGATGGGCAGCCTGCGCAACCCGGCCGCTTGGAACAACATATTCGGCATGCGGCCAAGCATGGGCCGCGTGCCGCTGTGGCCTACGCAGGACGTCTGGTTCAGCCAGCTCGGCACCGAGGGCCCGATGGGACGCACGGTGCGCGACCTCGCGCTGCTGCTCGATGTGCAGGCGGGGCACGACCCGCGCGTGCCGCTCTCGCTCACTGGCCACGAGCGGTATGCGGAATCAGTCGACCGTTTCGACCCGCACGGTCTGCGCATCGGCTGGCTTGGCGACCTCGGCGGTCACCTGGCCACCGAGCCCGGCATCCTTGAAGCGTGCGAATCCGGCCTGGCGCGACTGCGCGACTGCGGCTGCATCGTGGCTGCGATCGCACCGAACTTCGCTCCAGACGACGTGTGGCAGGCCTGGTTGAAGCTGCGACACTGGCTGGTCGCGGCGCGGCTTTCGCCCTGGCTCGGCACGCCAGAGCACCGATCGCTGATCAAGCCCGAAGCGCTGTGGGAAGCCGACGAGGGCGCACGCCTGACCAGCACCGAACTGATGGCCACGAGCGTACGCCGCACTCATTTCCTGCAGCAGATGCTGAAGCTCTTCGACGAAGTCGACGTCCTGGCGTTGCCGACGACCCAAGTGTGGCCGTTCGATGCACGCGAGCGCTGGCCGCAGCGCATCGGCACGCGCGCGATGGACACCTACCATCGCTGGATGGAAGTGACGCTTTACGCGACCTTCGCCGGCCTGCCCGCGATCAGCGTGCCGGTCGGCTTCAATGAGTCCGGCTTGCCAACCGGCATGCAGCTGATCGGACGGCCCCGCGACGATCGCGGCGTGCTGCAACTGGCGCACGCCTACGAGCAGAAGGCGCAGGACGTGCTGAAGCGGCGACCACCGGCACACTGATGCATTCGTCGCCTAGGACCGCCGCTGGCGCAGGCTCTCCTGCCACGCGGTGATTTTCGGCAAGAGTGCCACCCGGCGCGCGAGGCTCTCCGACGGCCAGTGTTGTTCGCGATCGTAGTACTCGTGCACTGCGGCGGCGCCGTCCGGGATGACCACCCAGGGCTGCTTCGACGCCGTGAAGATGTGAATATCGGGCGGCAGCCGATCGGGTTCGTCGAGCGTGCCGACTCGCACGAATCGCACCGCCGGGCCCGCACCGGCATAGTTGCTCCAGATCGCGATGCGGCAAGTCGGGCAGCGCGCGATCTTCTGGCCGAGGCCGCTTGCCGACGGCGTGTCGACGATTTCGGGCTCTGCTCCAAGGTGGACGACGCGATCGGCTTCGATCATCGCGTTCAGCGCGAAGGACGCCCCCGACTCACGCTGGCACCAGCGGCAATGGCAGCAGTGGACGAAGAGCGGCCGACTGAGCATGCGATACCGGATCTTGCCGCAGTCGCAGCCCCCTTCGAGCGGTGGATCGTTTGCATCAGTCATACATCTCTTCCCGACTCAGGTGGGGTCCAGCGGCAGGTCACGCTGTGCGCCGATCGCCGGTTCACCATCTAGATCCGCGCAACCATAAATGGAATCGACC
>DATEZE010000258.1:0-31491 GCA_035255845.1 Burkholderiaceae bacterium | reverse complement strand
CGTGCAGCGTCGACATCCTGCCACCCGCCGGAGGGGCGAAGTGGCGTGTGATCACCGGGCTCACGCCCGAGCGAGGCGTGCGGCGGCTCGGCTTCGGCACGTATCAGGCGCACGACTATGACGAACTGATCGACTGCCCGGTACAAATGGGCGAGTTCGAGCACATCCGTTTCGACGTCCTCGGCGTGCCGCACGAGCTTGCAGTCACTGGGCGCGTCCCAAAGCTCGACATGAACCGCCTCGTTGCAGACCTCGCGCGCGTCTGTGATCAGCAGATCCGGCTGTTCGAGCCGCGCCGCCGCAAAGCGCCGTTTGAACGCTATATCTTCATGACGCTCGCTGTCGGTGAGGGTTACGGTGGCCTGGAGCACCGAAACTCGACCGCGCTGATCTGCCGGCGCGACGATCTGCCGTTTACTGGTATGAAGGACGCGACCGAGGGCTATCGCAATTTCCTCGGACTGGCCAGTCACGAATACTTTCACAGCTGGAACGTCAAGCGCATCCGCCCCGCCGCGTTCGTCCCGTACGACCTGACGCAGGAGAACTACACGCGGCTGCTGTGGGCGTTCGAAGGCTTCACCTCCTACTACGATGACCTGCTGCTGGCCCGCTGTGGCCTGCTGACGTCGGCGCAGTACCTCGACACGCTCGGCAAGACGATGACCACGGTGCTGCAGCGGTCGGGGCGACTCAAGCAGAGCGTGGCCGAAAGTTCATTCGATGCCTGGATCAAGTATTACCGCCAGGACGAGAACGCGCCGAACAGCGTCGTCAGCTACTACCAGAAGGGCGCGCTGATCGGACTGGCGCTGGACCTGGTGATCCGCGCCGAAACTCGGGGCCGTCGATCACTCGACGATGTGATGCGCCTGCTGTGGCAGCAATGGAAGCGTGCGTCCGATTATCGCGGTATCGCCGAGGACGAGTTCATCGTCGCGGCCGAGCAGGCGAGCGGCCTCGTCCTCGCTCCGCTAATCCGCGAATGGACTGAAGGAACGCGCGATCCCGATTTCGCGCGCCTGCTCAAGCCTTTCGGCATCGAAGCGATGCAGCGGCCGGCGGTCGATTCGGTGGCGCTCGCGTTGCTCGGTGTTCAACTCGCGCCAGGCGCAGATTGCCGGCTGGCACACGTGCACGACGGCACGCCGGCGCAGGCGGCCGGACTGTCTGCAGGCGACGTCGTGATTGCCGTTGGCGGACTGCGTGCAACACCCGGCAACTTCGACAAGCTGTTGCTGCGATACGCGCCAGGCGACCAGGTTGAACTCGTTGGGTTCCGTCGCGACGAGTTGATGCAAACCGATGTCGCATTGGCACAGCGACCACCGCTGAAGACCACGCTCGTCACGGACCCCAGGTCCAAGACCGCCGCGGTCCGCTTGCGCCGTGGCTGGCTCGGGCATTCCTGATCATCCGTGCTAGGCGAGCCAGTCGATCGGTGGCTGGCCGCTCGCCATGAGAAACGCGTTCGCCGCGGCAAAATGGCCGCAGCCGACGAAGGGCAGCGGCGGCCGGCGCGCCGACAGCGGCGACGGATGATTCGCCTGCAACACGCAATGCGGTGTGCGGTCGACGTATGAGCGAATGCGCTGCGCCTGAGTGCCCCACAGCAGAAACACCTTGGGTCGCGCGTCAAGCGCAACGGCATGCACGATGGCAGACGTCAGCGCTTCCCAACCGCGCCGCGCGTGCGCGCCCGGGTGCTGCTCTTCGACAGTAAGCACCATGTTCAGCAACAGCACGCCTTGCCGCGCCCAACCCTCGAGGTTGCCCGACCGCGGCGCGGCACCGAACTCGCGCGCAAGCTCGGTGTAGATATTGCGCAGGCTCGGCGGCAGCCGCTGGCCGCTGGGGACCGAGAAGGCCAGTCCGTGCGCCTGCGCGGCCCCGTGGTAAGGATCCTGGCCGACGATCACGACACGCACGTTGGCAAACGGTGTCAGCTCGAGCGCGCGCAGCGGTCGTGGCGGGAAGATGCGGGCACCGGCCGCGCTGCGCTCGGTGAGATACGCCTGCAAGGCCTGGCCATCGGTACCCGACAGAAAATCGTCGACCAGCGGGCGCCAGCCCGCCGCCAGTTGCTCGAGTTCGATCACGCGAAGAGCCGCGCGAGCTCCGCCCCGGGATCGGCAGCGCGCATGAATGCCTCGCCCACGAGGAACGCATTGACGCCGGCAGCGCGCATGCGTGCGACGTCAGCCGGCGCCAGAATCCCGCTCTCGGTCACCACCAGCCGGTCGGCGCCGATACGAGGTAGCAGGTCGAACGTCGTTTCCAGCCGAGTCTCGAAGGTGCGCAGGTTGCGATTGTTGATGCCGAGCAGCGGCGTTGTGAGCGCGAGCGCGAGATCGAGCTCGGCGGCGTCGTGGACCTCGACTAGGACTGCCATGCCGAGTTCCAGCGCCGCGGCCTCGAACGCGTGCAGTCGCGCCGAATCGAGCGCGGCGACGATCAGCAGGATGGCATCAGTGCCCCAGCTGCGCGCCTCGAACACCTGGTACTCATCGATGATGAAGTCCTTGCGCAGTACCGGAAGGTCCACGGCCGCGCGCGCCTGCTGCAGGAACTCGGGCGCACCCTGGAAATATTGAACATCGGTCAGCACTGACAGGCAGGACGCTCCACCGGCGGCGTAGCTGCGTGCGATCGCTGCCGGGTCGAAATCGTTGCGCAGCACGCCGCGCGACGGACTCGCCTTTTTCACTTCGGCGATCACCGCCGGCGCAGCGGGGATGCGCGCTCGCAGCGCGCCGGTGAAATCGCGCGGCAGAGGCGCGCTGCGTGCCGCGGCTTCGACCTCGCGCAGCGGCATGCGGGCGCGCGCCTGCTGAACCTCGTCGACTTTGGTCGCCAGGATGCGCTGCAGGATGTCGCCCATCGCCGCGCCTACAACGCTCGGGCAAGCATGGTCTCGCGTGGCCGAAAGCCGAGCGACTCGTACAGCGCACGCGCGCCGTCGTTCGGACTGGCCATTTCGAGGCGCGCTTGTGTGGCACCGCGGCCGCGACCCCAATCGAGCGCCAGCCGCGTCAGACGCCGCGCCAGACCCAGGCCGCGCGCAGACGGCACGATATACAGCGAGTGCAGATAGATGCGCCGCCGTACATGCGCCAGGCGCTGGCCGGCGATGATCAGGTCGACACCCAACGCCCCCAGCAGCTGGCGATTGCGCAGCGCCACGAAAAGACGCCGACGCGGGCTGCCAATCGCTCGGTGCCAGGTCCGGCGCGAGATCCTGTGGTCGTGCCTGCGCGGGGCGATGTCCGGGATGAACCGGTGTTCGGTCAGCGAGGCTGCTGACTCGATGCCGACGACATGCGTCACGTCACGCCGCGTCGCCGCGCGCAGCACGATGCAGTCGCCGCGAATCCGCACGACTCGGCACAGCGGCCCGCGGACGTGTCCGCCGCTCAACCGGCGAGCCTCCGCGTTGCGGCGACGAATTCGTCGAGCCTGCGCCGCGCCGCGCCGCTGGCGATCGCCGAACGGGCCTGCGCGATGCCCTCGCCGATCGAGTCGGCGACGTTCGCCGCATACAGCGCGACTCCCGCATTGAAGATGACGATCTCCCGTGCAGTTCCGGCCACGTTGTCGACCGCTTCAAGCAGCATCGCGCGCGACTCGGCCGGGCTCGCGACCTTGAGCGAGCGGTTCGACACCATCGACAGGCCGAAGTCTTCGGGGTGAATCTCGTACTCCCGCACTTCGCCATCCTTCAGTTCACCAACCATCGTGGCCGCGCCGAGCGAAACCTCGTCCATACCGTCCTTGCCGTGCACGACGAGCACATGGTTGGCGCCCAGTTGCTTCAGTACTCGGACCTGGATGCCGACGAGGTCGGGGTGAAAGACGCCCATCATCTGGTTCGGCGCCCCGGCGGGGTTGGTGAGCGGCCCGAGGATGTTGAAGATCGTGCGCACGCCGAGTTCCTTGCGCACCGGTGCAGCGTGCTTCATTGCAGCATGGTGGCTCGGCGCGAACATGAACCCGATCGAAGTTTCCGCGAGGCAATCGGCGACCGCCTTTGGGCTCAGCAGGATGTTGGCCCCGAGCGACTCGAGCACATCGGCGCTGCCCGATCCCGACGACACGCTGCGCCCGCCGTGCTTGGCGACGCGGGCGCCGGCGGCCGCGGCGACAAACATCGCTGCGGTCGAAATATTGAATGTGTGCGCGCCATCTCCGCCGGTGCCGCAGAGGTCGACGAGGTTGGATCGGTCTGCGGGTTCAACCTGTGTCGCGAACTCGCGCATGATCTGAGCGGCGGCCGCGATCTCTCCGATCGTCTCCTTCTTGACGCGCAGACCCATCGTCAGCGCGGCGATCTGCACCGGAGTGAGTTCGCCGCTCATCAGCCGCCGCCACAACGACAGCATCTCGTCCTGGAAGATCTCGCGGTGCTCGATGCACCGGACCAGCGCTTCGCTCGGGGTTATCGACATGGCTGCTCCGCGCGCAGAGTGTAGGAACCGTTCAAAGCACTTGCCCTTGCGCGTTCAGGTTAGCGCGCCGGACTGCGGACTGCGGCATGTCGGGCACGAATGGATCGGCAGCATTCATCGGTCCTACGCACCCGGGGCCTGCAGGAAGTTCTTCAGCATCGCATGACCGTGCTCGGTCGCGATCGACTCGGGATGAAACTGGACCCCTTCGACCAGCAACGAACGGTGCCGCAGCCCCATGATCTCGCCATCGGCGGTCCAGGCCGTCACTTCAAGGCAGTCAGGCAGTGACGCGCGCTCGACAGCAAGCGAGTGATAGCGGGTCGCCTCGAACGGGCTCGGCAAGCCGCTGAACACGCCGACGCCGGTGTGTACGATCGGCGCCGTCTTGCCGTGCATCAGTGTCTGTGCCCGCACGACGCGGCCGCCGAAGGCCTGCCCCAGCGCCTGGTGGCCGAGGCAGACGCCGAGAATCGGCAGGCGCCCGGCGAAGCGATCGAACACCCCCAGTGAAATGCCCGCCTCGTTCGGTGAGCACGGCCCGGGCGAGATGCAGATCCGCTCGGGCGCGAGACGCTCGATTTCTTCCAGCGCGATCTCGTCGTTGCGGTACACCCGCACATCCTCGCCCAGCTCCCCGAAATACTGCACGAGGTTGTAGGTGAACGAGTCGTAGTTGTCGATCATCAGTAACATGGCGCCCTCGTCGAGGCCGCCACACGGGCGTGCCCCACTGTGTCCCGCCTCCCTTGATTCCTGGCCACCGGTACGAAAACATCGACGCGCTGCGCGGCATCGCGGCGATGCTCGTCGTCTGGCTGCACGGCGCGGAACTCTTCGCCCGCCTGCCCGGTATGGATGGACGCGGCCAGATCTGGTACGAGATCGCGCACACGGTCGACTTCGGGCGCATCGGCGTGGTCGCGTTCTTCATGATCAGCGGCTACGTCATCCCGCCGACGCTGCGCGGGACGTTGGCCGACGGCACGCGCCGGTTTCTCGTGCGCCGCTTTTTTCGGCTGTTCCCCGCCTACTGGCTGTCGATCCCGCTCGGCTATCTGCTGCTGTGGCTGCCGTGGGGCAAGGACTTCGATGTCGTCGACGTGCTTGCGAACGCCACCATGCTGCCCGCCGTTTTCGGCCGCGAGGCGACGATCGGCCTGTACTGGACGCTGGAAGCCGAACTCGCCTTTTACACACTGTGCGTCGCGCTCTTTCTGGTCGGTGTGCTGCGACAGCGCGCCGCGCTGCTGCTGCTCGTCGGTGCACTGGTGGCGCTGATGCTGTCGATGCAGGCGCGCGTTCTGCCGTCGCCGGAACTGGCCCAGTGGAAGTTGCTGCCCTACAACCTGTCGCTGATGTTCGCCGGCTCGCTGGTGCGGCAGGCGCACGACGCGGTACGGCGTGGCACCCCCGCCGCGGGCGGGGCGCGGGACGCGCTGCTCTTCGCGCTGATGGCCGTCGGTTTGACGACGCTGCCGGCGCTTGGATCGCTGATGTTCGGCAAGAACGTCGAGTCGCAGCTGTTCGCGCGCGCGTACTTGATTGGCATCGCCACGTTTGTCATCACGGTCGTCGCATGGTCGCGGCCGCACCGCTACATCATCTGGCTCGGAACGATCAGCTATTCGCTGTATCTGCTGCATCCGGTCGTGCTCTACGCGATGACCTGGATGCTGACCTACGTCTGGCACGTGCCGGCACCGATCGGCGTCGGCACGCTGCTGCTGGTCCTTGCCGCGGGCGCAATCGCACTCGCCTCGCTCGTCTACGTCAGCGTCGAGCTGCCGGCGATCAACTACGCACGCCGCCTGACCGGACCCGACGGCTAGCCCGCTGCACCGGGCTCGGCGTGCGGCAGCCTCATGCGTCGGCATCAAAGCCATCCTCGACCTGCTCGGCCGCGCGCAGCACCGCCCGCGCCTTGACTTCGGTTTCCTTCCACTCGTTTTCGGCGACCGAATCGGCGACGATGCCGGCCGCGGCCTGCGCATAGAGCACGTTTCCTTTGATGATGCCGGTGCGGATCGCGATCGCGAGGTCCATGTCGCCGGCGAACGAGAGGTAGCCGACGGCGCCGCCGTAGATTCCGCGCTTGACGGGCTCGAGCTCGTCGATGATCTCCATCGCCCGCACTTTGGGCGCGCCTGAAAGCGTGCCGGCAGGAAACGTCGCACGCAGCACGTCGAGGTTGCTCATGCCCGCCTGCAGCACGCCTTCGACGTGGCTCACCAGGTGCTGCACATGCGAATACTTCTCGATCACGTACTGCTCGCTGACCTTGACGCTGCCGATTTCGGCAATGCGGCCGATGTCGTTGCGCGCCAGATCGATCAGCATCAGGTGTTCGGCGCGCTCCTTCGGATCCGCGGCGAGTTCGGCGGCGAGCACCGCGTCCTGCTCGGGTGTATTGCCGCGCGGGCGTGTTCCCGCGATCGGGCGGATAGCGACCATCCGCTTGCCGGCGCGGTCCTCGCTGCGCACCAAGATCTCAGGCGAGGCTCCGACTACATGGAAGTCGCCGAAGTTGTAGAAATACATGTAAGGCGACGGGTTCAGCGTCCGCAGCGCGCGATATAACGAGAGCGGTGAGTCGGCGTATGGCTTGCGAATGCGCTGGCCGACCTGCACCTGCATCACGTCGCCCGCGGAGATGTAATCCTTCGCGCGCGCGACCGCCGCCAAATAGTCCGATTTCGCGAACTCGCGGTACTCCTCGCGCCGCACGCTGGCGCGCGCATGCGGTGGCTCAATCGGCCGCGCCAGTCTTGTCTTCAGGTCGCGCAGCCGCTGACGCGCACGCGCATAGGCTTCGGGCCGGTGCGGGTCGGCATAGACGATCAGGTAAATGCGGCCGGCGAGGTTGTCGATGACCGCGACCTCTTCAGCGAGCAGCAGCAGGATGTCGGGCACGCCGAGGTCATCGGTCTTGGTGCGCGCCAGCTTCTTCTCGATCACGCGCACGGTGTCATAGCCGAAGTAGCCAGCCAGACCTCCGGCAAATCGTGGCAAGCCCGGACGCAGCGCAACCTTGAACTGGTCGAAGTAGCGCCCGACTGCGGCGAGCGGATCGCCGGAGACCGACTCGAGTACCTGCCCGTCTTCGAGAAATTCGGTCACGCTGCCATCGTCGCCGATGAACGACCGCAGCGAGCGCCGCGCGGCGAGGCCGATGAAGGAGTAGCGCCCGAAGCGCTCACCACCAACGACGGATTCGAGCAGAAAGGTGTTGGGTTCGTTGGCGAGTTTGAGGTACAGCGAGAGCGGCGTCTCCAGATCGGCAAAACTCTCCGCGATCAGCGGGATGCGGTTGTAGCCCTGTGTCGCCAGGGCCTTGAATTCGAGTTCAGTCACAGTTCACCTGCCGAGTCACGCGGAAGGTACCGCGCGTTGAAGGACACTCACGAAGGCCGCGAGTCGCGGCGGTCTGGCGCCTAGCGGCGCCAGGACCAGACTCCCTGGGCGTGCCAGAACCGGCACCAGGCCTTGCGCCATGCCCCGAGGGAAACAAGATCACGTGTGTCGCAGAGATTCACTGCAGGTTCTTGAAGCTGCGCGGCGCGATCAGGGGGACCGCATCAGCGAGCGTTTCGACTATAGCATCGGCCGGCAGTTTGGCGATCGATTGTCCCTCGTTGTATCCGCCCGTCACCAGGATCGCGCGACAGCCGGCCGCGCGCGCCGCGAGCAGGTCGTTCTCGGAGTCGCCGATCATGACAGCGTCGGCCGCGTCCACTTCAAGCTGTGCGCACGCAGCCAGCAACGGGGCAGCATGCGGCTTCTTTTCGACCGTATCGTCACCGGAAATCACGCTGTCGAACGCCGCGAACAGTTCCGCGCGCGCGAGCAGTTCCTGCGTGAACTCGCGCGGTTTGTTGGTGACGCAGGCGAGCTTGAGTCCGCGTTGGCGGAAGGATGCGAGCGCCTCGGGCACGCCGGGGTAGACCAGCGCCGCGTGACCGTTGACGCGCCGGTAGTTCCGGTAGAACGCGTCACGACCCTGGGCGAAGATCGGTTCGTCGGCGCGACCGTCGAGTGCACCCGTCAGCGCGCGATGCACCAGAGTCTCCGCGCCCTTGCCGATGTACGCAGCGACGGTGGCGGCTGCGATCGGCGCGCGCCCGAGTTCAGCCAGCATCGCGTTGACGGCAGCGGTCAGATCGGGAACGGTGTCGAGCAGCGTGCCGTCGAGGTCAATCAGGACCGCGTGCGCCGGCCACGCGGCCGTCATGCGGGCCGTGCGACTGCCGCGAGTTCCTCGCGCATGCGTCGGATGACGCCCCGGTAGCCACCGTCAGGATCGCCAGCTCCAAACACGGCGCTGCCGGCGACGAAGGTGTCAGCACCCGCTTCCGCGATCGCGCGAATGTTGTCGACCTTGACGCCGCCGTCGACTTCGACATGGATCGTGCGGCCGGTCTCGTGTCTATAGGCATCCACGCGCGCGCGCGCCGTCCTCAGCTTGACGAGCGTCTCGGCAATAAACTTCTGGCCGCCGAAGCCGGGGTTCACCGACATCAGCAGCACCACATCGATCTTGTCGATCACATGGTCCATCCAGGCGAGCGGGGTCGCCGGGTTGAACACGAGCCCGGCCTTGCACCCCGAATCGCGGATCAGCGCGAGCGTCCGGTCGACATGCTCGGAAGCCTCGGGATGAAAGGTGATCACGTCAGCGCCCGCCTTGGCGAAATCCGGGACAATCCGGTCGACCGGCTTCACCATCAGGTGCACGTCGATCGGCACGTCGACGTGCGGCCGTATCGCCTCGCAGACGAGTGGGCCGATCGTCAAGTTCGGGACGTAATGGTTGTCCATCACGTCGAAGTGGATCCAGTCGGCGCCGGCGGCGACAACGGCACGCACCTCTTCGCCCAACCGCGCAAAGTCGGCAGACAGGATGCTCGGCGCGATACGGAAACTCGACGACATGACGGCTCCGCGGCAACGGTGTGGAAACTTACCGGGTCGCGACTATTCTAAGGGTCGTTTCCACTTAGCCCGGCGTTCGACGCGGCGCCGCGCGTGCTGCCCTCCATGGCGACCTACGAGTTCTCGATCAATGTCCGTCCGAAGTACCTGGAAGCGCATTCGAATCCGGATGAACATCACTTCGTCTTCGCCTATACGGTGACGATCCGCAACACCGGTGAGCGCACCGCAAAGCTGGTGTCGCGGCACTGGATCATCACCGACGGACATAACCAGGTCGAAGAGGTCCGCGGTGACGGTGTCGTGGGTGAGCAACCGGTGCTGAAGCCCGGTGAATCGTTCGAGTACACCAGCGGCTGCCCGCTGGCGACGCCGGTAGGGTCGATGAAGGGCAGCTACCAGTGCATCGCCGACGACGGCACCGCATTTGACGTGCCGATCCCGGAGTTCGTGCTGTCGATGCCCCAGGCGCTGCACTGAACTAGCGGTCGCGCCGGTTCCTGCGGCGCGGTTTGTCAAACATCGTCCACCAGACGATGAACAGCAGCGCCGCCAGTGCGAGCGCCGCTTCGAGCAGAATCAGCCACATGTCTACACTCTCGTTGCCCGCGAATTCTAGCCGTCACTTCGCGGCCGTCTTGTTGATCGCAGCGCTCGCCGGCTGCGCCGTCCGGCCCACCCAGACGCCACGGCCCCAACCACCTCCGCCACCGCCGCCGACAATTCCGGCGGCTGAGACCCGAGCGCTCTATGAGCCGGTTGTGTTCGAAATGCTGCCCGCCACGCGTGGCGATGACTGGATCGCCGCCTGGCCCGCGTTCATGCAGAGCTGTCGCGCGCTTGGCAAGCGAGACGCATGGCGCGAAGTCTGCAGTCGCGCCGAAAATGTCGACGGACGCAGTGCCGCCTCGGTCAGATCGTTCTTTGCGTCCGGCTTCGACGCCTATCGAGTTCTCGCGCGACGCGTCGAGGGCGATCGCGAGCTTGACACGCGCGACAGCGGGCTGATGACCGGTTACTACGAGCCGTTGCTGCGCGGGAGCCGCGCACGCAGCGAGCGCTTCGCGACGCCTGTTTACCGCGTCCCGGAGGATTTACTCGTGATCGATCTTGGCAGCGTTCACCCCGAGGTGGCAAACCTGCGCCTGCGCGGCAAGCTTCAGGGGCGGCGGGTGGTTCCCTACCCGAGCCGCGGCGAGATTACCGGCACTAATCTGCTCGCGGGCCAGGAACTGCTTTGGGTCGACGATCCGGTCGACGCATTCTTCCTGCAGGTGCAGGGCTCGGGCCGGGTGCGGTTCGACGACGGCAGCATGGTGCGACTCGGCTACGGCGACCAGAATGGACAGCCGTACCGATCGATCGGACGCTGGCTCGTCGACCAGGGCGAGATGACGCTCGATGAGGCTTCGATGGCAGGCATCAAATCGTGGCTCGCACGCAATCCGTCACGAGCGAAGGAACTGCTCGACCAGAATCCGAGCTTCGTTTTCTTCCGTGAACTGCCTTTGGGCGACCCGGCGGCCGGCCCGGTCGGTGCGCTCGGCGTGCCGCTGACGCCGGGCGCCTCCCTTGCTGCCGATCCGCGCTACATCCCGCTGGGGTCGCCGCTGGTGATCTCGACGGCCGATCCAGGCAACGGAGCAGCGTTGATCCGTCCGATGCTGGCACAGGACACCGGTGGCGCGATCCGCGGCCCGCTGCGCTTCGATTTTTTTTGGGGCTTCGGCGCGGATGCCGGTCAACTCGCCGGCCGACAGAAGGCGGAGGCCAGCGCCTGGCTGCTGGTGCCGAAGGGCGCCGCGCCCGAGTCGTTGCTCAAGCGCTGAGGACCGCTATTTTTTCGGAGCAGCGGCAAGCCGCTGCTCGAGGGCCTCCATCGGCATCGCTCCGGCACCACGCGTACCGTCCGCGAAGATAATCGTCGGCGTGCCATTGATGCCGAAATCTCGTCCAAGCGCGAGGTTCTGTTCGAGTGGAGTCTTGCAATCCGTTGCTGCAGCCGCCGGCGTCTTGCCCTGGACCATGTACTCCTCCCATGCGGCGCCGCGCTCCTTAGAGCACCAGATCGCTTTCGATTTCTCCTGCGAGTCAGGCGAGAGAATCGGATACAGGAAAGTGTAGATCGTCACGTTGCTGAGTTGCTGCATGTTCTGCCACAGCCGCTTGCAATACGGGCAGTTCGGATCCTCGAACGTCACCAGCACGCGCGAACCGTTGCCGCGCACGATCTTGACGGCACGGTCTAACGGCAGCGACTTGAAGTCGACTTTGAGCGCAGAGTCCAGCCGCTTCTGCGAAAGATCCTCACGCGTACGCACGTCGAACATCCGCCCCATGATGACGACCGTGACCGCCGGATCGACGTAATACAGTTCGCCCCGCACGAGAACTTCATAAAGCCCCCCGGGCCCGCGGAACACCTGGTCCGGTTTCATTCCCGAGCGCTCGGCAAATCTGGCGGCGACCTGTGCCTCTGGCGTGCCGACAGCGGGCGCCTTGGGCGCGTCCTTGCCTTGCGCCAGCACGGCGGCGCCCGTCATGGCGCACAGGAGTGCGCCAAACAGTGTGACGGTGCGTCGAAATCCAAACTTCATTGCAATCTCCTGAAACCGGGCGCGGAGTGTAGCCGCGCCGCGCAAGACCCTCAGACCGGGACGGCCCGATCTAGTTCAGCCGAGTGCCTGCCGAATGAGCAGGTTCTTAAGCGGAGCAATCCGGTCGACGGCCGCCATACCGCTGTTGCGGATAAATCGCGCGAGCGGATCGTTGACGCTGAACAGGCGCGCAAGGCCATCGGTGGCGGCGCGCATCATGGCGACCGGCTCGGCCCGGTCGCGCTCGTATCGTCGCAACAGCACGGCGTCGCCGATATCGCGAAAAGGCTCACGTGCGCGCACCACTTTCAGCAATGCAGCCACATCCTGTAGCCCGAGGTTCAAGCCCTGACCGGCGAGCGGATGCACGACGTGGGCAGCATCGCCGACGAGCGCAACGCGCGGACCGACCAGTCGCTCGACGACGACCAGCCGCAGCGGAAATGCGGCCGTTCGTCCGCTGGGCTTGAGTGCGCCGAGGTCAGATCGAGTCCGCAATGTCACCCGCTCAGCCAGCGCATCCGCATCGAGCGCAGCAAGCGCCTCGCCGAGCGAGGTCGGCGCTGACCACACGAGCGAGACATGCTGGCCCGGCAACGGCAACAATGCGACGACACCTTCATCGGTGAACCATTGCCAAGCGGTATCGAGATGCGGCCGCGCGCACGCCAGATTGGTCACCACCGCTGTCTGGCCATAGTCGGTGACTTTGGCATTGACGCCGGTCGCCGCGCGCACTGCCGATTGCGCCCCATCGGCACCGACGACCAGCTTGACCAACAGTTCATCGCCGCCGCTCAGCCGCACGCTGATCCCATCAGCGCCATCGCCGAGCGTTTCGAATTCGGCCGCGAGGCGCTGGATACCGGGCTGAAAGTCGCACGCGGTGTCGAGCACGCGCAGCAACTCCGATTCTTCGACGATGGTTGCGAGCCGTTCGACGGCCGCCGAGTAGGCATCGAAGGTCAGCGCGTCACCGCGATCACCGAAGACGCGCATCGTCTGGATCGCGTTCGTGCGCGCCGCGTCGACGCGCTTCCAGACAGAAAGCTGTTCGAGCAGCGCAACCGTTGCCGGCGCCACTGCATAGATGCGGCCGTCAAATGGGGCCGCGTGCGTGGCCTCGTGCGCGTGAACCCTTGGCCCGATCAGAGCGATCTTGAAGCCCTGCTGAGCCAAGCCCAGCGCCGCCGCCAGGCCGACGACGCCTGCACCGACGACGGCGACGTCGATACTACGCATTTCACTCATGCTCGACGGGAATTCCGCGCAGATCGTTGACTGCGTCGAGTATACGGAGGCTGCTCCAAGTCAACTGCATCTCCGCAATGCGCACTGCCCGGCCGATCCCGTTCCACGTCAACGTAACGCGAACCCGCACTAGACTCCGTATCGAGAGAAAATGAACAGTACGCGAGGAGGTTGAGAGAATGTCCAAGGAAAGGCCTACCGTTGGGACGGACGGCAAGCCGCTCCCGGTCCTTCCCCCTGAACGCGATGCGCGGGTCTGGGCACGGCTGGTGCGTGTCATGTTCTACACACCGGGCTTTCTCGCCCTGTTGCTGCTCAAGGCCGGTGAGCCCACAGGCTTCGGTATTACCGTCGAATTGCTGATGTTGTCGAGCGCCGCTGCCGTGGTCGGCGGACTTTTCGTCGGCACGCAGTCGGAGGGCAAGGGAGCAGATGTCGCTTCGAGAAACGGCGTCTGGAGCGGGGCTCTCGTGCTCGAGTTGCTCTCCGTTGTGCCGTTCCTGTGCGCGGTCCCGACCCTGTTCCATGAGCTTGCCAACAGCACACTGCTGCACGCGAGAGCGCCGAGTGCAGTCGATGTCGCGCTCGGACCCTCCGAGCTACTGCCGGCCGTTGCGATCCTGCCCTTCATGCTGTACCAGCTGACAGGATTCGGCACGCTGAACTTCACCGTCGCCCGGCAGGCAAACTGGGCGATCACTATTGCGATCGCGGGACTGATCGTCGTCGCCTACATCGCCAACCGCACCGGCTCCTACGACATCGAGCGGGCCGCCGGCAGCCTGCTCGTCCTCGGCATGTTTGCTTTGGTGTGGCATGGGATCGTCAAGCTCAAGCGTATGCAGGCGGATTTCGATCTGCGGGAACCTCACAAGAAGGATGACAAGGCGTAGTCGGGCGACTGGGAGGCAGGTGAATCGTGTGGTGGATCAGCTACCGCGGTGAGGGCAGGCACGGCCTCGACAACATCGGTGTGTTCACGGATGAGGGCAAGGTTCTCAGGAACCATCCGCTGCTGCTCGATCCTGCGCCGAAAGCTCATCCGTTGCATATTCCGCGCGGTTTCGCGCTGGTCGGCGAAGACCTCTACATCGCAAGTGCGTGGCGGCACGACAGTCACGTCGCACGGTATCGCCGGCACGGAGACTCGTTCCATTTTGTCGACAACCTCGTGACCTCGAAACAGGTGGTGGCGATGGTCCATCCCTTCGATGTTGAGCTGGGCGATGACGGCCGGCTCTACATCTCGTGCCAGGACACGAACACCGTCATTGCGGTCATGCCCAAGACCCGCAGGCCCGCTCCGGTCGCGCGGCATTTGCTCGAGGAGTTTCCCAGCGGCCGCTTCTTCCCGGGGACCCTGGTGGCATCGGCGCGGGGGCAACTGCCGGATGCGGGGCGCGAGCCACCGAATGATGTACCGGCGCCGCAAGGGCTCGAAGTTGTCCTCGACGTCCACGGCAAGCCCCGCCATTCCGTCCGCGGCATCATCGTTCATCGTGATTATCTTTACGTCGCAGACGAAGCGGGGGACGCTGTCAAGATTTTCGAAGTCGCAACCGGGCGCCTGACCGCGCGCATCCGTGGCAAGCGGATCAGGAAGCCGGTTCATCTGATACTGCACGGCGAGACGCTTTATATCGGCGCGGCCGGCACCGGAAGCATCCTCGCCTACGACATCCCGCAGGAGCCTCCACGCGGCAAACTGAAGGCGCGCGTCGTCATCGATGGCAAGCTCAGGGCGCCGTCGGGCTTCGCCGTCGGCCCCGACGGTGATTTCTACGTGGCCGAGCGCTTCGAACAGCGCGTGCGCCGCTTCACGATCGAAGGCAAGAAAAGGGACACCTTCATCGACGGGCTGCCCGACGTTCCCGAGTTCCTGCTTCACGTGCCGAACCGTCTTTGAGCTGGACCAACGCCGTGACGCCGCATGGACTGACGACGCTGCTGCTCTGCGCCGCAGCCGTCTTCGCCGCGACTGACGCCTGCGGGGTCGAATCGCGGGCTGAGATCCAGATCAATCTGTGCAGCGACCCGACGCGAGTGGTCAGCGCGCTGGCGCTTGCGGCGGAGCGCAAACCGACGACGATCTGGCTGTTCGATTCCCCGACGCTCGAGCTGAATCGTGCAGGGCTCCGACTGCGCTTGCGGGAGCATGACAAGGAATCGGAACTGACCTTGAAGGTGGCGGGCCAGAACTGCGAACAAGTGAGCCCCGCCCTGCTGAAACCTGATGGCAAATGCGAAGCGGATCTTCACGGCGATGCGCTGGACGACGTCATTTCGCTTTCGCGCCGACTTGAAGCGCCGGCCCGCGCGAGGCTTCTTGCTCCGGATGAAACGCGTGGCGCACCGCTGGTCGCGGCACTGACGGCGGTGTTGGAACCACGTCAACGCACGCTGCTGACGGAGCGGCGCTCAGCAACGGGCGGCACTGCGCTGCTACCGGCGGACGTGGCGCGCCTCGGCCCATCGAGCGTGCGCACTTACCGCAGTGCGAATGCATCGTATGTCGTCGAGGTCTGGACCCTGCCCGGCGGACAGCAGTTTGTCGAGCTTTCTGAGAAGACCGGGCGCAACGCCGCGCTCGCGCGCCGCGCAGAACTCACGCGTCTGGTGAATACGGCCGGCCTTGCGATCTGTCGTGATCAGGATTCCCAGGCGAGGAACAAGCTCGCGACTCTCGCGCGATGACTCGGCCGGATGCCTCAGCAGGCACTGTGGCCGAGGGGGACATTTCGCCTGGATTCGGCGTTGCCGCTGCGCTCGCGAAATTTGGTGGCCAAGGGCGGAATCGAACCACCGACACAAGGATTTTCAGTCCTCTGCTCTACCAACTGAGCTACTTGGCCTGGGTTGCAGGACGGCGATTGAGGCCATCGCGAAGGGCGCGAAGTATAGCGGAGCAGCCGCGGGCACGTTCATTGCGCGCGTCTTGCGCACAGCGAGCGCGCGCCGTGGCCGCCCGCTAAGCTCCTGTTCCGCAACTCATTCCGCGTTCTGGCGTGACCCTCGACTCCGCAGCCATCATCCTGCACGGCCTCCGGCGGCCAGCGACGGCGCTCGTGCTCGACTCGCCGCATTCGGGATCCGAGTTCCCGACGGACTTTGATGCCGCCGTTTCCGAATTCGACCTGCGCGACGGCGAAGACTGCTTCGTCGACCAGCTATATCTGCCCGCGACCGGATCCGGCATCCCGCTGCTCGCCGCGCGCTGGCCGCGCACTTACCTCGACCCCAACAGGCATCACGGCGACGTCGATCTCGATCTGATTGAAGGTGGCGCGTGGCCGCACGAGTACATGCCGAGCGGCAAGGCACGAATCGGCAAGGCGCTGATCTGGCGCACGCTTGACGACGGCCGCGAAATCTACCGGCGCCGCCTCAAGGTCGAGGAAGTGCGGCTGCGGATCGAGCGCTTTCACATGCCGTATCACCGGGCACTGGTCGATCTGCTGAACGACGCGCACCAGCTGCATGGCGAGGTCTTCCATCTCAACTGCCACTCGATGAACTCGGTCGCCGGCAAAATGGGCGAAGGCGGTCCCGGCACGCGGCGCACCGATTTCGTGCTCGGCGACCGCGATGGGACAACGTGTGATCCGGCCTTCACGCAGTTCGTGCGTGCGACGCTGGTCGCGCTTGGCTACGACGTGAGGGTCAACGATCCTTACAAGGGCGTTGAACTGGTGCGTGCCTACTCCAATCCAGCACGCGGCAGGCATAGCCTGCAGATCGAGATCAATAAGCGTCTATACATGGACGAGCGCGCACGGACACCGCATGGCGGCTTCGCGGCCGTCCAGCGCGACCTCTTGCAGATGATCGATGCGATCCGCGATTACGCGCAGCGCCGCTTGCGCTAACCTAGAAAGTCTGCCGCCGCGACGGCGGCCGCCGCCACTTCAGGGAGCGTGCAATGCTGAATCGACTGACCATCGCCCTCTGCATCAGCGCCGCCGCACTCGTAGGCGCATGTGCCACGTCGACCTCGCTGGATGCACAGTGGGTCAATCCGGAATTTGCCGGCAAGCGGCCCGTGCGCAGCGTGATGGTGGTCGGAGCGGTCCGCGACACGGCGATGCGCCGGATCTACGAGGACCGCATGGTGGCCGCGCTTGGCGCATTGGGCATCAAGGCAGTGCCCGCGTACGCGTACTTCAACGAAGAAGGGCCGATCAACGAGGAACAGCTGCGCCGCGGAATTGCCGACGCCGGAGTCGCATATGCCATGGTGAGCCGCATCATCAACGTGTCGACCCAGGTGAACGTCTCGCCCGGCATGGTGATGGGGCCGGCGTGGGGTCCGGGCTGTTGCTGGGGCGGCGGTTGGGGCCCAGGATGGGGCGGCTTTGCCGGCTACTACAACACGATGTGGGCCATTCCGCCCCAAGTGACGACGACACAGAACGTGCATGCCGACACGCGCGTCTTCGAGGCGCGCAATGCCACCGTCGTATGGTCCGCGGCAACGACCACGTCGACCGGCTACGACTCCGCGCAGAAGCTGATCGATCAGTTCGTGCAGTTGATCGTATCGACAATGACCAAGGACGGCATCGTCTAACACGGTCCGGACGGACCGCGCCAGGAGTCGCTTGGGGACGCAACGCTGTGCAATTGGCGAGCACACTCGGCGACCGGCGGGGCCGACCGAATGGCGCGGCGCAACAGCCGCCACCGTGACCTCGAGTCCGTAACCCGGGTCGGGCTCATTAGACGTAGATCAACAAGTGCGCGCATGCCCGTAAGCTGAGCGACAGTTTTTGCGCATATCGTCGTAGCGCCGACAACGAAAAAGATCCAGACGCGGCCTCGCTCGTCGGGGATCAGCCGGTCTATTCTAGAAACGGCACTCCGTCCGTTTCCTTGGGAGGAAAAGATGTCAACCGCTGCAATGCCGGGTATACAGGCGCCACGCGCAGCACTGAACTGGCAGGCGATCGATGAGGATCCGCGCTTCCAGACGCTGCACTCGAAGAAGGTCGGCTTCCTGACCGGCCTGATGGTCTTCTCGCTGATCTATTACTTCCTGCTGCCGATCGGCGCGGCTTATTTCACCGACCTCTTCAAAATCAAGGTCTACGGCGTCGTCAATGTCGGCATCCTGTTCGCGCTTTCGCAGTTCATCGTCGCCTGGGGCATTGCCTTCTACTACACGGCGAAGGCGAAGAAATTCGATGCGATGGCGGCGGAACTCGTCCGCGACGCCGACAGGATCGGGAGCTAAGCGATGGACAAGAAACGAATCCTGCTTTTTGCGGCAGGCGCGCTGGCGCTGCCGCTGATCGCGCTGCCGGCGTTGGCGCAGGGCGCTGTCGCCGACAACTGGAAGTGGCTGACCTTCCTGGTCTTCGGCGCCATCATCTCCGTAACGATGTACGTCACCTACGTGGCGGCCAAGCGCGTCAAGACAGCCGCGGACTTTTACGCCGCCGGCGGCGGCGTGTCCGGATTGCAGAATGGTTGGGCGATTGCAGGCGATTACCTGTCGGCGGCATCGTTTCTCGGCATCGCCGGCCTGATCTCGCTGTATGGCTACGACGGCTTCATGTACTCGGTGGGCTGGCTCGTCGCCTACATCACCGTGCTGCTAGTGATCGCCGAGCCGTGCCGGAACATCGGCAAGTACACGCTGTCGGACATTCTCGCGTATCGCAACGACCCGAAGAAGGCGCGCATCGTTGGCGCCATCTCCACGATCACGGTGTCCACCTTCTACCTGACCGCGCAGATGGTCGGCGCCGGCGTGCTGATCAAGACATTGATCGGCATCGACTATGAGATATCGGTGGTCACCGTAGGCGTGCTGATGTTGGCCTACGTGCTGTTCGGCGGCATGGTCGCCACGACCTGGGTGCAGATCATCAAGGCCGTCCTGCTGGTGTGCGCCTCGATCCTGATGGTCATCCTGGTCTGGAGCCAGTACGGATTCTTCGGCGACTTCCTCGCCAACGTCGTCGGCGATGCGAAGGTCCAGGCCCGCGTCGCCGCGCTGATCGGCGACAAGGCCACCAACCTCTCTGCGACGCAACTCGGGCAGATCTTCCTTGAGCCCGGACTGTTCCTCAAGGTGCCGCTGGACCAGATCTCGCTGGGCATGGCACTGGTGTTCGGCACGGCCGGCATGCCTCACATCCTGATGCGGTTCTTCACGGTGCCGACGGCGCAGGCGGCGCGCACGTCGGTGAACTGGGCGATGGCCATCATCGGCGGCTTCTACGTGCTGACGCTGTTCCTTGGCATGGCCGCAGCGATGAAGGTCGGCCCCACGGTGATCGCCGGCATCGATCCGGGCGGCAACATGGCCAATCCGCTGCTGGCGCAAGCCCTGGGTGGCGGCCCCGACTCGCTGGGTGGCAACCTCTTCATGGCCTTCGTCTCGGCCGTTGCATTCGCCACCATCGTCGCCGTGGTCGCAGGACTGGTGCTGGCCGCCGCCAGCGCAATGGCGCACGACCTTTACGTCGGAGTGATCCGCAAGGAGCACGTGACGCCGCAGGAGCAGGTCAAGGCCGCACGGATCGCCACCCTCTTCGTCGGCGCCATGGCCATCGTCATCGGCATTTCCGCCAAGGGCCAGAACGTCGCGCACTTGGTGGCCCTAGCCTTCGCGGTGGCCTCTTCCGCCAACTTCCCGTGCGTGCTGTTGACGCTGTTCTGGAAGCGTTGCAACACCGGCGGAATCGTGGCCGGAATGATCGTGGGCACGGTGGCGGCAATCGGCCTCGTGATGGTGTCGCCGAACCTCACTTACCCGAAGGCGATCAAGGCGGCCGCGCAGAAAGTAATCGACGGCGCGCCGGCAAAGATGGCACCGATCACCGAGGCGCTCGCCTCCGGGGACGCGGCGAAGGTCGCCAAGGCCGAGAAGGACAAGGCCGCACTCGACAAGGCCATCGGCACAGCGAAGGCGAACCTCGAGAAGTTCAAGGGCGACGACACCAGCATCGTGGGACTCGAGAAGCCGCTGTTCGAACTGCGCAATCCCGGCCTAATCTCGATCCCGCTCGGCTTCCTTGCGGTGATCCTGGGCTCGCTGCTGTATCGCGACAAGCGCTCCGAGGACATGTGGGACGAGCTGTATGTCCGCCAGACCACCGGCATCCTTGCCGCCAAGGCAACGGCTCATTGATCCGAGACTCGTGGCAGTGACAACAGTGGCCCCGCTTGCGGGGCCACTGTTTTTCTGGACCTTGAACTGAGATCTGCGCGCAGCACCAGAACCGACTGCGACGCGGCACAATCGCTGCGGGTGACGAGGAGACGACGGTGATCAAGGGCCTGGGTGGGCAACGCCTGGTGGCGCTGTTCTTCGGCGGCATGGTGCTGTTCAACTTTCCGCTCCTGGCGCTGTGGGACCGCGACCTCACGCTGTTTGGCCTGCCATTGTTTCCGGCGGCGCTGTTCATCGGCTGGGGCGTGCTGATTGCGGTTGTGGGCTGGACCGTCGAGCGCATTGATCGTTAGCAATGCTCGCGGCCCCACTGGTCATCGTCGCGTCGTTCGCATACCTGTTGCTGCTGTTCGCGGTGGCATGGGTCGGCGACCGACGCGCTCAGCAGGGACGCTCGATCATCGACAACGCCTGGACTTACTCGCTGTCGATGGCGGTGTACTGCACAGCCTGGACCTACTTCGGCAGCGTCGGCCGTGCCGCCTCGGGCGGTGTCTGGTTCCTGCCGATCTACCTCGGCCCCACCCTGGCAATGGTGCTGGCGTGGATGGTGGTGCGAAAAATGATCCGCATTGCCAAGACCTACCGCATCACCTCGATTGCCGACTTCGTCGCCAGCCGTTACGGCAAGAGCCCACTGCTGGCCGGGCTCGTGACGCTGATCACCGTCGTCGGCATCGTGCCCTACATCGCGCTGCAGCTGAAGGCCGTCTCCACCGGATACGCGCTGCTGACGACTCCGCTAGGACAGATTGCTCCGGCGGTCGTTGGCTGGTGGCGCGACAGCACCCTGTACGTCGCGCTGCTGCTGGCGGGGTTCACTGTCGTGTTCGGCACTCGGCACCTGGACGCCACCGAACGCCATGAAGGCATGGTCGCCGCAATCGCATTCGAGTCGATTGTCAAGCTGTTGGCCTTTATGGTGGTCGGCACACTGATCACTTGGGGCATGTTCGGAGGTCCGGCTGATCTCTTCGAGCGAGCGCTCGCGCATCCCAATATCAAGAGCCTGCTCAGCCTGGGCCAGGGCAAGGCCTTCGCCTACGAACAGTGGTTCGCGCTGACGGTGCTCTCGATGCTCTCGGTGATCTTTCTGCCGCGGCAGTTCCAGGTGATGGTCGTCGAGAACGTCAACGAGCAGCACCTCAAGCGCGCGGTGTGGGCGTTTCCGCTGTACATGCTGCTGATCAACGTGTTCGTTCTTCCGATCGCGGTCGCCGGGTTGCTGCACTTCAGCTCGGGCAAGGTGAATGCCGACAGTTTCGTACTGTCGCTGCCGCTGGCAATGGACCGGCCACTGCTGGCGCTAGTAGCCTTCATCGGTGGTCTATCGGCCGCCACCGGCATGGTGATCGTCGAGGCAATCGCGGTATCGACGATGGTTTGTAACGACCTTGTGATGCCGTTGCTGCTACGCACCCGGCGCTTCAGCCATCGTCTCGGCGGCGACCTTACCGGCGTGCTGCTGGGTATCCGGCGCGCCGCGATCTTCGCGGTGCTGCTGCTCGGCTATCTTTACTTCCACCTCGCTGGCGAGGCCTATGCGCTGGTTAGCATCGGCCTGATCAGCTTCGCGGCCGTGGCTCAGTTCGCCCCGGCGATGCTCGGCGGCATGTACTGGAGGGGCGGTACACGCGGTGGCGCACTGGCCGGGCTGGTGCTCGGTTTCGGGCTGTGGGTGTACACGCTGATGCTGCCGTCTATCGCCAAGTCCGGCTGGTGGCAGACCGACTTTGTCTCGAACGGGCCATGGGGCGTTGCACTTCTGAAGCCCGAGCAGTTGTTCGGGCTGACCGGCCTCGACGGCCTGACACATTCACTATTCTGGAGTCTGCTCGCCAACGTCGGCGCTTACGTGGCGGTGTCACTCGCCCGCGCACCGTCAGCACAGGAGACCAGCCAGGCTCTGCTGTTCGTCGATGTGTTCGAACGCGCCCAGGACGGCAACGGCAAGCACGGGCCAGTGTTCTGGCGCGGTCGTGCCGAGGTATCCAAGCTGCTATCTCTGGTGGGCCGCTTTCTCGGCATGGAACCGGCACGGCGGATGTTCGAGGATTATGCGAGGCGGGTCGGCGTGGCGCGCATCGAACAGATCCCGCCCGACGCGCGGCTCGTCCAGTTCGTCGAGACACAGCTCGCTGGCGCGATTGGCAGTGCCTCGGCGCGCGTGATGGTGGCTTCCGCGGTCGAGGAGGAGGCGCTCGGACTCGACGATGTAATGCGCATCCTCGACGAAGCTTCGCAACTGCGCGCCTATTCGCGCGAACTTGAGGAAAAATCTCTGTCGCTGCAGCGTGCGACCGCTGAGCTGCGCGCTGCCAACGAACAGCTGAAGAGCCTGGACAGGCTCAAGGACGACTTCATGTCGTCGGTGACGCACGAACTGCGCACGCCGCTGACTTCGATCCGTGCGCTGGCAGAACTGATGGTCGACGAGACCGCGATGGGTGACGATCAGCGCCATCAGTTCCTCCGCATCATCGTCGGCGAAACCGAACGTCTGACGCGGCTGGTCAACCAGGTGCTCGACATGGCCAAGATCGAGTCCGGCAGTGTCGAGTGGCGCAACAGCGAAGTCGACATGCGCGCACTGCTGACACAGGCCGCACAGACAACGAGCGAGTTGTTCCGCGAACGCGGCGCCTCGCTCACGTTGACGATGCCGGAACACGTGCCAATGCTGCTGGCCGACTCGGACCGTCTGATGCAAGTCCTGCTCAACCTTCTGTCGAACGCGGCCAAGTTCGTGCCGACCGAGGGCGGTCGGGTCGAGATGCGATTGACGTCTGACACAAGGGGGGTAAGAGTCGAGGTGCAGGACAACGGCCCGGGCGTGCCGGATGAACAGCAGGCATTGATCTTCGAGAAATTCCACCAGGGTGGCGACGCGACACGCCGGCCACAGGGGACCGGGTTGGGCTTACCGATCAGCCGTCAGATCGTCGAGCATTTCGGCGGTCACCTGTGGCTCCGTTCTGTACCAAACCACGGGGCATGCTTCACCTTCGAGCTGCCGTGGAGTCATGATGAGGACCTCGCTTCGACGGCGCCGGAAGCCATCCAATGAGTTGCAAGATCCTGATCGCCGACGACGAGCCGAACATCCTGATTTCGCTCGAGTACCTGATGAAGCGCGAGGGCTATGCAGTGAGCGTCGCTCGCAACGGCGCCGAGGCGCTTGAGACGCTGCGGCGCGAGCATCCGACGCTGGTGTTGCTCGACGTGATGATGCCGACGAAGACCGGTTTCGAGGTGTGTCAGGAGATCCGTGCCGACGACGAACTGAAGGACACGCTCATCCTGATGCTCACGGCAAAGGGTCGCGACACCGACGTGGCCAAAGGGCTTGCGCTCGGCGCCGACGACTACGTCACCAAGCCGTTTTCGACCAAGGAACTGGTACAGAAGGTGCGTGACCTGCTGGCGGCGAAGAAGTGAAACTCGACAGGAGGCTGCTCACCACGGTGATCGGTGCCGTGGCCGCGGCCGCACTGCTGCTGCTGATGTGGGTCGGATTGATAGCGGTACTCGCGCCGTTCGCTCCGGGTCAGCGCGACGCGCTCTTCGAACTGCTAGGCCCGAGTCTGCCCGCGGCAGTGGTGGCGCTACTGGTGATTCTCGGACTCGTCGCCGCAGCCGTGCCACCGCTGTACCGGCGGTGGGTCGGCGCGCCGGCGCGTCTGCTCGAGCAGGCCCGCGTGCTCGCCGCCGGCGAAGCGCAGCGCGAACTCGAGCCGGGCAGCGGCAACGCCGACATCCGCGGCCTGGCGCAGGTTATCGGCGGGCTCGTGCGCCAGCGCGCACAGCTGCGCGGTGATATCGCCGCGCAGGTTGAAGAAGCCAGCCGCAACATCGAGCAGGAACGAAGCCGGCTCGCAGCGCTGATGTCGGAGCTGACCCAAAGCGTCGTGGTGTGCAATCTGGATGGACGCATACTGCTGTACAACAACCGCGCGCGCGTGCAGTTTCGAACGCTGTCTCAGACCCGCGCGGTGGCTGACGGCGCCGAGCTGATCGGCCTGGGACGCTCGATCTACGCCGTATTCGACCGCGGGCTGGTCGCGCACGCGCTTGAGAACATCCAACACCGTCTGCAGCGTGGTGTGGCCAACCCGTCGGCGCAGTTCGTCACGACCACGCGAGCGGGGTATCTGCTGCGCGTTCAAATGGCGCCGGTGCGCAGCACGAGCGGCGACCCACGTCGGGAGGCGGAGCTAAGCGGCTTTGTGCTGATGCTCGACAACATCACCAGCGATTTTGAGCAGGAGTCGGCGCGCGACCGGTTGCTGCACGGATTGACCGAGGACAGCCGCGCCTCGCTCGGCAACATGCAGGCAGCGGTCGAGGTGCTCGAGGACCCTGAACTCGACGCGTCGATGCGCGAGCGCTTCCACCGCGTGATCCACGAGGAGGTGCACGCGATGAGCGGGCGGATCCGCACGCTCGCCGCGCAGGCGGCAGAGCAGATGAAGACGCGCTGGCCGCTCGAGGACATGCGCGGCACCGATCTGCTCGCCGCCGCGCAAAGGCGAATCGAAGCGGCTCAAAGTCTGCGCATGGAGTCCGCCGAAGTCGACGAGACGCTCTGGCTGAAGGTCGACAGCTTCTCGCTGCTGCAGGCGCTCGCCTACCTAACCGGACGTTTGGCCGAGGAATATGACATCAAGATCGTATGGCTACGGCTGACGCCTGCGGCCAAACGCGCGCATCTGGACCTTGTCTGGAGCGGCCAGGCAGTCAGCACCGAGGCCCTGGCAGGCTGGGAGACCGACCCGATCCGCGTCGGCTCGGAAATCGGCTCGCTCAGTGTGCGCGATATCGTTCAGCGCCATGGCGGTGAGTTCTGGTTCGAGCGCGATCGAGCGCGTCAACAGGCGTTCTTCCGCTTCCTGCTACCACTTGCCAGCGCGCAGGAGGAACTCGACACGACAACCCCGCACCATGCAGGCCGGCCCGAGTACTACGACTTCGACCTGTTTCGCGTCAACGAACTATCGCGCGAGCTCGATGAGCGCCGGCTGACCGAATTGAGCTACACGGTCTTTGACACTGAAACGACCGGACTGGATCCGTCGGCCGGCGATGAGATCATCCAGATCGGGGCGACGCGGCTGGTCAACGGCAAACTTCTGAAAGGTGAATGCTTCGAGCAGCTGGTCGATCCGGGCCGTTCAATCGCTGCGGCGTCGATCCCGATTCATGGCATCACGCCGGAAATGGTGGTTGGGCAGCCGACGATCGAAAAGGTGTTGCCCGCGTTTCACGCGTTCGCACAGGACACCGTGCTGGTCGCACACAACGCAGCGTTCGATATGCGCTTCCTGCAACTGAAGGAAAACACCACCGGCGTGCGCTTCGAGCAGCCGGTGCTCGATACGCTGTTGCTGTCGGCACTGATGCACCCCAACCAGGAATCGCATGGGTTGGAAGCCATCGCCGAGCGGTTTGGCGTCAAGGTCAGTGCTCGCCATACGGCACTCGGCGACGCGTTGGTGACCGCCGAGATCTTCCTCAAACTGCTTCCATTGCTCGCCGAAATGGGCATCCACACGCTGGGTCAGGCGCGGGAGGCGACGCAGCAGACGTATTACGCACGCATCAAGTACTGATTGGTTGACGGGCATTGACCGATTGCACTTGTCTTTTTGTATCTTTGAGGCATGAACCAGCCGAAAACATTGCCGCTCGTCTTCGAGCCCGTGCGCGACTTCCTTTCCAAGCACGCGCCGTACTCGCAGATGCGCGAGGACGCGCTTGCGTTCCTGATTCCCCGGCTGACCCTGGCCAACTTCCCGAAGGACGCCGTCATCGTCGACCGCAGCGCCGAATTCCCGCCGTTGCACATCATCCAGAGTGGGCACGTAGCCAGTGTCACCGCGGGCCTCGACACGATGCCGGACCGCGTGCTGCAGCCGGGAGACTGCTTCCCGGTCGGCGCTCTGTCTGCCGGAGGACAGCCGACGCGCCGCTATCGAGCGACCGAAAACGTCTTTGCCTACCTCCTGCCGGTCGACGATTTCCAGAAGCTGCGGGCGCTTTCTCCCGAGTTCGCGGCCTACTGCACCGAGGCGGTCACGGTGCTCGCGCAGCAGTCACTCGCGGAATTGCAGCGCCACTACAGTCAGGTCGCCTCTGATCAGCATTCGCTGACGCGCCCGTTGGCGGATCTGATCCCGTCCGAACCTGTCACCTGTCTCGCGACCACCTCGCTGCGTGATGCGCTGACGCAGATGAAGGAGAACGCCGTGCGCTCGATCATCGTCGTCGACGAGAAGTCGTCGCCGGTGGGAGTGTTCACGCTCAACGACCTGCGCGATCGCGTCGTGCTGCAGGCGCTGCCGCTCGAGACGCCGGTTTCGCAGGTCATGACGCCGGATCCGATCACACTGCCGGCTGAAGCTTCAGCCGCTGAAGCAATCCAGAGCATGGCGGCGGGCGGCTTTCATCAGATGATCGTGACCAAGCACGGCAAGGTTCTCGGAACGATCTTCGAGCACGATCTGTTTGCTCTGCAGCGCGTCAGTCTGCGGCAGATCCATCACGCAATCCGCTCGGTGCGTTCGATCAAGGGGCTCACGCACGTTGCCGGAGATATCCGCAACCTGGCCCGCAATCTACTGGCCCAGGGCGTTTCTGCCGAGGCGCTGACCCGCACGATTGCAGCGCTGAACGATGCGCTGACGCGCGAGGTGCTCAACCGGGTGCTGCAGAATCATGATCTCGAAGGCCTGAAGTGGTGCTGGCTTGCACTCGGCAGCGAAGGGCGCGGCGAGCAGACTTTGGCCACCGATCAGGACAACGCGCTGATCTTCGCGGCACCGGCGGAGGCCTCCGACGTGCACCGGGCACGCCAAGGACTCTTGGCGTTCGCGCGCGATGTCAACGCGGCATTGGATGAGCTGGGGTTTCCGCTGTGCAAGGGCAACATCATGGCCAGCAACCCGCAGTGGTGCCTGACGGAGACAGAGTGGCGCGACCAGTTCACGTCCTGGATCAGAGAACCGACGCCCGAGCGATTGCTGAACGCAAACATCTTCTTTGATTTCCGACCGCTGTATGGCGAAGCGGCACTCGGCGAGCGTCTGCGCGACTGGCTGCTCGCACGTACGCAGGACAACAAGCTGTTCCTGCGTCTGATGGTGCAGAACGCGCTGCAGACCGAACCGCCGCTTGGCTTGATTCGGGCCTTCCAGGTCTCGGACGAACCAGGAAGCGAGGGCACTTTAGACCTCAAGAAGCGCGGCGCACGTATCTTTGTGGATGCGGCGCGCGTGTTCGCGCTCGCTTTGGGATCCAGATTCACTGGCACCGCCGACCGCCTGCGGCACGCGGGCGAGAACGTCAAGGCCGATCCGCGGCACGTCGAGGCTACGGTCGACGCGTTTCACTACCTGCAGGTTTTGCGGCTGCGTGCGCAGGAGCATCCGCACCCGGCCAGTCCGAACCGTGTAGAGCCATATTCACTCAACGAGGTCGACCAGCGGATGCTGAAGGAGACTTTCCGACAAGCGCGCAAGCTGCAGCAGCGGCTGAAGGAAACCTATTCGTTCGCACTCTGATCTCGCGGCGTGCGGACACTGCGCCTGGACCAGACCGCATGCACCCGCTGAGTCGGCTGTTTCCTCCGCACCACGACGCGCCGGCCGATGCGATCACGACTGCTGCCGGCGCACCTTCTCAAAAGGCAGCACGCCCAGCACTGGGTCTGGAGGCTCTCGACCGCGGCCAGCCGGTAAATGCACGCGGGTGGTGCAGCGCAACGTCCGTACGGACGCCGCGCCCCTCGGGGACTGACCCTTCCGGACGATCCAGATCAACGGTTTGCGCAGACCCCGACGCCTATAATTTGGCGGTTTCGTTTGTCGACAGACGCCCACGTTCCGTCCGCCATGCAGCTCCTGACTCTTGGCCTGAATCACGCTACCGCCCCGCTGGCGGTGCGGGAGCGCGTCGCCTTCGTGCCCGAGGAGGTTTGCACGACGATCGGCCGGTTGCGGGAAAAGCTCGCACAGCCGGCCGGCGGCTGCATCTCGGAGGCGGCCATCGTCTCGACTTGCAACCGCACCGAGCTGTACTGTGCCGCGGACGAGCCTGAACGCGCCGAGTTGGCGCTGCAGGAATTCGTCGCGGCGGAAAAGCAGCTGAGCCTGGACGAACTGCGGCGCCATACCTATGTGCTGCCGCAGGCGCGCGCAGTTCGGCACGCGTTCCGGGTTGCCAGCGGCCTGGACTCGATGGTGCTGGGCGAGCCCCAGATCCTGGGTCAAATGAAGCAGGCTGAGAAGCTCGCCCGCAGTGCTGGCGGGCTCGGCCTGATGCTGAATCACCTGTTCCAGCGCACCTTCGCGGTAGCCAAGGAGGTGCGCAGCACCACCGAGATCGGCACACAGTCAGTATCGATGGCGGCCGCCGCCGTGCGGGTGGCGCAGCGCATCTTCGGCAGCCTGGCCGGCGAGCACGTGCTGTTCGTCGGCGCCGGCGAGATGATCGAGCTCACCGCCACGCATTTCGCTGCGCAGCATCCGAAGTCGATCACGGTCGCCAATCGCACGCTCGAGCGCGCGCAGCTGCTGGCGCATCGCTTCCACGCAACCTCGATCAAACTATCAGAACTGCCCGATGCCATCGCGCGTTACGACATCGTCGTGTCCTGTACCGCGAGTTCGCTGCCGATCATCGGGCTGGGAATGATCGAGCGCGCGATCAAGTCGCGCCGTCGCAAGCCGATGTTCATCGTCGACCTCGCGGTGCCGCGCGATGTCGAGCCCGAAGTCGCAAGGCTCGACGACGTGTACGTGCACACCGTCGACGACCTGGGTCGCATCATCCAGAGCGGCAGCGAGAATCGCCAGGCCGCCGTCGCGCAGGCCGAGGCGATCATCGAGTCGCGCGTGCGTGACTTCGAGGAATGGATCAAGGCGCGCCGCGTCGTGCCGGTGATCCAGGACCTGCGGACCCGCGCCGACGCGTTGCGTCGACGCGAACTTGAACGCGCCCTCAAACAACTGGCGCGCGGCGAAGCGCCGGAGGTCGTCGTCGAGCTTCTCTCGCAAGCGCTGACGAACAAGTTCCTGCACGATCCGATGAGCACCCTGCGCGAAGCCGGCGACAACGCCGAGCAGCAGCGCCTGCAGGCGCTGCTGGCACGCTTCTACTCAAACTCCGACGATTAGCTGCCGCCCGCCGACGCCGCCGTCCCAGCGACGGTGCCGCCGCGGGCGACCTGACCTCCGGGCCCACGGCCTTGGACGCAAGGGCCAGCATGGCCCTCCGCAGACACGACTAACCTCTTTCCGCCATGAAGCCTTCAATGCAGCACAAGCTCCAGCAACTCGCGCGACGGCTGGAGGACATCGATGTGCAGCTCGCACGCGAGGACACCGCCCGTGACATGAACCGGCTGCGGTCGCTCGGCCAGGAGCGCGCCGAAATCGAGCCTGTAGTCACGCGGTTTCACGAGTTTCACCGGGCCCAGGCCGACATGCTCGGCGCCGAAGAGATGTTGTCCGACCCGGACATGAAGGCGCTGGCCGAAGAGGAAATGCATGCGGCGCGTGCGCGCATGGACGAGATCGAGATCGATCTGCAGCGCCTGCTGCTGCCAAAAGACCCGAACGACGAGCGCAACATCTTTCTCGAAGTGCGTGCCGGCACCGGCGGTGACGAGTCAGGGCTCTTCGCCGGCGACCTGCTGCGCATGTACATGCGCTACGCCGAGCGTCAACGCTGGGCGACCGAGCTGATCTCCGAAAGCCCGTCAGACCTCGGCGGCTACAAGGAGGCGATCGTGCGCATCGTTGGCCAAGGTGCCTACTCGAAACTGAAGTTCGAGTCGGGAGGCCATCGAGTGCAGCGTGTGCCCGCGACCGAGGCGCAAGGGCGCATCCATACCTCGGCGTGCACCGTCGCGGTGCTGCCCGAAGCCGACGAGATCAACGAGGTGAAGATCGATCCGACCGAGGTGCGAATCGATGTCTTTCGCGCTTCCGGCGCCGGGGGCCAGCACGTCAACAAGACTGAGAGCGCGGTGCGCATCACGCATCTGCCAACCGGCATCGTGGTCGAATGCCAGGACGACCGTTCACAGCACAAGAACCGCGAGCGAGCGATGAAGATCCTCGCCGCCCGCATCATGGACCAGCGCACTCGCGAACAGCAGGCCAAGGAAGCGTCGACACGTAAGACGCTGATCGGCTCCGGTGACCGCAGTGAGCGGATCCGCACCTACAACTTTCCGCAGGGCCGCGTCACCGACCACCGCATAAACTTGACGCTGTACAAGATCGACCAGATCATGGACGGCGATCTAACCGAACTGACCGAGCGACTTGCCGCCGAGCACCAGGCCGAGCAGCTCGCCGCGCTCGGCGAAGCGGCCTGAGCCGCGCTCGTGACCGCCGAGGAGCTGCAAGCCGCGAGCGGACTGTCCCGCGCGGAGGCGCGCGCGCTGCTCGCGCACGCGCTTGGCGTTAGGCGCGAACACCTGGTTGCGCATCCAACCCTGGATCTATCTCACACGGATGCCGCAGTGTTCTCCGCGCTGGTCGCTCGCCGCCTGTGCGGTGAACCGCTGGCTTATCTCACCGGAGCCCAGGAGTTCTACGGCCGTCGCTTCGCGGTCACGCCGGACGTCCTGGTGCCACGGCCAGACACGGAGACATTGGTGGACGTGGCACTCGACTGCATCCGGTCGCTCGGAGCGACACGCGTGCTCGAGCTCGGAACCGGGTCGGGCTGCATCGCGATCACCCTGAAGCTCGAGCACCCCGAGTTGCATCTGACGGCCACCGATATCTCGGCGGCCGCGCTCGACGTCGCGCGCCGCAATGCCACAGCATTGGGCGCCGACATCGCCTGGCTGGGCGGCGATTGGTATAGCCCGGTCGGAGATCAGCGCTTCGATCTGATTGTCAGCAATCCACCCTATGTCGCCGCAGGCGACCCGCACTTGGCAGCGCTGGCGCGAGAGCCAGCGCTTGCGCTGACGGACCAGGCTGACGGGCTCCGCTGCCTGGCAGAAATCATTCAGGGGGCTCCGGTGCGGCTGCGCCGGCCAGGCTGGCTCGTCGTTGAACACGGCTGGGACCAG
>DATEZE010000257.1:0-13862 GCA_035255845.1 Burkholderiaceae bacterium | reverse complement strand
GGCCAGGCAGGCGGCCGGACCGGTAAAGATCGGCGTCGTGGGGCTCGGCGTCGGCACACTCTCCGCCTATGGTCGCTCCGGTGACATCGTCCGCTTTTACGAGCTCGATCCCGACGTGCTAAGGCTTTCGCGTCGGCACTTCGACTACCTGAACGCCTCGGCTGCGCGCCTCGAGTTCGTGATCGGCGACGCGCGGCTCTCGCTCGAGCGCGAACTGGCCGAGCGCGCGCCGCAGAAGTTCGACGTGCTGGCGATCGATGCCTTCGCGAGCGATTCGATCCCGGTGCACCTGATCACGCGCGAGGCGATCGCGCTGTACATGCAGCACCTAGCGCCGGGTGGCGTGCTCGCGGTGCACATCTCGAACCGCTTTCTGGACCTGAAGCCGGTGCTGGCCAACATCGGGCGCGAGCTCGGCCTGCAGGTGCGCCTGATCACCGACAAACCGCCCGAACCGGCCTCGATGAGCGACTGGATACTGATCAGCGCAACGTCGCAGCCCTTTGTTGCGCCGGCACTGAGCGAGGCCGAGCCGGTGGCACCGGTGCCCGGACTATCGCTGTGGACCGACAATTTCAATAACCTGCTCGACGTCCTGAAGACGCGGCCGGTTGAAGAGTTGAAGCACATTTTTGAGGGCTGAGGCCGCTTCGGCGGGCAGCGCACAATTTGCGATACTCTGCGCCACGCCGCCAGCCGGTCGCGGCGCACTCTGTACCCACGCAGGAACACCCCGATGTCTTCCACGCGCAACGCGCGCATCGCCGTCCGCAATTCGAAGATCCACGGGCGTGGCGTCTACGCCGCGCGCAAGATCAAGGCCGGCGAGCGCATCGTCGAGTACCGCGGCGAGCGGATCACCTGGAAGGAAGCCGATCGCCGTCCGCCCTCTGACCCGGATGATCCGAACCACACGTTCCTGTTCTCGCTGTCGGACGGCAAGACGGTCATCGATGCCGCTGCCGGCGGCAATGTCGCGCGCTGGATCAACCATTCGTGCGATCCCAACTGCGAAACCGAGGAGACCGATGACGGGCGCGTCTTCATTGAGGCGCGGCGCGATATCCGCGCCGGCGAGGAACTCAATTACGACTACGCCCTTGTCATCGACGAAAGGATCACGCCGTCGCTGAAGAAGCAGCACGAGTGCCGCTGCGGCTCGAGCAATTGCCGCGGGACGATGCTGGCGCTGAGAACCCGCAAGAAGAAAGCGAACCCATGAACCCGATGTACGCAATGTCAGTGCCGATCTACGTGAAGACGCTCGGCAGTCTCTCGACCATTCTCGACAAGGCCGCCGCACATGCGGAGGCACGCAAGATCGATCCGGCCGTGCTTCTGGCGGCGCGGCTGTTTCCCGACATGTTTCCGTTGACGCGGCAGGTTCAGCTTGCCAGCGACTTCGCCAAGGGCAGCGTGTCGCGGCTGGTGGGCCGGGAGCCGCCGAAGTACGAGGACAACGAGACGACGATCGCGCAGCTGAAGGACCGCATCGCCCGCACGATCGAGCTCCTGCGCGGCTTTTCCGAAAACGACCTCGCCGGCGCCGAATCGCGCGAGGTCGTGCTCAAGATTCGTGACCAGGTACATACCTACCAGGGTCTGCAATATCTTTCGCACGTCGCTCTGCCCAATTTCTTCTTTCATGCGACGACTGCGTACGACATCCTGCGGCACAACGGGGTCGAGCTCGGCAAGCGCGACTTCATCGGCAGCGTCTAGGCGCTCCCGCGCGGCGAACCGCGCCGGCCCAAGGCGGTCGAAACGGCCATGATGTCGTTTCGCCGCGCCCGGCGCTGGATCGCCGCCGCCTGTGCCGCCGTACTGGCGACCGCGGTCGTCGCCGGCTGCGGGTCGCTCGACGAGTGGCAGCGGCAGACAATTTTCAATCCGGCGCGCGACAATCCGCGCTGGTTCACCGATCCGCTGCCCGGCACCGAGGAATACGACGTTCGGCTCGCCAACGGCGACACGCTGCACTTCTGGTACGTCGCACAGGCGCGGGCCACCGCGGCACCGACGGTGCTGTACCTGCACGGTGCGCGCTGGAACATGAACGGCAGCGTGTTCCGCATCTCACGCTTCCGCGAGTTGGGCTTCAATGTGCTCGCGGTTGACTACCGCGGCTTCGGCAAGAGCACGGAGATCCTGCCGTCCGAGCAGTCCGCGGCCGAGGACACGCGCGCGGCGTTCGCCGAGCTCGTGCGGCGCCAGCCCGACTGGCGGCGCCGCTACGTCTACGGCCACAGCCTCGGCGGCGCACTCGCGATCGAACTCGCCAGTGACCTCGCGCCGGATGAACTGCGCGGCGTCATCATCGAATCGACTTTCACGTCGATTCCGGACTTGGTCCGGGGTATGCGGTGGGGCTGGGTGCCCGGGCTCGATCTCGCGGTAACCCAGCGGTTCGACTCGATGACGCGCATCGCCCGCGTCACGACGCCCCTGCTGATCCTGCACGGAACCGCGGACAACGTCGTGCCGCATACGATGGCGGACGAGCTCTATCGGCAGGCCGGCAGCCACGACAAGCGCCTGGTCAAGATCGAAGGCGGTACCCATTCTGGCGCGCGTGGCGGCAGCGAGGGCCGCGCGGCGATCCTCGAGTTCGTAAGTGCGCCGCTGCCCACGGCAACGACCGGTGCGGCCGCCGCGACGTCGGCTGTTGCCGACTGAGCAACGAGGAATCGGGCTCGGCGAGTCTGGGCGGCGTCGGTGGGTGCGCCACGCCACGTCGAATGCAGTACGCACCGCTTATGCGGGGAGCGCAGGGTTCTTGCAATCGACCTCGGCGCCCACATGGTGCTATCGATCTGCGGAAAACCCCGCCGCCTGACAACGCGCAAGGCGGCGCCACCCAATTCGATCGGTGAACGGCGCTCGGCGTAGAGTCCCGAACAATGGACCAGGCTATCAGCACTGCCCGCTCCCGCGACGCGACCGCTAGTACCACCTCGCGGATCGTGCTGCCGGTGCAGGGGATGACGTGCGCCAGCTGCGTCGCGCATGTCGAAAAGGCATTGCAGCGGGTCGCCGGCGTCGCGCGCGTCGCGGTGAACCTTGCTACCGAGTCGGCGGCCGTCGAGGGTGCGGCACTCGAGCCGGAGGTGCTGGCGCGCGCCGTCAACGACGCCGGCTACGCAGTTCCGTCGCAGACGACTCGCCTCGCCATCGAAGGCATGACGTGTGCGAGCTGCGTTGCGCGGCTCGAATCCGCGCTGCGCGCCGTGCCCGGCGTCATGCAGGTCAGCGTCAATCTCGCGTCCGAATCTGCTCGAGTCGAGGCTGTGGCTGGCGCAGTGACACCGCACGACCTGCTCTCCGCAGTCAGCGCCGCCGGTTATTCCGCATCGATTGAGACGGAAGCCATCGCCGCGCCGGCCCATCGCTCATCGTCCCTGCGGCGCGATGCGCTGCTCGCGCTCGCATTAGCGCTGCCTCTGCTGCTCGGCACCCATCTCGATCTGCTGGGGATCGACGCGAGATTGCCGGCGCCGGTCCAGTGGCTGCTCGCCACTCCGGTGCAGTTCTGGTGCGCGCGCCGCTTTTACATCGCGGCGGCAAAGGCAGTGCGTGCAGGTACCGGCAACATGGATCTGCTGGTTTCGCTCGGCACGCTCGCCGCCTACGGCCTGTCGCTGTATCTCTGGCTCGCGGGCGGAACCGGGCACGATGCCGCGCACCCGCCGCACCTCTACTTCGAGGCGGCCTCGGTCGTGATCGCGCTGGTGCTGCTCGGAAGGTGGCTCGAGGGGCGCGCCAAGCATCAGACCTCGGAAGCGATCCGGCTGCTCGCCGCGCTGCGTCCGACGACGGCACATCGGCTCGACGGAGATCGAATCGTCGACGTGCCGGTCGAACAAGTGCGCCTCGGCGACATCGTGATCGTGCGCGGTGGCGAGCGCATCCCCATCGATGGCCTGGTCCGGACGGGCGCCTCGAGCGTCGACGAGTCGATGTTGACCGGCGAGAGCCTCCCGCTCGACAAGGAAACCGGTGCGCTCGTCAGTGCCGGGTCGATCAATGGTCCGGGCCTGCTCGAAGTCGAAACCCGCGCTGTCGGGGCCGAGACGATGCTTGCGCGCATCATCCGTCTCGTCGAGGACGCGCAATCGGCTAAGGCCCCGATCCAGCGCCTCGTCGACCAGGTCGCGGCTGTGTTCGTACCCGTCGTGCTGCTCGTGGCAGCCGCGACGCTCTGCGGCTGGCTCATCGCCGGTGCCTCGCTTGAAGTGGCACTGATCAATGCGGTCTCGGTCCTCGTCATCGCGTGCCCATGCGCGCTCGGGCTCGCCACACCGACAGCGATCATCGCCGGCACCGGAGTGGCGGCACGCCACGGCATCCTGATCAAGGATGCGGAGGCGCTGGAGCAGGCCAAGAAGATCGCGATCGTGGCCTTCGACAAGACCGGAACCCTCACCATCGGAAAGCCGCGCGTGGTCGCGGTCGAGGATCACTTGCTGTTCGATTCGAAGGAAGTTCTTGCGTTGGCCGAAGCCGCCAACGCGGGCAGCAATCATCCGTTGGCCGGCGCGGTGCGCTCAGCCTTCGAGCACGACGCCCAGCGTCATCCAGAAATCGTGCGGCGCAAGGCGCTCGATCACCGCGAGCTTCCCGGGCGTGGCGTCGTAAGTCGCCTCGCGGAGGGACCGAGCGACGGCGTCGAGCTCGCATTCGGCAATCACCGGTTGATGGAAGAGTGGAAAGTCGACACGAGCCTGCTCGATGGACGTGCCGCACACTTCGAAGGCGAGGGGCGCACGGTTTCGTGGCTTGCACAGCGTACGGACGCTGGCCCGCAGCTGATCGGGCTTGTGGCGTTCGGCGATGAGCCGAAGCCGCACGCCCGCGCCGCGATCGATGCGCTAACGCGACTCGGCATCGCGACGACGATGATCTCAGGCGACAGCGAAGGCGCCGCGCGTCATGTTGCCCGGCTGCTCGGGCTGACGCGTTACGAGGCGAACGTGCTGCCACGCGAGAAAGTGCGTCACGTCGAGGCGCTGAAGCAGGGCGGACGCGTCGTGGCGATGGTCGGTGATGGCATCAACGATGCGCCGGCGCTAGCCGCCGCCGACGTTGGCATCGCGATGGGCTCGGGCACGGACGTCGCGATGCATGCGGCCGGCGTCACGCTGCTGCGATCCGATCCGCGGCTGGTGGCAACGGCGATCGGCATCTCGCGCGCGACGGTGCGCAAGATCCGACAGAACCTGTTCTGGGCGTTCATCTACAACGTCGTCGGCATTCCGCTCGCGGCCTTCGGCGTGCTGACGCCGGTTTTCGCCGGCGCGGCAATGGCACTGTCCAGCCTCTCGGTGGTCAGCAATGCGCTGCTGCTCAAGCGCTATCGCGACCCGTCATCCGCATCGCACGAGTCCCAGGCCTAGCGCTGCTGGACTGCCCAGCGCAGAGGGATGAGCGGCGTATTGATCGCAGTCCGCGGGCGCAGGTTGCGCCCGCCGCGGTGCGCGCCGCCTTAGCGGCTCGGCGCTAGCCGCGCCCGACCGATTCGTCGAACCGCACCAGCGCGGAGCCAATCGAGAAACTGGCGCCGAAGCCGACCATCAGCGCATGTTCGCCGGGCCGTGCACGCCTGCTTTCGATCAGCTGGTCGAGCAGGATCGGGATGCTGGCGCTCGAAGTGTTCCCGGTCTCGGCAAAAGACGCACAGAGACGATCTGGGTCGATGCCTGTCTTTGCGCAGGCCGGAAGCAGGATCCGGGTCAAATTGGCCTGGTGCGGGATCAACCAGTCGATCTTCACGCCGTCGCCCTGCACGCGCTGGATCTCTTCGACGAGGATGCGGGTCGCGCCGATCGCCACTGGCGGGCCGGCCATGAACCAGCGCGCCGACTTAGGGACCTCGATCGCCGGATGCGCGGCCTGCATGCCCGATCCTCGCACCATTGCAATGGTTTCCGAGTCGATCATCGAGCTTGCGCGAACCGACGTGAGCGTTGCAATGCCGCGCGCCTCGCGCGCCAGCAGCACTCCGGCCACCGCGTCGCCGAACAGCGTACTTGTGCCAAAGGCCAGAGGATCGTAGGCGATGCAGCGCGAAGAAAACTCGAGCGCGAGGCACGCGACCCGACGATAGCCCAGAGACTGCATCACGCTGCTGGCAATGGTGAGCGCGTACATGAAGCCGGTGCACGCATTGCTGCCGACGTCGAGCACGAAGGGCGCGCCGAGCTCAGGGTGCTCCCGGCGTGCTACTGCGACGAGCTGCTGCGACAGACCCGGAAATCCGTGAGTGCTCGATGACGACACGATGATCGCGTCCAGCTCGGCCCACGACTGACCGGTCATTAGGCGATCGAGCAGAGCGGCGCCGACTTTTGTCGGTGATTCATCCGGCGCGAAGAATCTGCGCGACTGCAGGCCCGTCTTCTTTTCGATCAGTTCTGCGCGCTCGGTAATACGGGCGACGATTTCGGCAGAGGCCTCGTCATCGACCTCGATACCTTCCAGCAGCCGACGCCCGATCTCCCGATTGGAGACCACCTCTGCGGGCAGAGTCCTGCCCGTTGCAACGATCGACACCGTACTCAAACGACGATCCCCACTCGTCGCCCCTCATCCGGGGGCTACGGCCAAATAGTACGCGACCGGCAGATCACGCCAGGTTGCGCAACTCGCGCAGCGCAACCGAGATCATCGCCAGATCCGCACTGCGGACTTCGGCGAGCTCGGCCAGCATGCGGCGGGCACGCTCGAGCGCGGCCGCCTGCGCATGCTGCCAGGGCTCCAGGCCACCGGCCTGCAGAGCATCCGCTGTCAACTGGCGCTGCAGGCTCGCTAGGTCGTCGCTCGACGCCGCCTTCGCCAATGCCTGCCAGTAGGCATCCGACGGCAACGCCGCAACTTGTGCGCGCAGGCGCGCCAGGCCGAGTGTGTCGCCGATCCTGAAATAGGTATCCGCGACCTCGATCAGCGGCCGGCGTGCAGTCTCGGCTACTTCTGCAAGGTCGAGTGCGGCGAGCGATGTTGTTGCCGCCGCGACTTCGAACGCGAGCGACTCCGGCACGCCACGCTGCGTGAACCGCGCCTGCATCTCGACGATCGGAGCCCGCCAGCTAGCCGGCCCCGTGCCGCGAAGGTGGTCGAGAAACTGCCGAACTGCGGGCGTGAGTCGCGCGATCGTCTGCTCCATCGGCTCGATCAGCGAGCGCGAGCGCAGGAACCAGGTCGCGGCGCGCACGGTGCGGCGGCCGAGTTCCATCAGCATCTCCGCCTGCGTCTGGTCGGCGACTTTGTTGTCGAGAGCCTCGATGGCCTGCCAGGTCGGTCCGAGCGCGAACACCTCGCGCGTCAGCATGAAAGCGCGCACCACCTGCGCCGGCGTCGCGCCGGTGCTCGAAGTCATCTGCTGCGTGAAACTCGGCCCGACGCGGTTGACCATCTCGTTCAGAACGACCGTTGCGACGATCTCGCGTCGCAGCGGGTGTCGTGAAATGTCGCCGCCGAACTGCGCGATCAGCCGCTGCGGGAAGTAGCGCAGCAAGGCGTTGGCGACCCACGGGTCGTCCGGCAGATTCGAGACGAGCAACTCGTCGGAGAGCCACATCTTCGCGTAGGCGAGCAGCACCGCGAGTTCCGGCCCTGTCAGCGCAAGCCCGGCCGCCCGGCGTTCCGCGATGGTCTCATCGTCCGGCAGGAACTCGAGCGCGCGGTTAAGCCGTCCCTCTTTCTCGAGGAAACGCATCATGCGCTGCTGCTGTTCGAGCAGCTTGCGCGCCGTGTGCTTGCCGACCGACAGCGCCTGTGTCTGGAAATAATTGTCCTGCAGCACCAGTTCGGCAACGTCGTCCGTCATCTCGGCCAGCAGCTCGTTGCGCTGCTGGAGCGAAAGACGAGTGTCGGCCATCGGCATGCTAAGAAGGATCTTGATGTTGACTTCGTGATCCGACGTATCGACACCGGCCGAGTTGTCGATCGCGTCGGTGTAGAGCCTCACACCGTTGAGCGCAGCCTCGATGCGTCCTCGCTGGGTAAGCCCGAGGTTGCCGCCCTCGCAGACGACTTTGCAGCGCAGCTCGGTTCCGTTGATTCGGACCGCATCGTTGGCGCGGTCACCGACGTCGGCGTGGCTCTCGCCAGCGGACTTGACATAGGTGCCGATGCCGCCGTTGTACAGCAGATCGACCTGCGCACGCAGGATCGCGCCGATCAGCTCGTTCGGTGTCAGCGACGCCGACGCAATGCCGAGCACGGCCTGCGCCTGTGGCGACACCGGAATCGACTTCTCCGCCCGGGACCAGACACCGCCTCCGGCCGAAATCCATTTCGCGTCGTAGTCGGCCCAGGACGAACGCGGCAGCGCGAACATCCGTTCGCGCTCGGCATAGCTCGCGGCCGTGTCGGGAGTCGGGTCGATGAAGATATGGCGGTGGTCGAACGCAGCGACAAGACGAATGTGGTGTGACAGCAGCATGCCGTTGCCGAACACGTCGCCCGACATGTCGCCGATGCCGACGCAGCTGAAATCGGTCGACTGCGTATCGACGCCCATCTCGCGGAAGTGACGCTTGACGCTCTCCCAGGCGCCGCGGGCGGTGATGCCCATCTTCTTGTGGTCATAGCCTGCGCTGCCACCAGAGGCAAAGGCGTCGCCGAGCCAATGGCCATACTCGGCACTGATCGCGTTGGCGTAGTCGGAGAAAGTCGCCGTGCCCTTGTCGGCAGCGACGACCAGATATGGGTCATCACCATCATGGCGCACCACCTGTGGCGGCGGCACCCCCTGGCCCGACACCAGGTTGTCGGTCAGATCGAGCAGCCCGCGCAGATAGTCCTGGTAGCAAGCCACTCCTTCGCGCAGGAAAGCCTCGCGATCGGTTGCGGGCGGCGCTTTTTTCAGCACGAATCCGCCCTTGCTGCCGACCGGCACGATGACCGTGTTCTTGACCTGCTGCGCCTTGACCAGGCCGAGCACTTCGGTGCGGAAGTCCTCGGGCCGATCCGACCAGCGCAGTCCGCCGCGCGCCACCCTGCCTCCACGCAAATGCACGCCTTCGAATCGAGTCGAATATACGAAGATCTCGAACATCGGCCGGGGCTCGGGCAGTGCCGGGATCAGCTTCGGGTCGAACTTGAAACTGATAAAGGTCCGGCGCGGTCCTTCGGCACCGGTGGCTCCGACGCCGGTGCGCCAGAAGTTCGTGCGCAGCGTCGCGAGCATCAGTGCGAGCAATTGGCGCAGCACGCGGTCTTCGCTGGCGTTCGGAACGCGGTCGAGTGCCTGCTCGATCGCTCGCACCTGGCTCGCAGCCGCATCCTCGTCATGCTGGTCCGGGCTGAAGCGCAACCGGAACAGGCGCACCAGCATGCCGGCAATGCGCGGATTCGCATCGAGCGTTGCCTCGATGTACGGCTGCGACAGCGGAAACCCGATCTGCCGCAGATACTTCGCATACGCACGCAGCACCGAGACTTCATCGGCCGCCAGGCCCGCCTTCAGCACGAGGCGGTTGAAGTCATCGTTCTCGATGCGCCCCGTGAACACACGCGCGAACGCGTCTTCGAACAATGGCGCGAGCGCCGCGACATCGAGTTCGTCGCCGGCCGGCGACTCAAGCTCGAAGTCGTGGATCCACAGCGGCTCGGCACCGTCGGGTGTGATCTCGTAGGGCCGCTCCGACAGCACGCGCACGCCCATGTGCTCCAACATCGGCAGCGAATCCGACAGCGGCACCGGCGCGGTGCCGCGGTAGATCTTGAAACCGAGGCGGCGCGTGGCCGTGCCGGCGGGACGGTACAGGCGCAGCACGAGGTCGCTGCGCGACAGCCGGTCCAGAGAGGTGACGTCGTCGACTGCGCTCGCGGCGTCGATGTGCTCGCGATACGAGGCGGGAAACGCCGAGCCGTAGCGCCGCAGCGCCCGGGCTGCTACGGCTTCGTCCATCGAACTGTTGAGCGCCTCGCGCAGGTCATCTTCCCAGCGCCGCGCGGCGGCCGCAAGCTGTGCTTCAAGCGTGCGCCGGTTGTATGGCGGAATCCATCCGGGCGTCGTGCGCACTGTAATGTGGATGCGCGCCAGCACCTCGTCGGTCAGCAGCACTTCGAATTCCGCCGCCGACCCGTTGAACGCCTCGAGCAGGATCCACTGGAACTTGCGCCGCAGCTCCGTCGTGTAGTTTTCGCGCGGCACGAAAATCAGGCATGACACGAAGCGTTCGAACGCGTCGTGCCGCACGAACAGGCGAAAGCGCTGGCGTTCGCCGAGCTGCACGATCCCGTTGGCGATCTCGGCCAGTTCATCGATCGAGATCTGGAAAAGCTCGTCGCGAGGATACGTCTCGAGGATGTGGGTCAGCGCCTTGCCGAGGTGACTTGCAGGCGCGAGTCCGGCGCGCTCGGTCACGGCGCGTACCTTGCCGCGCACGATCGGAACCTCCGTGACGCGGGCGCTGTAGGCCGCCGAGGTGAACAGGCCGATGAAACGGTGCTCGCCGATCACGCGGCCGGCGTTATCGAAGCGCTTGACGCCGACGTAGTCGACGTAGCCGGGGCGATGCACAGTCGACCGTGTGGTCGCCTTGGTCACCAGCAGGAATGGCGAGGGCGACATCGCGAGCGCGCGCATCGCCCGCGGCGCAGTCGAAAAGCTGATCGAAGTGGCCTTCGACACTCCGGATTCGCGCAGGATCCCCAGTCCCGCATCGTCGCCGCGCACCAGTTCGAGTTCGCCGTTGCGTTCGCGCAGGTCGTTGCAGCGATAGCCGAGCAGCAGCAGGTGGTCCTCGGTCAGCCACTGCAGCAATGCGCGCGACTCGGCCAGTTCTTCGCGCGGCACCGGCGGCGGGCGCTCATCGAGCTCGCGGATCACTTCGCGCAGCTTGGCCACCATCGCCTTCCAGTCCGTCACGGCGGCACGGACATCGCCGAGCACGTGCTCGATGCCCTCGGCAAGCCCAGCTCGTGCGACCGGATCTGCGACGCGGTCGACCTCGAGGTGCATGAACGACTCGCGCGGCCACTCTAGCCGCGCCGCGCGCGGCTGCAGTTCGACCAGCTCACCCGCCTCGTCGCGACGCACCGCGAATATCGGGTGAAAGATTAGATGCAGTGTCAGCCCCTGGCGGTTGACCTCCATCGAGGTGGAGTCGACCAGGAACGGCATGTCGTCGTTGACGATCTCGACGACCGTATGACGCGAGGCGAAGCCGGCCTCGGGTGCGACCGGATTCAGCACTCGCAGCTTCGGCTGGCCGGGCGTGCGCGTGCGCGCAAACTTCAGGTGCGAACTCGCCATGCCGTAGAGGTCTTCGGCCGTCTGCGGCACCACGTCGTCGGGATCGGCCTGCTGGAAATAGTCGGCGCAGAAGGTCGCGAGCATCGTGCGCTCGGCGCCGGTGTGCCGCTGAGCAATCAGCGCGGCCAGCTCGGCCAGTCGCTCGGCCTTGTCTTGTTCGGGCGATGACGGGAGAGTCGGGGTGGCGGCCTGCATGGCGTGTCTCCGTCTTTTTCGACCAGGCGCTTGGTGAGCGTCCTGCCTTTATCTGCCAGTATGCCCCGCCGCGCAAAAGTGTGATGCGCGTGCCGGATAATGCTGCTGCCTGACCGCTCTTGCCGATGTTTCCCGCGATCGCTCCCCGCCTCGTCCTCATTGACGTCGAAACGACCGGCGCAAGTCCCGAGCGCGAGCGCGTCACGGAAGTCGGCGTCGTCAGCGTTGATTTCGACGACGACGATGTGCGTGTGATCGAGTGGTCGTCGCTGGTCAACCCTGGTGTTCCGATCCCGCCGGAGATCCAGTGGCTGACCGGCATCACCAATGAGATGGTACGAGACGCACCGCCGTTCGCAGCCATCGCGCAGGAGCTTTTCGACCGAATCGACGGTGCGGTATTCGTCGCGCACAACGCGCGCTTCGACTACGGATTCCTGCGCGCGGAATTCACGCGCGCTGATCTGAAGTTCCATGCGAAGACGCTGTGCACTGTGCGCCTGTCGCGGCATCTGTATCCGGATCGTGCACCGCACACGCTCGACGCCATTATCGAGCGCTTCGGGCTCGGAGGCGAGCAGCGCCATCGTGCACTCGGCGACGCGCGCGTGCTGTGGCGCCTGCTGCAGAAGCTCGCCGAGCGCCATTCTGCGGCCGAGCTCGAGCTCGCCGCGGCAACGCTGCTGCGGCATCCGAGCCTGCCGCCGCACCTGCCGCCCGATGCGCTCGACGGCATTCCACACGCACCCGGCGTCTACTTGTTCTACGGACTCAACGAGCACCCGATCTACATCGGCAAGAGCATCGATCTGAAGACGCGCATCGGCGGGCACTTCAATGCCGAACACCGCGCCGGACGCGAACTGCGGCTGTCGCAGGAGGTGCACCGGCTCGAATGGGAAGAGTGCGCCGGCGAGCTGGGCGCTCTGCTGCGAGAGTGCGAACTCGTGAAGACGCGACTACCGGCGCACAACGTCGCGCTGCGCCGCAAGCTCAATCAGGTCATGCTGCAGCTGACCGCGGGCGGACGCCCACAGTACCTTCACACTGAACGGCTCGGACCGGATGCGCTCGATGGTGTTTACGGTCCGTTCGGTTCGCGTGCCGCGGCGCGGCGCGTGCTCGCGGATCTGGCACGCGAGCATGGCCTGTGCATGAAGGTGCTGGAGTTGGAGAGTCGGCGCGGATTTGACGGCAAGCCGTGTTTTAACCACCAGTTGCACCGCTGTCGGGGTGCCTGCGTCGGCAGCGAATCGCTCGCTGATCATGGCGAGCGCCTGCGCGAGCTGCTGGCTCCTTGGCTTATCCCAGCCTGGCCGGAAGACGGGCCCATCGCGCTGGTCGAACGCAACGAGGAGCGTTTCAACGAAGACATCCACGTCTTCGATCGCTGGTGTTGGCTCGGCACTGTGAAGACGCTCGACGCTGCGACCGCACTGGCGCGCGCAGCGCCGCGAGTCTTCGAGGCCGATGCCGCGCGGCTGGCACTGCAGGCCCTTAACGGCCGACTTCCAGTTGAACGCGTGCCGCTGGCGCAGCAACCAGCGGCGTACGCGATGGCCTCCGCGTGAGGCGACGAGTTACAGAGTGAGCGGTGCGCTCGGCCTCACCGCCCGGATCTGAACGGCTTCGAGCGATGCAGGCGGTGAAATGCGCGGGTCAGCGCGTGCCTGTCGGACCCAACGCGTCCGCCGGAACGCGGACCTGCGGGAAACGCTCGCGGAAAAGTTTTAGCTCCGCATCTGCCTCGGCGTCTCGGCCTTCCCGTCGCAGCTTGATGATTTTCTCCAGCCAGTCTTCGGCGCGCATGGTCCGGGCACCCGAAGCGTCCGCTTCGACCGCGGCCGATGCAGAAGCGTTTCCGGAGGCTGCGCCAGGCGCGGCGGCACCGGGCTCACGCAGCGGTACAGCGTTGCCACGCTCGGCACGATCCTGACGCTGCTTCTCCGTCGATACCGCCGCTGCCGGGGACGTGGCGGCACGGTTCGCTTGTCGCGCCTCGATCGCTCCGGACGTCGTTGGTTCCGCGGGCCCTGCAGCCGGCGCGGCCCTGGAGGCAACGCTCTCCTCCTTCGCGCGAGAGCGGCCCTCGGGCGCGACAGCGTCACGAGCCACCTCTTGAGTCGCCTGCGGCTGATCGCGGGGCGTCTGCATTTCTGCGGCGACCGGGGCCGACGGCGCGCGCTTGGCGAGCGCCGGCTCAGTCGGCTTCGCCGCGGGCTGTGCAGTGGCGGTCGATGTGTCGGGAGCCGTCTGGACCGCGGCAGGGACGCGCGGTGCTTCAGCCGCCGCAGGCGGTGTTGCCGCGGGGCCGGAAACCGAAGGCGGAGAAGGAACCGCGGGAGAGGTCGGCGGCGTCTGCTCATCCACAGTCGGCGCCGTGAAACTTGGCATCTCGCGTTCGGTG
>DATEZE010000256.1:0-3586 GCA_035255845.1 Burkholderiaceae bacterium | reverse complement strand
GAAGCCGTTCTTTCACAAGCTCGTCGCGGACCTCGCCAAAGAAATGGGGGCGGCGTATCCGGAACTCGTCGAACAGCAGGCGCGCATCGACGCAGTGTTGAAGCAGGAAGAGGAGCGCTTCGGCGAGACGTTGGACAACGGCATGCGCATTCTCGAGGCCGCGCTCGGTAAGCTGTCGCCGGGCGACCCGAAGATGCTCGACGGCGAGACCGTCTTTCTGCTGTACGACACCTACGGGTTTCCGGTCGATCTCACCGGGGACATCTGCCGCGAACGCGGGGTCTCGATCGATCACGCCGGATTCAACGATGCGATGGAGCGTCAGCGTGAGCAGGCGCGCGCTTCCGGCAAATTCCGCATGACGGCCGGCGTCGACTACGTCGGCGACAAGACGCGCTTTACCGGTTATTCCTCGCTGGTCGATGACGCCAAGGTCGTGGCGCTGTATCACGAAGGCGCCTCGGTCAAGCGACTGAGCGCCGGCGAGAGCGGCATCGTGGTCCTCAACACCACGCCGTTCTACGCCGAATCGGGGGGCCAGGTCGGCGACCGCGGCGTGCTCGAATCGATCAGCGATCACAACGTCACGCGTTTCGCGGTTAGCGACACGCAGAAGATCCAGGCCGACGTATTCGGCCACCATGGCACGCTCGAGGCCGGGACGCTGGCCGTCGGCGATGTGGTGCAGGCGCGTGTCGACGCGGCACTGCGCGAGCGCACGCGCAACAACCACTCGGCGACGCACCTGATGCATTCGGCGCTGCGCAAGGTGCTCGGCAAGCATGTGCAGCAGAGGGGCTCGCTGGTCGACCCTGAGCGCACGCGCTTCGACTTCTCGCACGACAAGGCGATGACGCCGGAAGAGATCCGCGCTGTCGAGGACATCGTCAACAACGCGATTCGCAGCAACGTCGCAGTCAGCGCGAACGTAATGAAGTACGACGACGCGATCCGCGCCGGCGCGCTCGCATTCTTCGGCGACAAGTACGGCGACGAGGTGCGGGTGCTCGCAATGGGCGATCACTCGACCGAGCTGTGCGGTGGCACCCACGTCGCGCGCACCGGCGACATCGGCTTCTTCAAGATCGTCGCCGAAGGTGGCATCGCCGCCGGCGTGCGCCGCGTCGAGGCCGTGACCGGCCGCGGCGCGGTCGAGTTCGTGCAGGCGCTTGACCGCGAATTGCATCACGCCGCGTTCCTGCTGAAGGCCCCGCCGGCCGAGATTGGCCAGAAGATCGCGCAGGTCCAGGACACGGTGAAGTCGTTGGAAAAAGAGCTGGCGCGGCTAAAGAGCCGGCTGGCATCCAGCCAGGGCGACGATCTGGCGGCCCAGGCGATCGACGTGCGCGGCGTCAAGGTGCTTGCCGCGGCGATGGAAGGCGCGGACGCGAAAGCCTTGCGCGAGACGATGGACAAGTTGAAGGACAAGCTGGGCAGCGCAATCATCGTTCTCGGGGCGGTCGAAGGCGGCAGAGTGCAGATCGCGGCCGGAGTCACACCGGACGCGACCGGCAGGGTCAAGGCCGGAGATCTCGTCAACTACGTCGCGCAGCAGGTCGGCGGCAAGGGTGGCGGGCGCGCGGACATGGCGATGGCCGGAGGCAGCGATCCGTCCAAGCTCGCGCCGGCACTCGCTAGCGTCCGGGCTTGGGCGGAACAGCGCCTGTGACCGACATCGTCATCCGCCGTGCCGAACCGTCTGACGCCGAGGGTGTCGCGTCGACGTTTCGTTCGCGCGGGGCGTCGTCTGGCACGCTGCAGAACCCGTATCCGTCGATCGCGTTCTGGACCGAGCGGCTCAACCGCAACACAACTTCGCAACTTAACTACATGCTGGTGGCGCTGGCCGACGGCCAGGTGATCGGCCACGCAGGCCTGCATGGCAACGAGAACCCGCGCCGAGCGCACGCGTGGTATCTCGGCATGAGCGTGCACGAGGATTGGCACGGACGCGGCGTGGGCACGCGCCTGATGGAGGCGCTCATCGATCTCGCGGACAACTGGCTGGGCGCGCTGCGGATCGAGCTGACGGTGTATTGCGACAACGAACCCGCGATGAAGCTGTATCGCAAGTTCGGCTTCGAGATCGAAGGAACCCACCGTGCGTTTGCGTTGCGCGACGGCCAGTACATCAATTCGTACGCGATGGCACGGCTGCACCCGCGGCCGCCGCGGCTGAGCGGTGCCGGCGGCGCGGCGAAATGAAACCGTCGCGCCCCGACTGCACACGAGTCTGGCGTGTGCTGCCTCGTCGCCGAGTTAACCACAGCCCGCGATGAACGAGTTCCGCTACTGTCCGCGGTGCGCCGCGCCGCTCGAACGCGTCCCGCAGGCCGGGCGCGAGCGAGCGCACTGCCAAGCCTGCGGCTGGGTGCACTGGGACAATCCGATACCGGTCGTCGCGGCGTTGATCGAGTACCAAGGCAAGGTGCTGCTGGCACGCAATCGTGCATGGCCCGAGAAGATGTTCGCGCTGGTGACCGGCTTCCTCGAGCGCGACGAGACGCCGCTGCAGGCGGTCGCACGCGAGGTCGCGGAGGAAACGGCGTTGGTGACGACCACGGCAACATTGATCGGCGTCTATGAGTTCATGCGCAAGAACGAGCTCATCATCGCCTTTCACGTGCAGGCTGACGGCGAGGTGCGGCTCGGCGAGGAACTGGTCGACTACCGACTGATCGACCCCGCCCGGTTGCGACCGTGGCCGCTCGGCACGGGCCTCGCGATGGCCGACTGGATGCGCGCGCGCGGCCTGCCGGTAGAATTTCTATCCCTTCCGCAGCCGGCCGCCTGAGCGAGCCCCTTCGTTGCATGGACGTTCCGCCGACCGCCGACAAGGAGATCGACACACGCGGGCTCAACTGCCCGCTGCCGATCCTGCGTGCGAAAAAAGCGCTCGCCGAGATGACGAGCGGCCAGGTGCTGAAAATCCTTGCGACGGATCCTGGTTCGGTCCGCGATTTTCAGGCGTTTGCGCGCCAGACCGGCAACGAGCTGCTTGTACAGCAGACTGTCGGCAAAGAATTCCTCCACTATCTTAAGCGCCGATGAACACTCCAGTTTCCCCTCCGCCTGCGCAGCCACCGGTCCGTCGCGGACCGTCCCGACTGAAACTCGTGTTCTGGCTGCTGATCGTGCCGCTCGCGCTCGCGGCCGGTTATTTCTTCTTTGTGCTCAAGTGGAACTATTCGAACGGCGAACGTGCCGGCTGGGTGCAGAAGTTCAGCCGCAAGGGCTGGCTCTGCAAGACCTGGGAAGGCGAGATGGCGATGGTGTCGATGCCCGGGTCGACGCCGGAAAAATTCCTGTTCACCGTGTGGGAGGACGGCGTTGCCGAGCAGATCAACCGCGTCATGGGCAAGCGCGTGACGCTGCATTACGAGGAGAAGGTCGGGCTGCCGACCACCTGCTTCGGCGAGACGCGCCACTACGTGACCGCAGTCGCCGCAGTCGACGAAATACCGCTGGCACCTGGCATCGTTGTGCCGGCGCCCGGACACACGCCTGCAGCACCCGCTGCACCTCCGGCAGCGCCGCCGCCCATCCTCCATCGCGATCCCGCCTGAAGAAGCCGTCCGGAGCGAGC
>DATEZE010000255.1:0-10577 GCA_035255845.1 Burkholderiaceae bacterium | reverse complement strand
CATCTCTGGCCTCTACTTGGACGAATCGTCGCCCCGACGATGTAGCATCGCGGCCATCGCCGCAAAGGCACCAGTGCGTTTTCACTGGTCCCGCCCACGCTCCTGCTGAAATGTCCGTCATCGCTGTAGTCAATCGGAAGGGCGGTAGCGGCAAGACCACGCTGGCAACGCACTTCGCCGCGGTCTTTGCGAACGCAGGCGCGGCTGTCGCGCTGGGCGACATCGACCGACAGCAATCCACTCGGGTCTGGCTGCGTCACCGCAAGGCGTCGGGAGAGCCGACGCGGATCCTCGGCTGGAATGTGGACGCGAAGACCTTCGTCCGCGAACCCGTCGGCATCGACCATGTCGTCATGGATACGCCGGGCGGGCTGACCGGTCTCAACCTGGCGCGGGTCGTCATGTATGCCGATGCGATCGTGATGCCGATCAGCCATTCGCTCTTCGACCGTTCTGCGGCGGCCGAATGCCTGGCGGAACTGAGAACCATGCCGCGCGTGCACTCTGGACGCTGCCGCGTCGCCGCGGTCGGAATGCGCATCGAGCCGCAAACTGACGCGATGGAATGGTTGCGGAGATGGACCTCCGAGCAGAAGCTGCCGCTGATCGCTGTCTTGCCGCAGTCGCCCGCCTACGTCCACAGTGCCGAACGCGGTCTGACGCTCTTCGACTTGCCACAGCTCCAGGTGACCGACGAGTTGGCGCACTGGAGGCCGCTGCTGCAGTGGCTCCGCCCGCTGCTGCAACCTGCTGCCAACGTCGGGCCCGGCACGGGCCGTGCGTCCGGAGCTGAGCCCGTCTGCGATGCGCCAGTTCCGGTGGTGGATCAGCCGAAGCCCGAGACACTGTCACGCGGCCCGCGGACTCCGGCCCCGGAGGGGGCCGCGGAAGCGCCCGCCGGAACGGATTCGGATTCCACAGAAACAGCGCCGGCAGCAGGGCAGCAGCGCGATGCGCTGCCGCTACCGCGGTTCCTGCAGCGCAAGCCCTAGCAGCGTTCTGAGGCACGCGGGCCGCGCTCTCGCGTACGGCGTGCCCACACAGGCGAACGCGCAATGAATGCGTCAGCCGTCGGACGTATCGCTTCACCTATACTCGCAGAGGGAAACCCGGAGGAACTGGGACGATGCGCGCCGTGCTTTTCGACGTCTTTGGCACGTTGCTGGACGTCTATTCGGTGACGCGGCGGGCCGAGGATCTTTATCCCGGCCAAGGTACCCGCCTGGCGTTCCTCTGGCGCGAGAAGCAGATCGAGTATTCGCGATTGCGCACACTATCAGGACGCTATGTTCCGTTTTCACAGGTGACGCGCGACGCACTTGTCTTCGCCTTGCGCGCACTCAGGCTTGCCACCGAGCCGGACGCGGTCCAGACGCTGCTCGACGAGTACAAGCGGCTCGCACCATTTTTCGACGTGGCGCCGGCGCTTGAGCGACTGCATCAGGCCGGAGTGCGTACAGGGGTCCTGTCCAATGGCGACTCCGAGATGCTCGAGCCGGCACTGGTGACCTCGGGGCTGCATCGCTACATCGACATCGTGCTGTCTGCGGACCAGGTCAAAGCGTTCAAGACATCGCCGCTGGTCTACGCCCTGGGGCCGCGCGTGCTCAAGCTTCAGGCACAAGAGATCCTGTTCGTCTCGAGCAACTGCTGGGACGCGATCGGCGCGGCCTGGTATGGCTACACCAGCTTCTGGGTCAACCGGCTTGGCCTGCCACTCGACGAGCTTGGTGGCCGACCCCATGGCACCGGCGCCGCGCTCGGCGAGGCCGCTGATTTTCTTTTGTCCCAATTTAATCGAAACCCGACGGAGACTGCTGCATGACTACCGCTACCGGCGTCCAGGTCTTGGCGCCGCTTGCACCCGGCTACGAACGCATCCTCAGCGGCGACGCACTGGCGCTGGTCGCCCGACTGCACCGCGCTTTCGAACCGCGCCGTCAGGAGCTGCTGGCCGCGCGTGCTGCACGTGCCAAGCGCCTCGAAGCCGGCGAACAACCGGACTTCCTGCCGCAGACAAAAAGCGTGCGCGAAGGCAATTGGACGATCGCACCGATCCCGGCCGACCTGGAATGCCGCCGTGTCGAGATTACCGGGCCGGTCGAGCGCAAGATGATCATCAATGCGCTGAACTCGGGAGCCGATGCGTACATGACCGACTTCGAGGACAGCAACGCACCGAACTGGGACAACCTGATCACGGGTCAGCTGAACCTGATCGATGCGATCCGCCGCACGATCACGCTGGAGCAGGGCGGCAAGAGTTACAGGCTCAACGATAGGGTGGCGACGCTTGTTGTGCGCCCACGCGGCTGGCACCTGGACGAAAAGCACGTCCTGGTCGATGGCCAGCGCGTTTCGGGCGGCATATTCGACTTCGCGCTGTTCATGTTCCACAACGCAAAGGAACTGATCGCGCGCGGCAGCGGGCCGTATTTCTACCTTCCGAAGCTCGAGTCGCACCTCGAGGCGCGACTCTGGAACGAAATCTTCGTGATGACGCAGAAGGAACTTGGCATCGCGCAGGGCTCCATCAAGGCCACGGTGCTGATCGAGACGATCCTCGCCGCGTTCGAGATGGACGAGATCCTGTACGAACTGCGTGAGCATTCGGCGGGTCTGAATGCCGGCCGCTGGGACTACATCTTCTCCTGCATCAAGAAGTTCAAGGTCGACAAGAACTTCTGCCTCGCGGACCGCGCGAAGGTGACGATGACCGCGCCGTTCATGCGCTCGTACGCGCTGTTGTTGCTTGCGATCTGCCACCGCCGCAACGCGCCGGCGATCGGCGGCATGAGCGCACTGATCCCGATCAAGAACGACCCGGTCAAGAACGAGAACGCGCTCGCCGGCGTTCGCGTCGACAAGAACCGGGATGCCACCGACGGTTACGACGGAGGCTGGGTCGCGCATCCGGGGCTGGTGTCGCTCGCGATGAAGGAGTTCGTCAGCGTGCTTGGGTCACGCAAGAACCAGATCGACAAGAAGCGCGACGACGTCAAGGTGAGCGCGGCCGACCTGCTGAACTTCCAGCCGGAGACACCGATCACCGAGGCCGGCCTGCGCATGAACATCAACGTCGGCATCCACTACCTCGGCTCCTGGCTGGCCGGCAACGGCTGCGTGCCGATCCACGACTTGATGGAAGATGCGGCCACGGCCGAGATCAGCCGTTCGCAGGTGTGGCAATGGATACGCTCACCGAAGGGAAAGCTCGACGACGGCCGCAAGGTGACGGCCGAGATGGTGCGAGCGCTGATTCCCGAGGAACTCGCGAAGGTGAAAGCCACGGTCGGCCCGAACTCGCCGACCTATGACCGCGCGGCGCAGATCTTCGAGCAGATGAGCACGCAGGAATCCTTCGCCGAGTTCCTGACGCTGCCGCTTTACGAGGAGCTTGCCTGACCGCGCGCCGCGGTCAATGCGGGCTCAGGGCTGTACATATGGGGTCCGCGACCCCTTGGGGAGGCCTGCTATGACGCTCTGCCCGATTGCCGTCGTAGCCGGATGCGAAAAGTGCCCGGCATTCAAGATCTGCCCGCTCAAGGGAGTGATCGGCAGCCCGCCGAAGACCGACTCAAAGAATCCGCAGAAGCGGAGCGCGCGCAACGGAGCCTGAATTGCGGCATGAACGCCGCGCCGCTGTCGTTAGTCCTCGAGCTCCGACTTCGCGACCTCGAGATCGAGCCGCTCCATTGCGTCGAGCGGTTCGCAGGCCGCGGCGTCGCTATAAAGCTTCTCGGCCTCCTTCAACGCCTTCTTGCCTTCGAGCATGACCAGGCCGTTGGCGTACTCGATTCGCGCAATGGCTGAATCGGGCGCCAGCTTGAGCGCCGTTTGGAAATTCTTCAGTGCGGCGTCCTTCTTGGCGCCATAGGTCAACCCGCCGATCATCGCGCCGACCTTGTCGATCACCTCGGCGTGATAAGACCCCAGCGCAATATGCGCATCGGCGTGCTTCGGCGCGAGCTTGATCGCCGTCTCGAGTGCCGTCTTGACCTTACCGCCTATGCCCTGTGTCAGCGCCTTGACGACCGAGATGCCCTGGGCATAGCGGCCCAGCGCGTAGCCCTGCCAGTAGTAGGCATTCGGGTTCTTCGGTGCGCTGCTCTGCAGTGCTTCGGCCCGCTCGGCCGCCTCCAGGAACAGCTCGAGTTTGCGCTTGTCGTTTTCCTCGAGGTAGTTGGCGTAGATCGCCTGCGCTTTGTTGGCAACGTTGGTGCCGTCGGCACCGGCTTTCAGCCCCAGCTCGGTGGCTTTCTGGAATTCGCCGGCGTGAAAGGAGAGCCATGCATTGACCACCGTGTCGCTCTTCGGAAAGGGTTCCGCGTCGCCCTTGTGCAGGCGCTCCCAGGCCTTCTTGAGCGTGGCCGCGGTGTACTGATACTTCTTGTCAGAGTAGGGAAACTTCGCCCACGCCTTGGCCATAATTTCTCCTTCGTCAGTCCTTCAGGTACTCAGTGGCGAGCTGTTCGAACAGCGCGCGAGACTGGCCGGTCAGGTACGGCGCGGTCAGGGCCATCACCTGATAGCAGCCCCGCTGCAGTGCCGCTCCGACCACTTCAGCTTCGTTGAAGCGGCGTGGGTCGAGCACGTAGGAGTAAGACAACCAGTAGGTGGCGACGACCACCATGTTCGTCGCGAGAGCATCGATCTCGCGTCGATCCGCCTGCAGTTCGCCGGCTTTGGCGAGCCCTTCGCACAGGCCGCGGGCAACCTGCACCTTCTGCGTGAGCAGCTGCTTGAACTTGATCTCGAGCGTGCGATTGTTCGCGAGCAGGTTGTTGAGGTCGCGGTAAAAGAAGCGGTACTTCCAGATCAGCTCGAACAGTACGTGCAGGAAGAGCCACGCATCCTCGACATTGGGTTCGCGCTCGGTGGGCAGCGCCAGCAGCTTGTCGATTTCACGCTCGAACTGCTGGAAGATGCAGTTGATGATGTCGTCTTTGTTCTTGAAGTGGTAATACAGGTTGCCCGGGGAGATATTCATCTCCTCGGCGATCAGCGTCGTGTTGACGTTGGGCTCGCCGAAATCGTTGAAGAGCCGCAGCGAAAGCTCGAGGATGCGTTCGCGCGTGCGGCGCGGCGGCTTGCGTTCCATGGGTCGGCGCGTATCGACAGCCGTTGGGCTCGGCCGCAAGGATAGCGCAGCGATCCCGCGCTCTAGGTCGGCACTCCTGCGTAGCGCAGCCAGCGTTCGAGATCGTCGAGCGTGTGCGTCAGCAGGCGGGTGGCGGCCGTCGATGCGGTCTCGAGCCAAACGCCGCGGCTGCGGCGCAGGCTCTTCACCAGCGTCATCTTGTGGTCGCGCAGTACGTCGGTGCGGATCGTCACGCCGTGCTGCTCGAGCACTGGGGCCAACTGATGGCGGCGCTTCCACAGCTCTTCGCGCGTCTTCTGGTAGGCGTGCTCGCACAGCCGGCGTCGGCTCGAATACGAGAACAGGTTGGTGAAAAACATGTCGGCATCCGCACGGTTCGGCTCGAACAGCAGAATGTCGGTGTTCGGGTATGCCGTCTTGTAGCGCTCCAGTCCGGCGCCCAGTCGGGAGTGGATGATCGACCGAAAGGTCTGTGCCAGTACCACCGGCAGTCCGCCTTCCACCAGCTTGTCCATCTGGTGCTCACGGTCGCGCGTGCGGTGATGCGGACTTGCATCGAACGGCACTAGCGGATTGACGCACACCAGCAGGTCGATGTCGTGATTCAGCGCGACCGACGCGTGCAGCGTCTTGCGCAGCGCGCCGTCGACGAAATAGCGACCATCGATCTCCACCGGCGGGAACAGGCCGGGAAGGGCGGCGGAGGCCTGGACTGCGCGCGAGATCGGCACATGGCTGACATCATCGGTCCCGAAGGCGACTGAGGACCCCGTGTCGAGGTCGGTCGCGACGAGGTACAACTTGCGACTCAGCTCGCGAAAGTCGTTGGTGCGGCCCGGCTGGTTGAACACGCCGGACAGGTAGCGATCGACTTCGTCGCCGCTGAATACGCCGGTCGGTATCGCACGACCGAGCCGCTCGAAGGCGCTCATGATCGTGCTGGCGCCGAGCAGGTAGTGCCACGCAGCGCTGAGCGCCAGCTGCGGCACCGAGGCCAGGCGCTTTGTGTATTCGCGGAATGCCGGCCGCAGCAGGATCGACGGCTCGAAGCGGTCGGCGCTCTTCTCGCCTTCGATGAACAAGCGCGACATCTGGTGCGGCGTGATGCCGTTGGCCAGTCCCGCGGCGATGAAGCCGCCTGCACTCACGCCGACATAGACGTCGGCATCATTGAAGTCGATGCCCTCGAGCGCCTCGGACAGCGCGGCGAGTGCGCCGATTTCGTAGATTGCTCCCAACGGCCCGCCGCCGGCGAGGGCGAGACCGACGTGTGTGCGTTGCCGTGTCACGCGTCGACGAGTCATCGCGGGGCGACCCGTGGGCCGTTCCATAGCCGCCGGCGTGCGCCGCGGGTCGTGGCCAAAGTGGTGCGACCAGTCATCGCGCAGATCCGGGCAGGGCTATCAGCCCGTCCCCGGTGCTGCGGATAAGCCCGGCGCCGAGCGGGGACCCGGGCGAGGGACGATGAGAGCAGCAGCCGCGTACGTGCGGCCAGCGACTGCAGCGGAGCGTCAAGCCGCCTTGCTGGAGCGGCGTGCGGCCGCCTTCGCGGGACGCCCCTTGGTCAGTGTTCCGACGCTACGGGTCAGTTCCTCAACTCGCTTCGTCAGTGCCGCAATTTCCTTGTTGGTCGGGACACCCAGACGGGTCAGCGCACGCTCGACGCGGGCCTCGAATACCGTCTCAAGCTTGTCCCAGGTGCCATTGGCCTGCTTCTGCAGCCCGGCTGCAACCTTCGTCACTTTTGCCGTCACGTCGTTGACCTTATCTTCGGTGACCTTCATCGTCCGCGTCTGAATGCTGGTGCCTTCCCGCACCAGCGCCTTGAATACCTTCTGGCCCTCTTCCTGTGCCTTGGCGAAGGCACCGAGTCCCGCAAGCCAGATTTCCTGCGCCGAGTCTTTCACGGCAGCTCGCAGGTGGCTCTCGCTCGACTGTTTTTCCGCCATTGCCTTGAGCTTCTTGACCATATCGACTCCTTCGCTATGGGTTTCACGGATGATGGAGAAGTCTAGGAGTCGGCGCGCGTCAGGCACAACAAACTGCATAGAGCCTCGGCTCTAGGCGTTGTGATGTCGGCGCTACACTGCCGCGAGATTCGTACAGCCAACACCCTGCTGGAGGAGACATCCGATGACGTATTTCGTCACGGGCGCCACCGGGTTCATCGGCAAGCGCCTGGTCAAGAAGCTGCTTGCGCGCCGCGGCGCGACGGTGTACTTCCTCGTGCGGAAGGAAAGCCTCGACAAGGTTCCGGCGCTGCTCGAATACTGGGAAACCTCCGCCGAGCGCGCCGTCGCTGTCGTTGGCGACCTGGCCAAGCCGCTGCTCGGAGTCTCCAAGGTGGACCAGAAGAAACTGACGGGCAAGGTCAAGCACTTCTTCCATCTCGCCGCGGTGTACGACCTGAAGGCTGACGCCGAGAGCCAGATCGTTGCCAACATCGACGGCACGAAGAACGCAGTTGCGCTCGCCAACGCGATCAAGGCCGACATCTTCCAGCACGTGTCGTCGATCGCCGCGGCCGGGATGTACGAGGGCATGTTCCGCGAGGACATGTTCGACGAGGCGGAGAACCTCGAGCATCCGTACTTCGCCACCAAACACGACTCGGAGAAGATTGTCCGCAAGGAATCGAAGATGCCGTGGCGTGTCTACCGCCCAGGGATGGTGGTGGGCGACAGCAAGACCGGCGAGATGGACAAGATCGACGGTCCATATTATTTCTTCAAGTTAATCCAGCGGATGCGCGGTTTGTTGCCTCAGTGGATGCCGGCGATTGGCATCGAGGGCGGCCGGATCAACATCGTGCCGGTCGACTTCGTTGTCGACGCGGTCGACCACATCGCCCACGCGAAGGAAGGCAACAAGAAGGCGTTTCATATCGTCGATCCGACGCCGTACCGCATCGGCGACGTCCTCAACATCTTCGCGCGGGCCGCGCACGCGCCGCAGTTTTCGCTGAGGGTCAATGCGGCGCTGGTGGGATTCATCCCGGGCAGTGTCAGGAAAGGTCTGCTGTCGCTGACGCCGGTGCGGCGCATCAGGAACGCCGTAGTGAAGGACCTCGGCCTGCCGGACGACATGCTCAGCTTCGTCAACTATCCGACGCGTTTCGACGCGCGCGAGGCCACAGCTGCACTCAAGGGCACGGGCATCGTCTGTCCTCGCCTCGAGGACTACGCCTATCGCCTATGGGATTACTGGGAGCGCAACCTCGATCCCGATCTCTTCATCGACCGCACGCTGAAGGGGCAGGTGCAGGGAAGGGTGGTCGTCATCACCGGCGGTTCTTCCGGTATCGGCCTGGCCGCTGCTCACAAGATCGCGCAGGCGGGCGCGACCACGGTCATCATCGCGCGCGATCTCGAGAAACTCGCAGCGGCAAAGAAGGAGATCGAGGCGGGGCTCGGAGACAATGAAAACGGCGGTAAGGTGGTCACGCATTCGGCGGATCTCGCCAGCAACGAAGGCGTCGACAAGGCCACCGCGTGGATCGTTGAGACCTTCGGTGGCGCCGACTTTCTCGTCAACAACGCCGGACGATCGATCCGGCGCGGCATCGAGTCAAGCTACGACCGCTATCACGACTTCGAGCGCACGATGCAGGTGAACTACTTCGGCGCTCTGCGGATGACGATGGGGCTTTTGCCGCATATGACGGCGAAGCGGCGCGGCCAGATCATCAACATCTCGTCGATCGGTGTACTGACTAACGCGCCGCGTTTTTCGGCGTACGTGGCGTCGAAGGCGGCGCTCGACGCGTGGACCGCTTGCGCGTCGTCGGAGTTCGCCGATGTCGGAATAAAGTTCACGACGATCAACATGCCGCTGGTCCGCACGCCGATGATCGCCCCGACCAAGCTGTACCAGAACGTGCCGACGCTTTCGCCCGAGGAAGCCGGCGACATGATCGTGCGGGCGATTGTCGACAAGCCAGTGCGCATCACCACACGGTTGGGCAACTTCGGTGCGGCACTGCACGCGCTCGCGCCGCGCGTCGCGCAGATCATGATGAACACGACCTTCCGCATGTTCCCCGACTCGGACGCCGCCAAGGGTGCGAAGGAAGGCGAAAAGGCGAAGGCGAGCGCCGACCAGATCGCATTCGCGAACCTAATGCGGGGAATACATTTTTAGTGGGCGCTGCTCGTGTACGCGATCGGCTTTACCGATCGCACGTGCACTCGGAGCGGATTAGTTAGCGGGCCGCTCTTCGGAGCGGCTGTGCGCGCGGCCCGGGATCAACTGCTGGCTGCGGCGGCTTTCTCGCGTGTGCCTTGGGCGTGAGCTTCAGGCAGAGGACGCTCGACCACTTCGATGAGTCTGTTCAACACCTGATCGTTATCCGTCATTGCGAGATGGCCGATGCGTTCGAACCAGATGGCTTCGGCGCATTCCAGGACCTGGTTGTCGCGCGGAACGATCAGGTTGTCGTGCTGGCTCGCGAAGCAGACGAATTCCACGGGTTCGTCGCTCTCTGCGAGGCGACGCACGAACTCGCACGCAAGCTGCATCTGGCGCGTGTTGTGCCCCTTGCCGAAGCGCGCGAACAGCGTGCCGTGATGAGGCGTGGCGATCGTCACGACGCGGGCGACGGAATGGTGGCCGTGTGCCCGCAGATAAGCGCGGGCGACGAGGCCACCCATGCTGTGGCAAACCAGAGTGATGCGCTCGGCGCCGGTGGCGCGGAGCAGCCTTTCCACCGCCGCGTGGATCAGCTCGGTATAGCGATCGACCGGCGCATAGACAGGCTCGAGGTTGACAGTGGCGCAGTTCCAGCGCCGCGCCAGCCCATGATCGATCAGCCACGGGCGCCAGGTCGCGCGGTTGCACATGTAGCCGTGGATGAACAGCACTGCGGGCCTTGCGGAGTCCGGAACGATCGCGGGCTCGGCAAAGTCGGCGCGCCAGGGCTGGTCGATATTGAACGCGCGCAACGCGCGCGCGGTCTCGCTCAGCCAGACGCGCGCCAGCGCCCACGGACCGAGGCGCGCGACCGGGCGTCGATCGACGATCGCGCCGGTAACGAATTCGATCGCCAGCGGCACCGCATGCACCGCGACCGGCAGCAGCAGGGCGAGCAACACCGCGGGCGCCGCCGACATCCCGAATTGCATTAATGCGTAAGCGAGCAATGCGGCTGCGAGCAGTTCCAGGCCGGCGCTGACGCGCAGCATGCGGGCCAGCATCAGCTCTCGCGGGCAAAGCGCAGCGCCGGGTCGACGTCGATCCAGAGCCAGTTGCGTGCGGTGAACGGATGCCTGCGATAGCCGATCACCCAGGGCTGGCACAGGTCGACGTTGATTCGGCTCATGTGCAGAAGGTACGGCATGTAGGCCGTCATCAGGCGGCCGGCTTCGCGCAACACTGCGAGGCGCTCCAGGCCATCGGGCAACACGCGCTGCTGCTGGAACAGGCGGTCGAATGCCGGCAGTTCAAAGCGCGCATCGTTGATCGACTCCTTGTTCGGCCC
>DATEZE010000254.1:0-3691 GCA_035255845.1 Burkholderiaceae bacterium | reverse complement strand
CAGTGCGCGTGCGGTCGCGCAGGGGCCGCCTGCCGGAGGAGCGACACCAAAAAAATGGCCCGGTTGCCCGGGCCAAATAGCGGAGGAAAGGATGCCACTCGTACTTAGCCGGCGGCCGTGGCCTCCGCCGGCACCCGTCGGTTGCCCGACGGCAGGAAAATCAGTGCAATGTCTCGTCGGCGGGAGCGGTCGTGATCTGTGCCTTGCCTTTGCCGGCGCGGGCCGGGGGCTCGCACAGGCCGCAGATGTAGTCCTTGGTCAATTCGAACGTGTGCGTGACGAACTTGCCGCCGCACTTGCAGCAGGGTGTCAGCGTCACCATGCCGGCGTCGACGAACTTCACCAGACGCCAGGCGCGCGTCACCGACAGCAGCGGCTCCAGGCCCTGCGCGCGGATCTGCTCGAGGTAGAGCTCGTAAGCCTTGATGATCGCGTCGATCTCTTCCAGCTCGCTGCTCTTGTCCAGGTACTCGTAGATATTCAAAAACAGCGACGAGTGGATGTTCGGCTGCCAGGTCATGAACCAGTCGGTCGAGAATGGCAGCATGCCGCGTGCTGGGGACTCGCCCTGCACTTCCTTGTACAAGCGCAGCAGGCGCTCGTATGACAGATCGGTCTCGGACTCCAGCACCTGCAGGCGCGCGCCCAGCTTGATCAACGCAATCGCGCGCTGGATCTGGCGGCTCTCGGAAACGATGCTCTTGATGCGCATGACTCAGCTCCCCCGCGCGGTGATGATCAGACGGTGACGTCGGCCAGCTGGCCCGCCATCACGATGTTGGCGTGCAGGCCGGCGACGGCGGCGCCGGCGGCGGTCGACTTGCTCTTGCTGTGGCTGGTCAGCAGATTCCAGACCATGTCGTCGTCGAAGCGGAAGCGCAGAATCAGCTGGTTGCTTCCGGCGATCTTCATCAGCTGTGCCGGCGAGAGCTGGTCGATGATGGTTGCGACTTCTTCCGAGACGCCCAGGCGGTAGAGCGCCTGTGCCTTGTCGGCGCGGATCATGTGCTGCGCCAGCACTAGGTAGGCGAGATTGGCCTCGCGGATTTCCGCGAGCAGTTGTTCGTTGCTGGGTGCGATGGTGCTCATTTGGTCCCTCCCCTGGGTGCCCGCTTTGGCGGGCGTTGATTGGTTGCGAAGTGGTGCCATTGTGCGAACGGCCGCGTCCGGGCTGAATCGGACCAGTTCCCGGCGCCGTGTCGGCGCAGCGCGCGCTGCCGTGTCGGTGTTTTTCCTACAGCTGCACGTGCTGTTGCGTGGGACGAATCAGGCGTCGGGCCGCCCGGAGGGCGGCGGTTGCCGCGCCCACCGCTCTGAAAAGAGAGATTTTTGACCGCCCACTTCGTCGATGCCGGATGACAGGCCGTCGCTACAGTGTTTGTCGTGGCCATGGACACCGAAGCAAGGAAAAGGATGCCCCCGGAGGAAGGACACGACGCGAACGCCGAACGGTGTGCGGCGATCGGCCACTATGAAGCCATCGCGGCTTCCAGCCACCGCATGCTGGATGCTGCGCGTCGCGAAGACTGGGATGAAGTTGCCCGCGAAGAGGAGGCGTGTCGCGCGCTGATCCTGGCCCTGAAGCGAGCGCACGCAGCCGGCACAACGCCGATTGGCCGCCGCCAGAAACTGGCGCTGATGCGCGCGATGCTGGCCGACGACGCCGAGGTCCGCGATCTTGCGGAACCCTGGCTCGCCCGGCTGCAGACGCTGCTTGGCGGCCGGGGCTCCGACCCTGTCGCGAATCGATGACGGCGCAGGGCGTCGTCAAAGGATTGTTCCGGAGAACCAGACCGAAATGGGCATGACATCGCCCTTTCCGGAACCGGCGTCGCCGTCACTGGCCCGGTTCACCGTGCGCTCGCGGGTCGAAATCGTCTCGGCGCTGCGCCAACTGCGCGATCAGCATCTGCTGGTGACTTTGTATTACGGCAGCGACACGGCGTTCGCCGTCGGCAGCGTGCTCGACGTGCATGCCGGCGCCGATGAACTGATCGTGGACCTTACGGTGGACGCACTCGGCCGCAAGGCGATCGCCGGTGCTGACGCGCTGGTGATGGTCGGCTTCGTCGACAGCGTCAAGCTGCAGTTCCGCATGGGGCGCGCACAGGCATTGACGCCCAACGGTGCGGCGTTTCGCCTCCCGCTGCCGCAGGAGATGCTGCGGCTGCAACGCCGCTCTTCGCTCCGTGTGAAGACGCCCGCACTACTGTGCCACGTGCCGCGTGCCCCAGGCTCGGTGCACACCGTTGCGCTACGCGTCAGCGACATCGGCCTTGGCGGACTGGCGCTGCAGGGGCCTTGCGACCGCTCACTGTTCACGGTCGACCGGGTCCTCGAAGACTGTCAGATCCAGACGTCCAGCGGGCGACGGGTAACGGTCACGCTGCGCGTGCGCCACATCGAAGCGCTGGTCGGTGACCGCGATGCCGAACGGATCGGATGTGAGTTCGTCGGTCTGACGGCGGCGGTCCGCAACGGCCTGCAGCAACTCATCGGTAGCGTCGCGCTGCCGGCGGAGAAGTCCGAGACGCGGCGTACGACCGGGTAGGCGTCACGCCCGAGTTGGCGCGCCAACTCCAGATATCAACGGGAGGCGCGACGGACGTTGCCGCAGCGGGCCGACGCGAAGCGCCGCTAGGTCTTTCTAGTGGGCAGCCGGACGCGCCAGCAGTCGCTGGCCGTACATCTCGGTCCAGGCGCGCTCGTACTGCGCTCCGGTGCCGACCCAGGCCACCGTGCCGACCGAGAGTGCCGCCGTGTACAGCGACGCGATGCGTTCGGCGGACTCACCGCGGCACGCCAGGCGGACTGCACACAACAGATGCATGTGGCCCTCGGCGAACCGACGCTCAACCACGCGCAGCCCGGCGGCCAGTGGCAACAGCGATTCCGGCAGCCCTGCGATGCCACGACGGCCGTCGATCGCACGCGCCGAGGTGTCCTCGAACCAGACGAAGAGTTCACGCACCGCAGGCGGCGGCGCTTCCTGCACCGCCGACTGGTGCTTGTGCTCGATCAGTGGTCGAGTGGCGATCTCGGCAAGTTGCTTCATCAGTTCTGCGCGTGTCATGGCAGCGGTTCGTGGATGCGTCACTGCTGAGAATCGGCCGGCGCAGATCGCGCCTTGAGCAAGGCGGCTGCCAGAAAGGCCATGCAACACGCCGCATTTCACATCGATCCGACGAGCGGTCGACGCTTTTCATCCGAACGACTTATGCGAATAGAAATCGCGTTGTGCGCCCCTTAAATGTCCCAAGTTCGCGCCGATATTCGTTGCTTCGCGCGCGGCGCGAGCCCGAAGAATGCGACTCATCGGATCATCGAGGTGGGTCGTGAAGAACGAAGCCTTCCTGTACAGCTACACAACGCCGCGACTCTTCGAGCGTCACGACTATGTGCGCCAGTACACGCCACTGGTGCGTCGTATTGCCCACCAGATGGTCGCGAAGCTTCCGGCAAACGTCGAACTCGACGACATGATCCAGGCCGGCATGATGGGACTGATGGACGCCATTTGCCGCTATGAGGAATCGCAGGGCACGCAGTTCGAGGTGTATGCGTCGCAGCGCGTGCGCGGTGCGATGCTGGACGAACTGCGCGCCAACGACTGGCTGCCGCGTTCTGCGCGCAAGAGCCAGCGCGACATCGAGAACGCGATACACCGACTCGAAGGCAAGCTGATGCGCGC